>CAVRCC010000050.1:0-30779 GCA_963719395.1 uncultured Gammaproteobacteria bacterium | reverse complement strand
GCTGGCACCCATCGCTGCCGGATGAGGTGGATATCCGCATCAACAGGGCCGTGCTGGCATATGATCAGATATTGATCCTCGGCCCGGTCTTCCCGCATGAGGTTGTCGGCTTTTCCGGCGGCGCTAAGTATTTGTTCCCCGGCATCTCCGGGCCGGATGTCATCAACGCCACCCATTGGCTCGGCGCGCTCGGCGACGGTCGTCAGGACGATCGGCATCAAAGACACCCCTGTACGTGCGATGATCCACGTGGCGGCGCAGCGCCTGCCGACCCCTGTCACATTGGCCCCGCTGGTTGTCGAGGGACACGACCTGGCAGGGATCTTCGTCGGTGACCTGATCGAGGCCTGGAACGTGGCGGCTGATCTCTCTGCGCAGCGGCACATCCGCTGGTGCGCGAGCCCTCTTCCGCCGTGTGCTCTCCTCGCGTGCCGGCGATGTATGACGAACTCTGGACCGCGGCAAAAGCGATGTACAAGCTAGAGCCCGCGGTCGCGCCGGGCGGCGAGGTCGTGATCTACGCGCCGACGGCACCTGGATGTGGTGAGCCACGTCCACGGCAAATACATCTACGAAATCGGATACCACATCCTTCCTTATTTCCTGGCCGACTGGGATCGCTTGAAACACGTGCCCCTCGGCGTGCTCGCACACAGCACCCACGTGCGTGGCTCCGGGGTGATGGTTGGCGGCGTCGAACAGCCCAACGTCAAGGTGACGTTGGCGAGCAAGATCCCGCCCGAAGACTGCGCCCGGCTGAACCTCGGCTATCTGGACCCGGCGCAGATCAATCCGGCTGACTGGCAAAATCGCGAGGATGAGGGCGTGCTTTACGTGCCGAAAGCTGGAGAAATGCTTTACAGGACCACACACCGCTAACCCGCCATCAGCGGGTTTGGCATACCAGACGCCGAATTCATTCGGCGGCGATCACGGCGGCGGCCACGTGCCGAGGATGAAAATTTCAATGCTGATTTTATTCCGGGCGGCAGGAGCAGACAATGAAATACGGCCTCAACCTCAGTCAGAAGGTGCGCTGGATCTCGTCTCGCTCGGCGCGCTCGTGCACCGTCTCGATCCTGGCATCGTGCCTTTCCGCAAAGCGACCGCGTGCCAGATCCATGTCAGCGGCGGAGAGTTCAACGTGGCCGCCAACCTGGCCGACTGCTTTCGGCCTGCAACACCGGCATCGCCACCGCGATGGTGGACTACCCCATCGGCGATCTGATCGCCGAGCGGGTGCACGCGATGGGCGTCGAGCCCTTCTACAAGCGCTTCAAGCACGACGGCGTGCACGGGCCCGAACATGGCAACCGTCTACAGCGACCGCGGCCAGGGCGTGCGTGCGCCGGTGGTCTTCTACAACCGCTCGAACGAGGCCGCCGCCCGGCTCAAACCCGGTGACTTCGACTGGGCAGAATCTTCGCGGAGCGGCGTGCGCTGGTTCCACAGCGGCGGCATCTTCGCGGCCCTCTCGCGAGACCACCGGCGAAGTCATCATCGAGGCCATGCAGGCCGCCAAGGCGGCTGGAGCAGTCACCTCCTTCGACCTGAACTACCGCGCCAAACTGTGGAACATCTGTGGGCGGCCCGGAACGCGCGCGGCCGGTGCTCGGCCGCATCGTCGAGAACGTCGATGTCCTGATCGGCAACGAGGAAGACCTGCAGATGGGCCTGGGCATTCCGGGCCCGGAGGTGGCCGCCAAATCCAAGCTCGATCCCAGCGCGTTCTTCAGCATGATCGGCAAGGTCCAGCGAAGCATCCGCACGTCAAGATCGTCGCGACCACGCTGCGCGAAGTGCACTCGACCAACCGGCACGGCTGGGGCGCGGTGGCCTGGATCGACGGCCAGACCTACGTCTCGCCCCACCTGCGAGCTCGACGTGCTAGATCGCATCGGCGGCGGCGACGGCTTTGCCGCGGGTCTGTTCTACGGCCTGCTGACCGGCGAGCCGGAGCAGGAAGCCGTAATCTCGGCTGGGCCCACGGCGCGCTGCTGACCACCTTCCCGGGCGACATGACGATGGCGACCCTGGAACAGGTCGGCCTTTGCCAAAGGCGGCTCGGCACGGGTTCAGAGGTAGGGAGTAGGAACGAGGAACGAGGAACGAGGGACTAGGGATTGGGCATTCAGGATTGCGTCAGTTCGAGGGGGTCGGTATGCCATCACCTGGTCCTGGGCCCCTAGTCCCCCGCTCACTGATCCCGCCTCCGTCGAATTATCAGCTGATTAAAGGAGCAATCATGACCCAAGCAGACATCGCCCTTATCGGCCTGGCCGTGATGGGCAAACCTGTCTGAACATGGCCGACCACGGCTTCACCGTGGCGGTTTACAATCGCACGACCTCGGTGGTGGATGAGTTCATCAACGGCAGTGCCGCGGGAAAGACGATCATCGTGTTCACTCGCTGGAGGAGCTGGTCGCGAACGTCGAAACGGCCGCGAACCGGGTGATGATGCTGGTGAAGGCCGGGCAGCCGGTAGACGACTTCATCCAGAAACTGATCCCGCTGCTCGAACCAGAGCGACGGTGAGACCGTCGGCGACATTATTATTGATGGCGGCAACTCTAACTTCGAAGAGATCATCCGCCGCACCGGCTACGTTGACTCAAGGGCTTGTTCTATGTTGGCACCGGCGTTTCCGGGGGCGAGGAGGGCGCCGGCATGGGCCGTCGATCATGCCGGGTGGCTCACCTGCCGGCTGGCGGCATGTCAAACCGATTTTCCAGGCCATCGCCGCCAAAGTGTCCGATGGCCGCCATGCTGCGATTGGGTGGGCGAAAACGGGGCCGGTCATTTTATGAAGATGGTGCACAATGGCATCGAATATGGCGACATGCAGATTATCGCCGAAGCGTATCATTTGATGCAGCGAAGCCTGGGCATGAGCAACGATGAGATGAGCGCCGTCTTCAGCCGGTGGAATCGGGTAAGCTGGAATCGTACCTGATCCAGATCACCCACGATATTCTGGCCTATCGCGACGCGGACGGTCAGGCGATGGTGGATTTGATCCTGGACGCGCCGGGCAGAAAGGCACGGGCAAATGGACGGTTGTCTCGGCGCTGGATAGGGGCACCGCTCACGCTGATTGGCGAGGCGGTGTTCGCCCGCGTTCTGTCCTCTCTGGTGAACGAGCGGCTGGCCGCCAAGTTACTTCGGGCCCGCCGCTTCGCGGCCGCGTGATGGGCCACCAACAGGTCTTTTTTCCCGGCCGATCTGGAAGAGGCGGTTTACGCGTCTAAGATCGTCTCCTATGCACAGGGCTACATGCTGATGCGGGCCGCGGCGGAGTACAACTGGAATCTCAACTTCGGCGGCATCGCGTTGATGTGGCGTGGCGGGTGTATCATCCGCTCGGCCTTCCTGGGTAAGATTAAAGAGGCGTTCGACGCCGAACCGAACCTGACCAACCTGCTGATTGCGCCCTATTTCCGAGAGGCAGTGGCGGCTGCAAGCCGGCCTGGCGGCGGGTCGTCGCCACCGCCGTGGAGTTGGGCGTTCCGGTTCCGGCCATGTCCAGCGCCCTGGCTTTTTACGATGGCTATCGTCGGGGACGTCTGCCCGCCAACTTGACCCAGGCCCAGCGCGATTACTTCAGCGCGCACACCTACGAGCGGGTGGATCGGCCCCGCGGCCAGTTCTTCCACACCAATTGGACGGGCGAGGGCGGCGATGTTACGGCGGGGACGTATCAAGCCTGACGCCGGCTTCCCAAAAGTGCATCACAGCGTTTTTTATAGTATGCTGGATCCAGCGAAGACCAAAAGGGGATACGGCGATGAAGTACCGCAACTTCGACCTGAACATCTTCGACTACAAACCGACCGGAACCAGCGAACGTCTTCCAAGTGCATAGCATCATGCCGGCTGGCGAATACCCGCTCGCCGGCAGCGAGAAGAGCGCCTTGCCCGTAACTGTGCGCGAGAAGATCCCCAGCCTCGATCAGCGTGTCTTGTTGCTGCCCGAGATGATCGCCATGGGCGAAGCATTGGGCGAAAAGCACCTTCTCCCGCCCAAAGTGCGAGGCTTCCTCGACAGCAGCCTCGCCCAGCTCAAAGAAGGCGAAGGACTCCGCATTCGCCTCAAATTCGACACCTACGCGCTGGCTGATCTGCCCTGGGAGTTCGCCTATATCCCGCATCCCGACACGCCAAGAGGCCAGAAAGGCCTCGAAGGCTTCCTGCTGCTCGATCGCCGCATCTCCTGGTGCGCCGCGAGGTGCTTGGCACGCCGCTCCCCACGCTGGAGCCGAGCGCGTGACCGCAGCGCATGGCGATCCTGCTCGCCAACCTCGACCGACCTGCCTACCGCACGCTCGACCTACAAACTGAGCGCCAAAACATCGCCGACGTGTTGAAAAACGTGCCAAATCTGCAGCCGAACTTCTTCCCGGACGCCACGGTGGACTCCGTGGAGGAGGCAGCCGACCAGGATCCGCTGATCTTTCATTTTTCCGGCACGGGGAATTCCACGGCAATATCGCAGGCCTCTACGGCAGCTTGGACGGGGAAGGCGTCATCGTCCTGCGGGATGCCGCCGGCGAACCGGCCTTCTTCCCGGCCACCAAGCTGGCCGCGACCCTGGCTAACGACGGCATCCGCCTAGTGGTGTTGGGCGCCTGTGAAGGCGGCCGGCGTAATGCGATCAGCGCCTGGACCGGCGTTGTGCCCGCGCTGACCCCCGTCGGCATCCCTGCGATCATCGGGATGCAGTTCACAGTGCAAGACGCCAGCGCCATCCTCTTCAGCAAGGCCTCCGCCCGCCTCCCCTGTCGGCCGGCGAGGGGATTGACGAGGCGGTTGCCGATGGACGGTGCCGTGCGATCTTCATCCGCGGGACGGCCGACGAAGAGCGCGTTGGGGCGTGCCGGTGCTCTATCTGCGCACCGAGACGGAGAACGTGGCGCTCTTCCCGGTGCGCGATGCGGCAAGCGAGGTGCAGCCAACCCCTGCGCCGACCATCACTCCCCCGCCGAGCGCGTAGCCGGTTCCCGGGGAAACGTGCACACCCACAAAGCGTGTGTCCTGGCAGAGTTGCTCCAGCCGATCTTGATCCAGCTTGACCGGACGCATGCCGCGTTCAGCCGCTGGACAGGTAAGAACCTCTATCTGGAAGCGAAGATCATCCGCGAGGGCAACCTGGCCGTGCGTGATCTCCTGATCAGCAAAGCAGAGCTGATCCCGGCCGACCTCGTCTCCCACGCCAACAAGCTGATCGTCCATTACGATCGTTGGCTCGAGGAATTCGACCGCCTCCGCGGTGGGCAGCCAGCCGCAAGACGATGAGCCGTTCGTCTTCGTCGGCCCCTGCGGCTATCCCTTCCCGGTGGAAGCAGAGCGCAATTTCAGGAATCGTTTCGAGCAAAATCAAACGCGAGTTGACATCATCCCCACCCTCGGAGCCATCTGTGAACGACAACATCAACCTGACCGACTTGCGCAGAAACATGGACGCCGCCTTCAGCATGGACCAGATGAAGCTACTGGTGGCCGACCTGAACCAGGATCTCCAAGATCGCGGTTCTCCCTATCGCCTCGACTGGGACAACATCAAAGGCGATAGCAAGATGATAAATATCTGAGCTGATCGAGGATTGCAGGCGGAAGGTCATCCTGGACGATCTCGTAGCGGCGGTCGGACGTGCAGGGAAGGCCTGATCTAGTACAGTTTGCCAAGATGTGCGAACGTCTGAGCGTGGCCACGGGCACGATCGGACACCCCCAGAGCCTGGTAGATACCCAGCGCCTCGGCGTCGCGCACCAGCACCGGGTACAGGATATCGGCGCCGAAGTTGGTCACGTCCTTGAGGGGGCTGTTGCGCAGGTAGCGTGTCTGACGCTGGGTCCCAACGAGACCTGCGTTGAAGAGCGGCAGGGCGTTTCGACCGACCTGCACGAAGGGGCCGGACCCCTTGAGACCGGTGATGATGTTGTCGGCATCGACGGTCTGCGTTTTCTGACGCATTATCCTCGACCACACCCGGAGCAGACTGTCGGTCGAGTTAGCCTTGAGCACGCCGTTGTGCGGGATGCCTTGCGGGAAGATGTCGCTGATC
This sequence comes from uncultured Gammaproteobacteria bacterium, assembly GCA_963719395.1. Lineage (GTDB taxonomy): Bacteria > Pseudomonadota > Gammaproteobacteria > Competibacterales > Competibacteraceae > Contendibacter. Next base: position 24,715 of record CAVRCC010000050.1, on the reverse strand, counting down.
GGGACCTCGAGGGCGATCGAGAAGATGTTGAATCCCGTGAACACGTCTTCCCCTGGTGGGCGGCGCGCCCCGGGGATTCCGCCGAGATCATCGGTGTTCAGATTGACCAGGTCGAATATCCCTTTCTCATCGAGCTGATAGGGATCGTCGAACTGGCCGGCGATGACCCGCCCCCCGTTCGCCAGGGTGTGGATGTATCTGTCGACGAACTCCTGGTCGTAGAGACCCACTTCACGGCTGGTGGGATTCCCGGAGTCGTAACCGGCGAAAGCACCGAGACCGTAGACGAGCCGGTCAGTCTGCGGACCGTGGTTGTTCGGGAGGACGGGGAGATCCTTGTCGAGGACGACGGCTCGCCTATCAAAGACGCTGAAATCGAACTCGCCATCCCCATCGAAATCTTCATCCGTATTTCCGCCTTTCGAGGGCAGGGTTCGGCTGACCGTCATGGTCTCGGTGCCGCCGGTGAGTTGCCAGAGTAGCTCGTTGCCGCCGCCCAGAGGATCCGTGGGACTGGGAGGCGTCTCGGGCTTAAGCGTATTCTTGAACTCGACGCGATACACCAGTTTGTCCTCGAGGCTCTTACCGATTCCGATGTGGAACTCATAGCGGTAGCCATTACAGGCCCGCAGGCCCTGGTTACCTTGACCCGGCTCGTGGAGCGGGTTGAAGTTCATGATTAGGTAGAGCTTGTCGTGCAAGCCGTTCGACACCCAGGCGTAGGTATCGGTGTTGTCGGCGCAGGGCTCATTGAGGATCGCCAGCGCCTCACGGTGGCTCGAGCCATGCGCGGTCAATCCGGTCGCAGAGAATAGCGCCGTTGCGAACAAAACTTGGAATAACGGTTTTTTCATATCAGTCTCCTTGAGCGGTCCTCGCGGCCAGGCCGCGGTCCGCGGTGTGGGCCAGCCTATGAGCGCGTCTCATCTGATTCAGTGACGCTTTGTTGGGGCTGCCAAGCTGATGAAGCGACTTTTCGGATGTCGCCGCAAATGAAGCACTAGGAGCCTGTCGGACTTAATCAGTAACATACTGATTTTGCTTGTTTTTAAAAAATCGTCATAAATATTAACTCGCTAAAAATCAAATAGTTAAACGATAAGTCCGACAGACTCCTAGTGGCTTCCTTACCTATTGCGCCGGCGCGCGCCGTTTGGATGCAGGCCACGCTGAAAAAAGCGCGGGTCGGCGCCCGCGCCGCGCCGGAGCTTGCCGGCCCGGAGGCATTGCAGTGTGATTGAGTAGCTATGGCGCGGGCCGGGGCGCTTCAACAGGAAAGGTTCGAGGAACAGATTAGGAAAGCCTTTATTGGCTTCGTGCCCGCCGCAAATCAGGTCGTAGGGCAGGGCGTTCTGAAGTCCAACGAAAAAAAATTTTATTCCGAGTAATCTACTTGGTTGTAATCCATGGTTCTGGTGATAAACCTGTATTTGAATAACAACGCTGGCTCATCATATGGAGTTGACAACGATGAATAAATTGATCCTGGCGGTTCCGTTTTTCATGAGCGCTCTAGTGGGTTGCACCACGATGGGACTTTATGAAGAGCGTCCCGGTTACCTTTCCGACGAGGCCATTCTGCAAAAAGCCTCCGCGGGTCCCTTGGAAGCCGTCCGCGCGCGGGTGATCACCGACAACGATGAGGCGTTCGCGAGCAAGCTCGAGCTAGTCGAAGGTGCGAAACAATCCATCGACATGCTGTATTTCATCTACGATGACGACTACAGCTCCTCGGTGCTTACCCAAGCACTGATCGACGCGGCGCGCCGGGGGGTGAAGGTGCGGTTGCTGGTGGACTATTCCACCAACTACCGGCGCCTCGACTGGTTCTCGATGATGGAACAGCAAGGCAATGGGGGCCAGGGCAGCTTGGCGGTGCGGTTTTATAATCGCCCCACCAAGAACATCGTTCAGGATGCGGTCTACATGACCATGGGGTGTGGCAAGGAATCGTCCCCGCGCCAGCCCGGGCAGTGTTCCACCGAGAAATTCGCCGCCATCGACCGATTGTTCGCCGAGGAAAAGATCGACGGCAAACCGGTCGCCGATCGTAATATTTCCAACCTCAACATCGGTAATTCCGGTCTTTTCCTGTCCGGCCTTTATGGCAAGCGTCCCGACGTCATCGCTCTTGCGATCCAGCGCGGCCAGGACATCGACGTGGAAAAAATCAGCCAACAGCGACCGGCTGAAACCTCCCCCGAGGAACGGCAGCGTCTCAAAAAACTGGCTGGGATTTATTGGGATTCCAAAACTGCTCCCCCCTTCCAACGCTTGACGGCCAAAGCCCAACTTTATTTCGCCTTTTCCGTATACGGCGAACGGCTCAATCCCATCTGGGATACCTTTACCGGCCTGCTGCCGACCGAGAAGCCACTCACCGAGGCGGCTCGGCAGGATTGGAACCATCTCACCGACTTTCTGCACCACAAACTGCTGTTGGTGGACCGGAACCGATTGCAGGCCGGCGGACGCAATGTGGAGGATTCCTACCACATGCGCCCCAATCCACTGGCCAAAAAATATATCTTCATGGACACGGACATTTACGCGGAGTTGAGCGCCGGCGGCGATACCGTCGCCCAGACGTTCGATGCGCTATGGAACTTCGAAGCAATGGTGGCGACGCTCGCCGAGGTTCGCCAGCACGCGCCCAACGATTTCGTTGCCAATCTGGATGTTTACCGCGACGCCACGCTTCGGTGCCGTTCCGCATCCGCCGGCCGCGAAGCGTGCGTGGACCAGCAGTTTCAACAGCAGTTCAAGGATCTGGCGCGGCGCACGGCCGACAACGCCCAGCAATTGGAACGTAACGCGCGCATCTACCGCGACCAATACGCGCGCAAGGCTCGACCGCAAGGCCCGCCGGCCTTCACGGTGGACGGCAAGGCGTTGTATGCGTACCTGGAGAATCTACCCTTCGACAAATCCCTGCCGCCCAACGAACGGCGCCGGATTTATGGCGCCGAGGTCGGACGCGAAGCCAAGAGCGGTAAGTACATCCACGATGTTTGGCTGAAATCCCTGCCCGGCGTGTGCCAGCGGGCCAGCAAGGAAAAACCGCAAAGGGTCCTTTTGCACAACGCCTACTTCTTCCCGCCCGCCAATATGACGTATGCCCTGAGTCAGATGGTGAACGGCGATTACGATTGTTCCAACGTTACCGTCACCGTACTGACCAACTCCATCGAAACCACCGATCTGAATGTCGTCAATCTCTTGGCCAGACACTCGCTCAAGGCCTTCACCGAGTTCTACCAGCAGCAGAGCGACCCGGTCCGTCGGGCGAAGTTCGAGTATTACGAGTATCGGCCTGGGAAAGGGAAAAATACCCTGTCGCTGCACACCAAGGTATCTCTGCTGGGCGATGATTTAATAATCGGATCGGCCAATGCCGACGTCAGAAGCTTCATGATGGACAGTAATAATGCCCTGTTCATCCGTGGCGCCGGGAATTTCCACCGGGATTACACCGCCTTTGTCGAGCGAATTCTCAGTGACCCGCGAAAAGCGAAACAACTCAACGATTATCTGACCGCCACGCCGCGCCAGACCATGGTGCAGGAGGATTTGGTTACCTTCAGGAAATTGCTAAGTAAATACGGCGTCGACAAACGGATCGACCAAGGCCAGCGGCAAACTGCCGAGCAACTCTTCGTGCAAATGCTCGATGCGTCCTACTCGATAACCAAGGATTCGATCACGCGCGACAAGGCGGGGACGGGCCAGGCAACCACACTGGAGCCTTCGGCCGAACAGCGGCAACAGCAGCATCGTTTCAACGAATTGTTCAAGCCGATTTGAACAAATTTCAGGCATAACCCATCGTATCAAAATCCCCCTCTCCTCGCAGGAGAGGGGGATTGAAGGTGAAGCTGTTTCAAGCACTTAGGTCGTTAGAGGCGCTATAACAACGTCTCTTATGGTTTTTGTAAAGTCGAGCACTACTTCTCGGGACGCTTTTTTCGCGCTTTCGGCGGGTTCGTTGGTTGGTCGCCCAAATCACCCTCGGCAAGAGGGGATCGAGCAAGCGAAACATCAGCATCAGCGACCGGGCTGGCCTCCTCAGACGCCCCGGCGGTCGAGTCCGGCGGCAAGGGCGCGGGAGTGACCGGCCGCTTCCGGTCCGGCGCCTCCGCTTTGCCTTCCAGCCGGTCGGCGATGCGCCGCAGTTGCTTGGCAAGCTCTTCCACCCCGGATTCGGTCGCTGACCGTTTCTCGATAAAATCCGCCAACGAGTGAATTTGAGTGATAACCGAATCCAGTTGCCGCGTACTTTCCGGCAACTGCTCGCGGAGATTTCGGTAGCAGTCAACGATCTCTCGTTCCACCTCCTCGGGCCGATCTTGCAGGCCGCCATCGAGCAACCTGGCAATCAGCACTCCGTCGGCCGCCATGATCAGATCGAAAGAATCACGAGAGCTGGCGTAACGCTGCCGGGCGATCTCGCCGGCCCGCAACGCCAGCGCCGCGTCGGCTTTACCGGCCCCGCCCAGCATTGCCAACACCGCCAACCGATTTTGGGCGCAGTACGGATTGAAATCGGCTCGATTCGGATCGCCCTCGCCACGACCATACCAGTGCGCGCTTCGTTCCAGCGCCTGTCGAACGCCCTGTGGTTGATCGTCGGTTCCCACATCGGACGACCACGGTTCAAGCAAGCTGGCAAGCTGTTTGTAGGCGCTGCCGAGCAACGCGCAGCGTTCGCTGTTGACGCCCGCGTTACCCACGCCATCCGCCGCGTCCAGCAAGCCGAGCAGGCGCTTGATTCCCTGGAGAACGAGGGCCGCATCCTTCGTTTTTTCCCCCTGGCGCGCTTCCAGGTTCGCCAGTTGCTCGATCACCATGATCGGTATCCGCCAGTGTTGGTCTTCCTCGGCGATCGCTTTCCCGTAGTACGCGATCGCTTGTTCGAAGTCGCCATTTTCGGCATGGAAACGACCGAGCGCGCAAAGCACCTCGGGCAAGGCGGACCATGGCTTGGTCGCGGGCTTGCCGAGCAGGCCCTGGATGCGTCTGGCGTACCGCTCGCCGGCCTGACTGTCCCCCCCTCGCTTCGCATGCGGAAGGGCGACGCGCCATTGCTCGATGCGGGCCACGAGTTCCTCGGGCGCGACGGGGTTCCAGTCATCGTTGCCACGGTCCACCTGACTGCTGGGGTCGAGCACGAAGCTGGGATCGCCATAGGCCTGGAAAGCCCCCCAGGTATTGCAGTTGGAGAAATTCTCATTTTCGTAGGTCTGGCGACGCGCCTCATGGACTGCTCGGCCAAAGGGTAATTGCCGTTGCAAGAGGCTTTGGTAGAAGACTTCGGCAAAGTGTTTCGCCGCGTCGTCCCGCACCGCCCAGCCCGCCACGACGACCGCGCGGACCCCGATCTCGATCAGTTCCCGCGCCACGCTGTAGGCCAGCCGGTTGTAGGCGGTGGTAGGGGCGTTGTCGGTCTTGCCGAGGAAGCAGCAGTTCAGAAACACCAGATCGGGTACGATTTCCATCTGGCCGATTTCGGCGGCCGTCAGCAGCAGACCATCCGACAGCACCACGCCGCTGCGGGCCGCTTCACCTTCGCCGGCCTGAAATACGCCGTGGGCGGAGATATGCACGATGCGGTAGGGGTACTTGAACAGCTTGTTGATGACGTCCACCGCCTCGGAGTCGGGCGGCGCCTCGATGACCTGGTACCCTTGCGCCGCGAGCAAATCCGCGACGGCGCGGGCTTCCTGCGCGGCGCCGGGCAGCGGATCGAGTGCGTCCCGATCCGGCACCCTAGGGGAGGGAAACGCTGTGTAGTAGCCCTTGGTGGACGGATTGCCGACGACGTAAGCGCGCTTCTCCAGGGTGCCGCGTACCCGCAACCGGAAGCGAGTGGAGGCCAGTTGGCGCACCATCGCCGTGTTCAAAACCAACGGCTTCTCGTCGGCGACCAGCATTTCCCAGGGCAGGTTGGCGGTGTAGCCATCGACCACCAGCACCAGGTTGGCGGCTTGTCGGGCGGCCTCCTTGAAGTCGTGGGGCACCATGAGTTGAAAGAGCGTGTGTGACAGATCGGCCTGATAGGTCGACTTGCTGATGCTGCGTTCGACCAGGGTTTCCACCAGGCCGGGCTGGCGCTGGTGTTCGACGGTTTCGGCCCGCGCGCGCTGGGACAGGAACACGAAACGCAGCCGGCGCGCCAGTTCTGGCCGGCGTTCCGGGTGGGTGGACAGTCGCGGTGGTTGCGCTTCAGCCTTCTGGTTTTGGGCAAGGAAGCCGGGGGCGGCGAGACCGGTAGGGCGCGTTCCGGAACGGTCTTCGCGACACTCGGGCGGACACAGGTCATCGCGGCGGTCGGCATCGGTGACGATCAGGCGTGGCCAGTAACTGGAGCCGGACATCGCCTCCAAACGCGAGCACAGACCCTCACCGCATTCCAACATTGGCGCCGCCTCGATGCGGCAACCCAGCACCGCAGCCTCCTTTGCCAGGCGGTCGCCGATCTCGCGCACGGCGTAGGCGGCGGTGATCGCCACGTCCTGATAGAGTTCGATGAATTCCAGCCGCCCGACCCGCAGTGGCGTTTCCATCGCCTCGGCGAACTGTCGGTTGGCGACCATGACGCCGCGCACGATGGTGCTGACCGAATCCTCGATGCTGATATGGGTAGTCGAGTTGTAGCCCAGCAGCAGGGTTGCCAGGCCCACTTCCGTCACTTCCCTCCGGTCGGTCCGAAGACCTCCTTCCCGATCCACCATCTGCATCAGGTAACGCAGCACTCCGCCGCGCACGGCCTCGCCCAGGGTGGCGGTGGTCAGCTCGCCGAGTTCGCCGAGGCCGATCACGATCGCGCCGCGCTGGATGCCCGCCTTGGCCTGTTCGTCGGGCGTTTTGAGCAGCACCACCGTCGCGGTGCCCGGCGCTCCCGCGTACAGCCCGAGGCTATGACGTCGGGTGAGACTGCGGTCAACCACATACCGGTCGATCTGGGCTTCCGCCGCTGAAATCGCATCGCCCCGGTAGTGACCGACCAGGATCGGGTCGCGGGCGTAGCGTACATCCATGCCGCGGCAGGACACCTTGAGCGTGTATTTGGCCCGCCCGCGCCGCCGTGCTGGCTTGCGGCCGCCGAGCAGCGTGCAGGCCAAGCTTTGCTCGGTCGGATAGAGCACCGGGCCGGCTTCGTAGCGGAAGGTCTGTTCCGCGCCGCGCACGATCGGGCGCGTTGTCGGCAGGCGCGCGGTGGCGCCGCGCTCCAACAGTTCCAGCAGCGCCGGAAATGCTTCGCGAGTTCCGGTCAGGTCGGCGTGATCAGCATCCAGATACCAGATTCGGCCGTTCTGGCGCAGGCCGTCGAGCAGACCGGAATCGTGCGTCACGCTGCCGTCGCCGTTCAGGGTGCCGATCATGCGCACCCGTTCGCGGCCGCCGATCTTCACCTTTTCGATGCCGCAGGGGGTCTCGCGCCCGTAGCCCGCCACGTAGGCGATGCGCTCCACGTTCGGCAGTTGCTCGTTCTGTGCCAGTTCCTGCCAACTCTGCTTCGCGGCGGCGAGCAACGGAACAGCCGGTACGCCGCCCAACTGCTTGCCGAACCAGAAGTCGTCGTTGGCTTTCTTGAAGTCCCGCCACGTCGCGTCGGTGTAGTAGTCGAAGGGACTGTTTCCGGTATCGCCGAAGCCGGGACGCGGCAGCAACTGCACCATGCCGGGATAGGCGGCTATCAGGTCCAGAATCCATTGTAAGTCATGTCTTGTATCCGCCAGCGCCAGTTGACGCGGGGAGTCACCCAGTCCGAGCAGCGTTTCCACGATCAGGTGCGAGCCGCGATTGGGGACGCCCAGCATGACCCAGTACGCATCCTGGCGCTGCATCAGTCGGTCCCACACCGGACGATGGCGCGCGATCAGCGTGCGCACCACCAGACCACCCATGCTGTGCGTCATCAGTCGCACCGGCAATGGAGTGGCGTTGAGCGCCTGCTCCACTTCGGCGGCCAGCCGTGCCGCTTCGTCCCGCAGCGGACGGCGCCAGTCGTAGGCGAAACGGCGTACCTCGTGGCTGTCTTCGAGGTAGTCGCAGAGGTCGCCGTAGTACCGGTCGAACAGGCCATCCGGGCTGATGTTGGGACGGTCATACTGGATCTTTTCCAGCCCGCCGCGGGTGATGTCGAGGAAGTCGAACCAGACGCGGTCCTTTTCACCGACTCTCAGGTGCGAGCCCAGGATGCCGGGCAAAAAGATGACCGCTGGCCGTGGACCGGTCACGGCGGCGCGAACCTTTCTTGCCTGGGGCGCGGGTTGGATCGGCTCGAATTCGCGCAACTCCGTGGGTTTCTCCTGCGTCAGCCAGTTTTGCAGCGCGCGCAGGGTGCGGTTGTTAGCGAAGTAGCGGAAGTGGCTGACATCCGCGCCCTGGTCGAACAGGTAACGGCCACGTTCCCGCGCCAAGCCGCCGTACATCGAGTCGGTGTCCACCACCAGATCGTTGTCTTCCTGCTCGAAGATGAGGTAGTCCGTGAGGAATACGCCGATGCGCTTGAGCAGGCCGCCGCCCTCGATATCGCCGGCGATCACCGCGATTTCCGCGCCGTCCTTCGGCGTGGCTTGGCCCAGCAGGGCGGTCAGCGGCGAATTCGGCAGCATGGCTTCGATGCCCGGCACCCGCCGGGGATCGGTACGGTTCTTGGCGATTTGCAACACCACGCGCTTGACTACGGCATAAGTCGGACTGAGGCGCAGCATCGGCACCAGGCCGATCAGGTGTAGCAATACGGACAGGAAAGCGTCGGTGTTGCTGCCAGCCAGCAGCGTGCCTTGCGCCGGGCAGGCCACGCGCACATAACGTTCGACGCGGAAGTTTTTTTCCGCCAGCAGGCGATCCAACGCTAGCAGGTTGCGCCGGTCTTCTTCGTCGGCCTCCTTGAGGTCACCGAGATCATCGTTGTGGCGGCTGAAGCGGGCGATCTGTTCAGCGCCCAGTCCCGCCAGACACAGCAGGTCGCCCACTTGTCCGCCGCGCGAATGGGTTACCACGCTGAGGCGCGCGCCGGCCGGCAGCGCCTGGATCAGACCGAGCGCGTTCTCGATGGGGCTCTCGGAGAAGGTGCGATGCTCGAAGGCGTAGATGTGTTCGCCATACTTGGCGCGCAATGCTTGCCACTCGCGGGTGGCGGCCGGCTCGCGGAAAGCGCCGAAGCTGCCGAGCGTCGAGGAGGCCGTGCCGTGAATGAAAACCAGGATCGGCTGCTCCGGTCGCCAGTCCTGGAAGTCGGCGGGCTTCGCGGTCTGCAAGTCGCTCGACGCGTCGTCGTCGCCCACCCAGGAATAAAGGCCCGGCCCGGGTTTGAGTTGTTGTTCGATGGCCCACATCAGCGCCTTGGTGCCGGCCCAGGTCGCGCCCTCCTCGACGATTTTTACCGCCCGATCACCCGCCCATTCCTTCGCTTTCTCGACGGCTACGTCGATGATTTTGTCCTTGCCGAGACGCAGCACTGAAACCGCCCGCACCACCCAGTCGCCCAGCCCGCGCGTGGCCGGGCCGCGTTGCCGCAGGGCATCCAGGCGCAACGCGCCATCGCGTTCCGCTTCAGGATCGAGCCGCCGCAGGTCGTCCGCCAGTCGTCCGGCGGAGGTGTAGAGGATGAAGCCCTCCTCCATTTCCAACGCCAGAATGTCGTCACCGGCAGCTTCCAACGTCGTTTCCTGCCGGGCGGCGCGGCTGGGCGCGGACAGATCGAAGTGTTGTTCGACCGTCAGCGACGCCAGCAGCGCGTCCGCCGGACCGGCGCTTCCGCGGGTCGCCGGTCCGAGGGCGCGACTGGCTGCCTCGGAGACGGCTACACCCGGCAAACGAAACTGAATTTTGGTCGTCGTGGTTTCATTCGAAGGCATGGGCGGTCTCCTTGGGGCCAAGTCGCGAGAGATTAAGCGATTTTCGGCAAAGACAATACCCGAACTGGGGCCTGATCTCCCCCCTTTGCATAAGGGGGGTTGGGGGAATTTCGGCCGGTTTCAGCCGAGCACCTTGAAGCGTCGGCTGCGTCGAGTGCCGAAAATTTGCGGGCTCTGCGGGTAGTTCGAACTCGGCAGGTAGTTGCAGATGGCCTTATACCAGTCGGCGTAGGTGGCGTCGGCTGGCAGCGTCGGTAGCGTCCTGAGCGCGTAGTAGGTAAACGCGCCGTTCGGGCGTCCGTCGAAATTGGCGTCGTAGCTGTACTCGGGGTCGGCGCAGCCGGCCAGCAGCAAATCCCCACCCGCCAGGGCCATGCCACCCAGCCGAGCGCCCCGAGTCTCGCGGCGAGCCAGAATCTCGCCGGTGACCCCGCGCGGCAACCGGTTCGCCGGCAGCCAGGCTGCGGGCGGCAGGAAACGGGCGCGCGGAAACTCGGCGCTCGGGCCGGGCCAGCGGATGACGGACCCGGAGTGGCAGCTATCGGAGATCAGGACGATCTTGACGCCGGCAGCGCGCTGGGTAAAAAGTTGGTGGATTTCATCGTCGAGCAGCGCGTTACCGCTGCCGATGTCGTAGGGGCAGAGGGCTTCGTCGCGACTGTCGGGCTCGTCGCCGCTGGTATCCGGCACCCAGGTTCCGTGGCCGGAGTAGGTGATGATCACGCTGTCGCCGGCCTGGGCCTGGCCGATCAACTGCTGCATCGCCGCGACCATACCCGCCTTGGTGGCCGCGCTGTCGAGCAGGCTGGCGACGACCGTGAAGCCGCGCCCTTGCAGCGCGTTGGCCCAATCCTGGGCGTCGTTGATGCAACCGGACAGGTCGTTCGCGGTGCCGGGGTAGTCGTTGATGCCAATGCAAAGCGCTGTCTTGGCCATGACGCTCTCCTTCCTGAACGTATGAAATGTGTGTCGGAGGATGCGGGATTGATGGAGGCCTTATCACCATAATTCTCAAGCCTACATGCCTCCTTCTTGATTCTAGGACTTTGCATGTGGGTTTCAAGTTGATACGGAAGGATCGGCGCGGCGGATGCCACCCCATAGGCCATCGACATCCATCAAAATTCCCAACATTCCGTTGCAAATTAAAATTCACTCCATCATCATCGATCCGTCATGCTCAAAACACTTTTTGAAAAAGTCTGGGAGTCGCACGTCGTCGCCGAACAACCAGACTCCCCGGCCATCCTGTCTAGCGACCTGCATCTGGTCCACGAGGTGACCTCGCCCCCAGCCTTTACCGGCCTGCGCCAGCGTGGCTTGAAAGTCCGTCGCCCCGAGCGCACCGTCGCCACGATGGATTACTCCATCCCGACGACTGCGTTCGATATGCCGATTGCCGACCCCCTCGCCGCTGCGCAAATCCAGCGGATGGAGGCGAACGCCACCGAGTTCGGTATCACCCTGCACGGCATGGCCAGCCCCCATCGCGGCATCGTCCATGGCATCGGTCTGGAAACCCACCAGCGGCGGCTGGCGATGACTGTGGAAAACCCCACCGCCGAACTGACCATTGTCCCGGCGTCCCAGACGCTGTCTTTTCCCGGCAATTCGGTCACATTCCCGATTGACCCGTTCAACAAGACCTGTCTGCTCGATGGGGTGGACGAACTGGGTTACATCCTGAGCTTCGAGAAAAAAATTGCGGCATTTGAAGCCAAAAGATAAAGCCATGTCATTCATTCAGATTTACGACACCACCCTGCGCGACGGGACCCAAAGCGAAGGTTTCACTCTGTCCGGTTACGACAAAATCCGCGTGGCCAAGCGATTGGACGATCTGGGCGTGGCCTTCATCGAAGGCGGCTGGCCCGGCTCCAACCCCAAAGACGCCGAATTCTTCGAACGCGCCCGCGACCTGGAGTGGAAAACCGCGCTGATCGCCGCCTTTGGCTCCACCTGCCGGGTCAAGGGCGGTCCGGAGGACGACGCCAACATCCAGGCGCTGCTCGATGCGCGGACGCCGGTCTGCACCATTTTCGGCAAAACCTGGACCCTGCACGTCACCGACGTGCTGCTCACCACACTGGATGACAACCTGCGCATCATCGAGCAGTCGGTGGGCTACCTGCGCGCCGCGGGCCGCCGCGTCATCTACGACGCCGAGCATTTTTTCGACGGCTACCAGGCCGATCCGCTCTACGCGCTCGAAACCCTCAAGGCCGCCATTCGCGGCGGAGCCGAGACGGTCGTGCTGTGCGACACCAACGGCGGCGCCATGCCTTGGGAAGTGGAGAAAATCATCCGCGAGATGAAGGAGTCGATCCAGCACCCGTTTGGCATCCACACCCACAACGACGGCGAGTGCGCGGTTACCAATGCGCTACTGGCCGTGCGCGAAGGCGCCATCCAGGTGCAGGGCACCATCAACGGCGTGGGCGAGCGCTGCGGCAACGCCAACTTGTGTTCCATCATGGCCAATCTGGAACTCAAGATGGGCCGCCAGTGCCTGCCGGAAGGCCGCTTGCACAAACTCTACGAGCTGTCGCACGTGGTCGATGAAGTCGCCAACATCACGCCCAACGACCACCTGCCTTACGTCGGTAAGAGCGCGTTCGCCCACAAGGGCGGCGTGCATGTCGCCGCCATGCGCCGTTCGGAGCAGTCGTACCAGCATGTGGCGCCGGAGCGGGTGGGCAACCGGATGCGCGTGGTCGTCTCCGCGCTGTCGGGGCGGGCGAACATCCTCAGCAAGGCCGAGGAGCACGGCGTCGATGTCAGCGACGTGGCGGATGTGGTCGGCGTGCTCAACGACGTGAAGGAACTGGAGGCGCGCGGTTTTTCGTTCGAGGCCGCCGAAGCCTCGGTCGCCATGATGCTCAAGCGTCAGCAGCCGGGTTACAAACCGCCGTTTGAACTGGTTGATTTTTTGGTCAACGTGGAGCATCGCCAGGGACGCGGCATTTTTGCCGAGGCCATGGTCAAGGTAAAGGTCGGCGACGACGTGCTGCACACCGCCGCCGAGGGCAACGGTCCGGTGAACGCCCTCGACCTGGCCCTGCGCAAGGCGCTGATCGGCCACTACCCGGAAATCGCCTCCTTCCAACTGGCGGATTACAAAGTCCGGATTCTGGATGGCCAGGACGGCACGGAAGCCATCACCCGCGTATTGATCGATACCCGCAACACCACCCGACTGTGGAGCACCGTCGGCGCCAGCGCCAACATCATCGAAGCCTCCTGGCAGGCGTTGGTTGACGCCGTGGAGTATGGGTTGTCAGTGGCGCATTAAATTTGTAGGGGCGCAGCAATGCCGCGCCCCTACTACTCCGTACAAACTTGGCTTTATCACCTGATGCCTCTCGGGAGCTGATACCACCAACCCTTATCACGGAAACCTTGCATATTCACCACGAACTGGTGAATATCTCGCCATGATCCGGCGATATATTGAAACCTCCATTAAGAAGGCGATGGCCGATACCCCGGTGGTGCTGCTCAACGGCGCTCGTCAAACCGGGAAGACCACGCTGGCCCAGGCGATGGCCACCACCACCGGCGCTCAGTATTTCACCTTCGACGACGCGGCCACGCTGGGCCTGGCCAGCGGCGATCCGGCCGGATTCGTTCGCAACCTGTCCGGGCCGGTCGTCCTCGACGAGATCCAGAAGGCGCCCGACCTGTTCCCCGCCATCAAGCTCGCGGTAGACCAGGACCGCCGCGCCGGCCGGTTTCTGCTGACCGGCTCGGCCAACGTCCTGACCCTCCCGCGCCTCTCGGAGTCACTCGCCGGACGCATGGAGATCATTCCCCTGTTTCCGTTCTCGGCCGGCGAACTGGCGGGCGGGCGCGAAGGTTTCTTGTCCCGCGTCTTCGAGGGCGCGTTCGCCAGGCCACTCCCTCGGTCCGCCAGCGACGATCTCCCGACCCGACTCGCGCGTGGCGGTTACCCGGAAGCCAGCCAGCGTCAGGACGACGACCGGCGGGCGGCGTGGTTCGCCTCCTACATTTCCACCCTGCTGCAACGGGACGTGCGCGATCTGGCGCGGGTGGAAGCGCTGCACGCCCTGCCGAATCTGCTGAAGCTGCTGGCCGCCCGCGCGTCCGGGCTGTTGAACCTGGCGGACGTGGGCCGCGATGCCGGTCTGCCGCACACCACGCTGACCCGCTACCTGGCCCTGCTGGAAACCGTGTTCCTGGTTCACCGCTTGCCGGCGTGGTCGCCCAATCTGGGCAAACGCCTGGTCAAGGCGCCCAAGCTGCACCTGGTGGACACCGGCCTGGCGTGCCACCTGATCGGCGCCAATGCCCGCCGGCTCGCCGAGGACCGCCCGTTGCTGGGGCGAATCCTGGAGACCTTCGTCGTGGGCGAACTTCGCAAGCAGATTTCGTGGACCGATCCGCAAACGACGCTCCACCACTTCCGCACCACCACCGGTTCGGAAGTGGATGTGATCCTCGAACAGGCCGACGGCACGGTGGCGGCCATCGAGGTCAAGGCCAGCGCCACGGTGGGCGCGTCGGACTTTGCGGCGCTCCAGGCGCTGCGCGATCGACTCGGCAAGCGCTTCCGCGCCGGGATCGTGCTCTATCTGGGCGACCAGATCATTCCGTTTGGCGACCATCTCTGGCTGGCGCCGTTGCCAGTGTTATGGATGGAGTGAATGCATCGACCGCTCCATCCTGCCCTCGGCCGGTGTTGAGAAATGGCGGAAACGTGACTACGGTGTGGGTAATGTGGATCGATACCGCGAGCGGCCGTCGGTTGGAGGTCCAGCCGGATCTGGTGCAGCAACTGCTGGCCGAGAGTGGTTTTCGGCGGCGCCCTGCCGGCATGAGGAGAGAACGCGATGGACGTTGAAGCGCTGTTTGCGCGGGCCGAGCAGGATGGGCGAGTCGGCGTCGCGCGCAAAACCAAACTGGTCGACGCCCGGGCGGCGGCGCTGGGGGAGATCGTGGCCACCATCATCGCCGGCGAAGGCAAGGAGACGCAAAGCCAGCCGGCGGCGGCCGGCGACCGGGTGGTGCGCAACCGCTGCGAAGCCTCGGGCCACGAGCAGTACCTGGTGAGCGCCGGCAAGTTTGCCGAGCGCTACGAAGGTCCGCTGGGACCCGCCGACCGCGATGGCTGGGCGCCGTATCGGCCGCGCGGCGTCGAGATGCTTTATGCCCTCGTCCGCGATCAGGACGGCAGCTTCAGCTTCACCGCCCCGTGGGGCGAGGCCATGGTGGCGAGGCCGGGCGACGCCCTCGTGCGTGATCCGAACGATCCCAAGGATATCTACCGCGTGCAGGCGGCGGCTTTCGACTGTACCTACGAGATCGTCAAAGCCACCTCGGTCCGACCGTTGAAGCACAGGGAAGTCACTGATTTTTAATGGGTAGGCCTCTGAGATATCATTGCATGACTTTCCGAACTATCGTTACCATTAAGTAACAAAATATTGCATTGCAACATCGTTTGTGCTAGCATAATTTCAACAATAATAATCAGGAAACAACAGAGGGTTCGTTATCCCACCGTGACAATTTGGTCCCGGTTGAGGGAGCAGCCCGTAGCGGACTATATGGACGGTGAGCATGCGAGCCAGGAGAAACGCCATGTTCATGATGCCTAGTCTGATCAAGATGTATGAAAACTCCGTCAATATGATGGGGCTGCCCGGGAAATCCGCCGCCAAGGCCGACGAGGATTTCTACGACACGGATACGTTGAGCCCTGGAGAACGCCAACAGGCCATGGCGCTGTTGGCCGAGCAAAAGGCCGTGGAAGGTTCGATCTTCATTCTCCGTCCCACTGACAGTAATCAGTTCGAAGTAGTGTATGCCGACGAACGGTTGCCCGGCCGGAAACGGAGCGAAGCGGTCGTCAAGGAATTCCTCAAGAAAGATCCAGAAGTCGCTATCGATACAGTCGTTATTCCGGGCTGCGGCAGTTCGCCGCTCGGGGCTGCTGCGCTTGGCAAGGCTGTGGCGAAAATCACCGGTAAACCGGTGGCCGCGATCGTCGCCGGCGAGGGGGCGTTCGACATGTGGTTGGAGGCCGGTTCGGGCGGCACGCTGATGGCGCCGATGGCGAACGCGCTGAACGCTTTCGACAAGGTGCTTGAGTTCAGCGTGAAGACGAACCCGATCGCCAAGACGTGGGCCCAGATGTACATCAGGGACCTCACCGAATCGATGCACGAGGCGGCAACGCTGTGCGCTCTGCTGAGAACCCGTCTGGTCGACGAGAAATTCGTGTTGCGCGACCGCAAGGCTCGCGGGCTCGACCTGATCGTCAGCCACAGCAAGGGCAACTGGAACGTGATGGTAGCCTTGCTCAATTTCGAGTTCGAGCTGGCCGAGAAAATCGCCGAGAACAATCCCAGGGAAGCCAAGGCTGAAAGGCGAATTGACGTGGTCACCTTCGGCAACCCGGTCGATCTGCCGGACGAGCACCCGATGATGAAGACGCTGTTCCACTACCACCAGTTCGCCGGCACGAATGATCTGCTGATGGCGCTCAACTCGTCCAAGACCTTGGTAAGCCGGATCCTGATGGAAGGTAAGGTGCACCCCAACAGGCATTTCGATCCGAGTGAAGATCCGGATGTACGGCTGTTCGCGGGCTGTCGCCATAACCTGATCAAGAAACGCGAAGACCACATGCCGATCGAAGACATCCTGCCGGGCGTATCTAGGAGTTGGGGGAGGGCAAGTTTAGCAGCGCGACAAGGGGTAGTAGACTGCTTGGAGACCAGACCAAGAAGAGGACGCGCCCTTGTCACGCTTAAGCGATATCCTATGGGACTATGATCCCCAGTTTCAAGAACCGTTGGCGCGGTTGCGGGAGGCGACGAGCTTAGCCCTGATGGTGATGGCGGCGTGGACGGTGGTGCGGATGTTGGCGGTCCGGTTGCTGGAAGAGGTGTTAACGGTACGCGCCCGACAGCCGGAGACGTGGCCGGTCTGCTCGAGTTGTGGGCGACTGCTGCAGAGCAAAGGCTTCCGCGAGCGGGTGCTACAGACGCTGTTTGGGGCAATCCGCTGGCGGCGGCGGGTGGGGCGGTGTCCGCACGGCTGTGCCGGGTCGCAAGTGGCGCCGTTGGATGCGGTCTTGGGGTTGGTGGCGCACCAACGCACCGGGGCGGAGGTGCAGTGGATGGGCTGTCTGTTGGCCGTGTTTGTACCGTATGAGACGGCGTGTCGATTGCTTCAGCAGTTGACCGGGGTGTCGCTGGCGGCGGGGACGGTCTGGACCTGGGTCCAGCAGGTGGGGCAGCGGGTCATGGCGCAGCTCGCGGAGGAGTTACAAGAGTTGGCGGCGGGGACGTTACCGCCGGCCGAATCGTTAGCGGCAGAACGGGCGGCGCTGCCGTTGGTGATTGGCGCGGATGGGGTGATGGTGCCGTTTCGACCACACCCGGGCACGCCGACGGGGAAAACCCGCTGGCGGGAGATCAAGGTGGCGATTCTCGCCCGCTTGGGCGAGCGGCTGACCCGCCACGGGCAGCGCGTGATCCGCCTCTGCCAGCGCCGGTTAGTAGCGGTGCTGGGCACGATCGATGACTTGACGCCCCGCTTGTGGCTGGAAGCCGTCCGGCAGGGGGTCAGCACGGCGGTGCAGGTGGTGTGGCTCTCGGATGGCGGGCGGGGTTTCTGGACCGTGTTCCAGCGCTGCTTTCAGGCGGTCGGGGCCACCGCGATTCTCGACTTCTACCATGCCGCGCAAAACCTGTACAAGGGCGCCGCCGCCTGGCTGGATGGGCGGACTCGGGCCTGCCAGCAGTGGTTTGCCAGGTTACGTCACCAGTTGCGCCACGGCCACGAACCGCAGGTGTTGGCAGAATTGGCGGCCCTCGTCGAGGCCGAGCAACTCCCCGAGTCCGCCCGGAAAACCCTCACTAACGTGTATCACTATCTGAAAACGCACGAAGCGCATATTCAGTATGACCAGTTCAAAGCCGCCGGGTTACCGATTGGCAGTGGCTTGGTGGAAAGCGCCTGCAAGTGGCTCATCCAACAACGCTTCAAAGGAGTAGGCATGCGCTGGAGCGAACCGGGGTTCGATCATCTACTCCATCTCCGCTTGGCATGGGTTAACCAACGCTTCGATCATTGCTTCCCGGCCATGATCCCCTCCCCCAACTAGGAGATGCGCCCCATCCTGCCGGCGATCCGCAAAGCCGCATAGGTCCACTAAAGGGCGGCGCTTGGCCGGGGCTACGGCCCCGGGCGGCTCCGTGTTCCGCCGCTATCGCTCGCACCGTCCATGGCCGGTCCGCAGGGAACGCCTTCGCAGTATCTTCACTTCGATGTTCTGAATGTTGGGCAACGCTACGCTGTTGCCCAACCTGCATCACAGATTTCCGGTCAGGCACGATCTATACTTGAAATGCTGGTAATAGCAAACGCGCGAGGGATGCCAACATGCATCTCCGTTTTTTCCTGTCGTCGCCGGGAGATGTGCCGACGAGCGCACCTTTGCCCAGCAGGTGATCGAGCAGGAGTTGCCGAAAGACCCGCTCCTGCGCGGTCAGATCACCTGCGAAGCGATGCGCTGGGACGATCCGAATGCGCCAGTCGCGATGCCGGCAACCCTGACGCCGCAGGAGGCCGTCAATCGCGGCCTGGCCAAGCCGTCCGAGTGCGATGCCGTCATTGTCATCCTGTGGTCGCGGCTCGGAACTCCGCTCCCGGACACCTGTAAGAGGCCGGACGGCAGCTTGTACCTTTCCGGCACTGAATGGGAATACGAGGATGCGCTCGCCGCAAAACCGATCGCGAAACCGCCGCTGCACATCCTCGTCTATCACAGAAAGAGCAAGGTCGATTTCGGCGATCCCACTGAGCCCGCCTTCGACGACAGGGTCCAGCAATTCCGCCGGGTACAAAAATGTTTGGGCTCAGGCTTCCGCCGTTGCTTTTCATCCGCGCCAAGACCAATGGGCAACCGGCGGTATCGAAAGGGCCGGTCGCTGCAATTCAATTGCCTACAGCCACGACGGCAAGCAACTCGCGGTCGCCTGTAACGACGCCGGAATCCGAATCTACGACATGGCCGAACGCAAGCTGGTCAAGACCATCACGGCTCACAAGAGCGCCGTGAGCGATGTGGCCTTTAGCCCGGATGGAACCAAGCTGGCGACCGCCAGTTTCGACAAAACCTTCCACGTCTCGCCTTTGGATTTCACCGAATTGTACGACGTGGCCCAGCGTCTGCAAGCCGCGACCTCCGGCGATAATCCATAGCGCCTTTCGGGCCTACCCGGCTCGGGCGCCGGTTGGCGTGGCTCAATGATGGGTGATACGACAGCCGCTGGTACGACTCGCCCGCGCTCAGGGTAGCGATCGCGAGCCGCGCCGAACGCGGCGGTGTCGAAAACCGGATGGCGCCATCGAACCGCCGGTAGGCCCCATTTGACCGAGTCGACGTCGTTGTTTTCGCCTTCGTAACCGGTGCTTAACTCGCCGGACCCTGCGCGGCCACCCGAGCCGCATCCATGACGGGCAAGGATTCCGGGATTTGGCATATCCCGCCCTGCCGGAAGCGCTCGGGCAAAATTTCGAGCGTCACCGGATGACCCAGCAGCCGGGCCATCAACCGCGCGGTCGGTTCGGGTGCGCCGCTGGTGAAGTAGCGTTCGCCGCCGACCGCCTGCCCGTCCGCCAGCAGATCCACAGCTTCCAGCCGGCGGCGCAACTGCCGGGCCACCGCCGGGCTGGGATCAAGGATGGCGACGTTCGGGCCGGCCAGCCGCTGGATTAACGGGATCAGGAATGGGTAATGGGTACAACCCAGCACCAGGGTATCGGCGCCCTGGGCCAGCAGCGGTTCCAGGTAACGCTCCAGCAGGACGCGGGGACGGGGACCGCTCAGTTCGCCGTGCTCCACGCAATCGGCCAACCCGGGACAGGGTTGTACCATGACGCGCGCCCGATGGCCGTGCTGGTCGAGCAGGGCGGCGAACTTGTCGCTGCGAACGGTATTCCCGGTGGCCAGGATGCCGACCACGCCGGAGCGGGTCTCGGCCACGGCCGGTTTGAGCGCCGGCTCGATACCGATGATCGGGATGCTGAAATGCGCCCGCAGTCGGGCAATCGCCGCCGCCGTGGCGGTGTTGCAAGCCACCACTACCGCCTTGGCCCCTTGTTCCAGCAGGAATTCAGTGATAGCGAACGCGCGCCGCGCGATGAATTCGGCCGGCTTGTTGCCGTAGGGCGCATGGCCCGAATCCGCCACGTACAGCAATGCTTCATGCGGCAGATGGACCCGAATCCGCTGGAACACCGACAGCCCACCGACCCCGGAATCGAACACGCCAATTGGATTCTTGTTGTCGCCCATCCGCATCAAATCAGGGAGAAGAGATAAGGGGCTATAGAGTACAGCCGTTCTCTTGCACCTTTCACCTCGGTTGTAAAACTAAAGTCGAGCGCCGTTTGCCAGCGATTCAGAGCGTTGATAAAAAGTGATTAAATTCGGTTGGTTAAACCCATACCGAAAAAATATTTTTCCGGCTGTCTGGGGCGCTGGGAGGTCACACGGCGGCGCTGAGGGATTATCCTCCAAAAGATTTTCCCTCGACTATTCCGGAGAACCTGATGAGCCACGCTACCGCCGCCCTCCTTCACCGCCGCCAGCACCGGAAGGCGCGCCACACGGCCAAACGTCAAGCCCGGTGCCGCGCCCGGCGGCGCGCCGCCGCGGCGTGCCCCAGCCGCGGGCAGGCGGTCCTGTGCGAACTGTGCAAGACGATCCATCATTTTTTTCCCAATCTGTTCGACCAGCTGCGCCAGTTGGAAGACTGTCGGCAGAAATCCGACTATACGCTGGCGGAAATTCTGCTGGCGGGGATCCTGCTCTTTGTGTTTCAACAAGGTTCGCGCAACGCCTTCAATAACCAGCGGGCCGAGGCGAAATTCAGGACCCATTACGAGCGCTTGTTCAAGTTGCGGCTGCCGCATCTGGACACGGTCCACCAGGTGTTGTGCCGGCTGCCCGAAGCCGAGTTGGAACAGCTCAAACACACCTTGGTGAAGACGCTGTTGGAGAAGAAGGTCCTGCACAAGTATCGCCTGTTCGGATGCTGGTTTGTGGTGGCCGTCGACGCGACGGGGGTGGCGAGCTTTAGCGAGCGGCACTGCGAGCAGTGCCTGCATCGGACCTCATCGACCGGGAAAACGACTTATTTTCATCCGGTGTTGGAAGCCAAGCTGATCACCCCCTCCGGGTTGGCGATCTCGTTGGCGACCGAATGGATCGCCAATCCGACCGGTGAGTATGATAAACAGGATTGCGAACGCAAGGCGTTCGCCCGCTTGGCGGCCCAGCTCAAACAGCAGTATCCCCGGCTACCGCTCTGTCTGACCGCCGATGGCCTGTATCCCTATCAGGGCTTCTTCGAGATCTGCCGCGATTCCGGTTGGGCGTTCATCATCACCTTCAAAGACGGCAACCTGCCCACCGTCTGGGAGGACGTGCAGGGGTTGCTGCCCCTGACTCCAGCGCAATGCCGCCACGAGCGGCGTTACCACGGTTCCACGGTGATCGGCCAGCGGTTGCGCTGGGTCAACCACCTCGCCTATGGCGGCCACACCCTGGCGTGGCTGGAGAGCGTGGAAACCGTCACGCCCGCCCAGGGCGCGAACCCCACCCAGCACCGCTTTGTCCATCTGACCAACCTGACGGTGACCGCCCGCACCGTGGCGACGTTGAGCCGCACCGGCCGGTTACGTTGGAAAATCGAAAACGAAGGCTTCAATACCCAAAAGCACCTCGGCTACGGCCTGGAGCATCGGTATGCCCGGGTCAGTTGGCAAGCGGCGAAAAATTACTATCAATGCCTGCAAATCGGTCACCTGATCAATCAGTTAACGATTCTCAGCACGAGCTTTCAGACCCACTTACACGGCAAGATGACCTGCCGCCACCTCTGGCGGTGTCTGCTGGCCTTCCTCCTGGAGGGCGACCTCAGCCCGAGCCTGCTCGACGCCCTGCGTCCCCGGCGGCTCCAAATCCGGTTGCTCTAAGACATCGGGAGATCGCCTGCTCCGCAATCCAGGCGCCACCCGTCAACCCGCTCGGGAGGTGAATCCTACCCAACTGGATCATCGAAAGTGGTGCCGGCTTCTTCAACGCCCACCCCGTCACCGGGGAGGCGTGGAGGAGAACGGGAGAGGTGCGCCCGGTGATGGCGCCTCCGCTCCCCTTCGCCCAACATAGGCCGGACGCTCTGAATCGCTGCCGTTTGCGCTTTGTCACGTGGTGCGAACGGCCGGCGTGGGATAATAGCTCTCCCCCTCCTTTGCCATCGTGAGACCCTCCATGCACCGCATTACCCTCATCGGCGCCGGTTTTGCCGCCCTGACCGCTGTCCGGCGAGTCCGCGCGCTGGCGCCGGTCACCGAGATCACCCTGATCGCGCCGCGCTCGGAATTCCTGTTTTACCCAAGCCTGATCTGGATTCCCAGCAGCCTGCGGCAAGGCGAGGATTTGCGGATCGATCTGCGCGCCTTCCTGTTGCGGCAAGGCGTCCGTTTCCACCAAGGCGCGGTCGCCGGAGTGGCCGATGGTGGCCGGCGAGTACTGACCGACGCCGGTCTGGTGGACAACGACGGGCTGATCGTTGCCGCCGGCGGACGCTTTCTCAAACGGCTGCCCGGCATCGAGCACGCTCTGATTCCCTGTGCGAGCATCGAGGCGGCGGAGGCGATCCGCGACCGCTTGCAGGCCCTGAATACTGGCGTCATCGCCATCGGTTTTTCCGGCAATCCCAACGAGCCAGCAGCGGTGCGCGGCGGGCCGATGTTCGAGTTCCTGTTCGGCATCGACACGCTGCTGCGCCGTCAGGGCCGCCGCGACCGCTTCAAACTGGTGTTCTTCAGTCCCGCCGAGCAACCGGGCCAGCGGATGGGTGCGTCGGCGGTCGGCCGGCTGTTGAAAATGATGGCGGAGCGCGGCATCGAAACCCGGCTCGGCCGCAAGCTGGTCCGCTTCGAGGCCGATCAGGTGGTGACCGAGGGCGGGGAGTTCGCCGCCGACCTGATCCTGTTCATGCCCGGCATGACCGGGCCGGCCTGGTTGGAGCAAACGGAACTGCCGCAATCACCCGGTGGGATGATCCAGGCCGATGCCCAGTGCCGGGTTCCTGGGTGGGAGCGAGTCTACGTCGCCGGCGACGCCGGCAGTTTCCCGGGACCAGACTGGATGCCCAAGCAAGCCCACATCGCCGATTTGCAGGCGTGGGCCGCCGCCGCCAATTTGCTGGCCGAACTGGACGGCAAAACCCCGACCGCAACCTTCAAAACCGAGTTGATCTGTATCGTGGACATGCTGGATCGTGGA
Organism: uncultured Gammaproteobacteria bacterium; assembly: GCA_963719395.1. Lineage (GTDB taxonomy): Bacteria > Pseudomonadota > Gammaproteobacteria > Competibacterales > Competibacteraceae > Contendibacter. The sequence continues at coordinate 1,519 of CAVRCC010000050.1, read as the reverse complement.
ATGCTGGTCTGGCGCACCCCGGAACGGCTGATCACCCTGCCGCCGACGTGGTTCGGACACCAGGCCAAGCGGTTTTACGAGTGGTGGTATTTGCGTCAGTACCGCTAGCGGTTGCGCGGTGCGCGAGGGTTTCGCCCCGTTCCGCGAGGGTGGAGACGTGAAGCGTGGTTCGGTCACGGATGGAGGCATAGCGGTAACGAGTTGAATTCAGAGTCCCGGGAAAACGGCCTGACGCATGGTGCGAAACGCCATGGGTCCAGAACAGCGTTAACGGTGATAACATGACAAGCAACATTCTACCTGTCCACCCACAGCTCACTATCGAGGTGAACGATGACTCTGACCGTGCGTAATGCGAGCAATGCACCCCTGCTCGGGTCATTGCGGGATTGCTGGCGGTTTATCGCCTGGCTGTTCGTGCTGGGGCTTGGTCTAACCCGCAGCGGTTGGGCTGCGGAAACGGCGTTGGACCGTTACGTGGCCAAGGATGATCCAAACTATAACTTACAACCTGTACCACACTCAGAACGACACTGTCTACACCGCCTATTTCCTCAAGATGACTTCCCAACAGTGGCGCTCCGCCAGCGAGGTGGACCGGCCAGTGTGGGAGCACGAGGTGGCACTGGTCATTCCGCGCTTTGGATTGGACAGCAGCGACACGGCGATCCTGTTGATCGACGGCGGCAGCAACGGCGGCACGCTGCCGACCGAAGTGCCCGAGGCGGTCGGGGCGGCGGCGATAGCGGTGGGCGCGGTGATCGCCGTGGTGCGGCAGGTACCCAACCAGCCGCTGTTTTTCACCGACGAAACCAATCGCGGGCGGAAGGAAGACGAGATCCTGGCCTACAGCCTGGATAAGGCGCTCGATACCGGCGATCCGGAATGGGCGGTGCATCTGGCGATGACCAAGGCTGCCGTCCGCGCCATGGATACGGTGCAGACTTCGCGGCCACCAAGGGCGTGCAAATCGATAAACTTTCTGGTGCTGGGCGGCTCCAAGCGCGGCTGGACCACATGGCTGACGGCCGCCGTGGACAAGCGCGTCAAAGCCATCGTGTCGGCCTCGATCGACATGCCCAATCTGGGCCGACAATTCATCCACCACTGGGAATCCTACGGCGCTCTTCGCGCCGGCATTGAAGGATTACGTGGCATTCGACCTGCCCTGCCGGGTGCAGACGCCCGAGGGTCAGGCCTTGTTGCAGGTCGTGGACCCCAACGCCTATCGCGACCGCTACACCATGCCCAAGCTGATCCTCAACGCCACCGGCGATCAGTTTTTCACCACCGATTCCGCGCGGTTTTACTACGCTGATCTGCCGGGTCCCAAGTGGCTGCGCTACACGCCGAACACCGACCACAAGCAGAGCGAGGACATGATCATCAATGCGTTGTCGTGGATCGACGACATTCTGGACGGTAAAACCAGCCCCCAGATTACTTGGGCGCTGGAAGAGGATGGAACGCTCCGAGTATCGCCCACGTCCCGGCCCAAGGAAGTGAAGCTGTGGCAGGC
>CAVRCC010000049.1:0-162287 GCA_963719395.1 uncultured Gammaproteobacteria bacterium | reverse complement strand
GGGTAAAATCCCCGAAGATCGATTGATACGGCCGGGAGTGGGGCTCCGGCAACCGCCGCACCACTTGCCCGTCGGCCAGCTTCAGGGTTTCGCCGCAGTCACCATCCCCGGCCAAGGCAAAATACTGCCCTTGCAACTCATGACCGACATTCCGCACCCCCTAACGACGAAAAGTGGAATTATGCTAAAATAATAAGAAATGTCATCATAATCAAGGAGAAAGCAATGGCTGTCCATGTTGATACGAAAACCATGCGCGGACCGATCACCTATCAGAGCTACAATCTGGACCACTTGGGTCTGGTCGCGGCGATGGTGGATGAACTGGGAATCGTCAAGCTCATCGATACGGTCATCGTTCAAGATCACGAACAGCGGATCGTTTCCGTCGGACAAGCGGTCAAGGCCATGATTTTGAACGGTCTAGGATTTAGTCATCGGGCTTTATATTTAACACCGCATTTCTTTGAGAATAAACCGGTGGCTCGTTTACTCGGAAACGGGATTGACGCTCGGCACTTGAATGATGATACTTTAGGTAATGCTTTGGATCGTATTTACACCTATGGTGTAGAAGATTTATATACAATGACCGCGGCGGCGTCCGTGGAAAAGCTGCAACTTCAGTGTCGTTTTGGTCATTTGGATTCGACGAGTTTGCATGTCGATGGCGACTACAATAGTCATCAAGACCCCCAAGCGGGGGTGATCCAAATCACCCAAGGCTACAGCCGCGATCATCGTCCCGATCTGAATCAGTGGGTGATTCAGTTTATTTGTGAAAACCAAGCCGGTATTCCGTTATTCATGAAACCCCTCAGTGGGAATAGCGAAGACAAAGCCGGTTTTCGGGAGACGCTCGCTGTCCATCTTGGGCAACTGAATCGAGACTTTAAAGTCCAATACTATGTCTTTGATAGTGCTGGCTTTGTCCAGGAGACCTTGATTCGTCTCGGGGAGACCCGGTGGATTACGCGGGTCCCGGAGACCATTACGCTGGCCCGGCACATCAGCGACGCCGTGGCAGCCGAGCTCGCCACCACGGACGCGCCCATCCGCTCGCGCAGTCTCGGCGTCGAGTATGCGGGTATTCGTCAGCGCTGGATCGTGATTTGCACGGCTTCGTCGCGCCAGCGTGCCCAGAACAGTGTCCAGCGCGAATACGTAAAAAAAGGCCAACAAGAAGTCAAAGCCTTTCACTTATTAAGTAAGCAATCCTTTTTTTGCGCTGCGGATGCACAAGCCGCTCTCGATCAATTTAAAGCGACCCTGTCTTATACCGCCCTCTTCGATGAAAAAGTGATGGAAGTCGCGACCTATGAGAAACGCGGTCGGCCGACGGCCCATCAACCCCCAAGCAAAATCACTTATCAGATTGCTGGCCAGATGGGTTCGTTCATCCACGATCCGCGTCGGCAACAAAAAATCGACCGAAAAAGTTGTTTTATTGTGGCCAGTAATGAATTAGACGAGGCGGCGTTATCCGATGAAGAATTAATGGAAGCGTACCTGAAAAAGCAACAAAAAGTGGAGCGGGGGTTTCGGTTCCTCAAGGATCCGTTGTTCATGGCCTCGACCGTGTTTCTGAAGTCCGCCCAGCGGATCATGGCCCTCGCCATGATCATGACCTTGTCCCTATTGGTCTACAGCGCCTTGGAACACCGCATTCGTGAAGCCTTAAAAGCTCATCAACAAACCGTTCCCGATCAAAAAGGTCACCCCACCGATCGTCCGACGGCCCGCTGGGTCTTTCAATTTTTTACCGGGATTCATCTCCTCGTGATCGAGGAGATCCGCGAGACCATTTTGAATCTTAAGGAAGCTCATGAGACCTTGTTGGCCTTGCTCGGCGCACACTTTGTCGCTCTATATGCGAATTCCGAGTAAGGGGGTGCGGAATGTCGGTCATGACCCAACCGCAGCAGATACTGCCACACCCCCCGCTCCAGTTCGTGCGCCGGCAAGCCGTCGCGCGCGGCATCGGACACGAATCCCGTCAGTTCGGCCAAGCGCGCCGCCACGTCCAACGGCTTGCCTTCCACGGTCAACGGCGACATCATCCTCATCGGTGGATCCCTCGAGTGATTGGGTGTTGGGTGACCTCAATCTACTCACGTCCGGGCCCATCGGGCAAGGTGCCTACCACTTTTTTCCGCCCCGGCCCAGCCCGCGCGGCTCCCCCGCGCTCAACTGGTTACGCCCGTTCGACAGCTGGTATGCCGCCTCGGAAAATCTCAAGTTCATTCATCGGCTTGACAAATTCTTTGTGACGACCTTGAAAGAGAATCGTCTGGTCAGTCTCAGCAAAGAGCAAGACTACATTCATTTGCAACAAATCGAATGGACTCCCGAACAACTCCAGTATGGTATCACCGTCAAACTCAAGGAAGTCCCGTTTAAAGTGCAGCTTTTCAAGGTGGTCGCCACGAACGGCGACATTGAATGGGTGATCACGAATCGCGCCCCAGGTTCTATCGACACGCAGGTTGTTCAAAACGAGAACAAGGTGCGTTGGTTTATAGAACAACTGCATCGAGAATTGAAACAACTCACGGGAATTGAACGGTGTCAATGCCGTAAAAAACGTGCACAACGCAATCATTTTGCCTGTTGCTATCACGCTTGGTTTTCACTCAAGGTCGTGGCAAAAAAGCTTGGGAAAACGCTGTACCAAGTGAAGCATAACTTATGGAGCGATTATCTGCGTAATGAGCTACGAAACCCACGTATTCCCGCCTACCAGCCTGCCTGAGCGAAAGTCCTGATAATGAATTCAGCAGGACAAAGAATTTCTATATATACGACTTATGCTACATTTGATCCAATAATTGATTGCTCGGTTCTGAAAGCTGAAATAGAAGAATCTGACTTTATAGTCTTGAATATTATTATAGGGGTATTCCCTTGGCTCCAGTGGCCACTATATCTTGTAGTTCTTGGGTTTCGGCCCTCTTACGTGTTTTACCAATGCGGTGTACGGAACTGGCTCAATGGCTACGGCTTGCTGAATCAGCCGGTAGAAAAGTTTGCCGCGATATCGCGATGTCCTGCGGTTGAACCGAAACGTGTATTCATCGAGGTAATAGTCCAGATGCGCGTGACTGACCGCACCCTGATGAGTACCCAGTAGCCATCGCTGGAGGAGAGCGGCCACGCGGTTGCAGCGAGGCAGCAGATTATCACCGACCTCCGCGTTCTTTCGCACAATCTCACGCACGTAACCCAAATGATCCAGGTTATTGTACCCACCCCAACCGTCGGTCCGAACGATGCTACCCGGTTCCACGGTTTCCTGAACCGCCGGTTCCAAGCTGGCCCCCGAAGCGTCCTTGACTCGCCGAAGCCGAATGCGCCCGATCCGCTCGCCGTCCACCTGGGCTGCGATGAGCACCAGGGCCTTACCCGCAGCGCCACGCCCGCGTTTTCCAGGCTTTTCTCCGCCAATATAGATTTCATCAATAGTGTTCGGCACACTTATTGGATAGACAAAATGATGTCTCGATGTTCATCAGTCATTGGATGAAGTAATAAATTTTTAATACAGATTAACCAGTGAATAGAAATTTTCCACAATTTTTTCAATTTAAATCCAAGCAAAGAAACCAAACTATATTCTACTGGCAATCGAGAACTTCCTGTTTTCCGTAAATGATCTTCTTTCTTTGAAGAGGAATCTTTTAAAACTCGCAGGGCTTCTTTTTGGCTTTCTTGCTCTTTAACAAGCGTTTGCTTAAAGTAAATTAAAAGAACGTAAACAATTAAATAAATGTAAAATTGAATTTTGACTCCATTCGGTTCGTGGTTCCACAAATGGAGAGCATCCAGTGTTCGCTTTATACACCTGAAAAATAACTCTACTTGCCAGCGATAAGCATAAAGAATAATGATCTCACTGGTCTTTAAATCCAAACGATTTGTAGTAATTCGATACCATTCACCAAAAACATAAAAACAAACTAAACGATAAGTCACTTTCGATTTATCACCTGAAAAAATAACGAGCGCATCGGTGACTTCTGAAAGGTAAAAGTTCCATGATTCGGGAATATTCACCTCCAGTACCGTTTGAATAGATGCTCGCATATTGTAGCGAATACGAGTAATAAAAAACGCTTGCTTTTCCGTAACTTGTTGAAAAATATCAAAAGCAAGATAACCCCGGTCCGTGATATAGGTCACCCCGGCTTCCAGCAATTCCATGAACACTTTTCGCTCGGAATAATTCGCTTCACTACTCATAAATTGTACAGGAATCATGCGATTAAGTTCATAAGCTAAATGCATCTTCAAGGCTTGGCACTTGGAAGTATATTGGGCCCATTCCATGTTTTTAAATGCAGGAAATAACGAACCATCAAACAATATGAAACGCCCTAATGTTCTTATCTCAGGAATATCTTTAATCTCAATGATTTCTATTAATTTAGCAAAAATACGCTGAAATACCTCTGGCTTATACCGTGAAAATGCTTCCGAATACATCGATGGCGATGCTAAAACAAAACCGAGCTTTTTTAAATCAGGATTTGTTTTTATTTCTGTGATTAGCAAACGAATCGATTGGGTTTTATTAATCACTGCATAAATCAGACTCACCATAAAATAGTACAGTGATAGCTTGTAAAGCTTCTCATCATTTTTTAAGCGATTCTGTTCTTCCTTAATTAATAGAATCACAGGTTCAATAATCTTTTCAAAAGTCAGCATAGTTTCATTTCATCAGATGGTACTGCCCACCCAGGTGACTCGCTTCCTCTACCCCCCAGTCGTCGCTGGATTAAACTAGAGTCCCGAGGCAGGCAGTGAATTGTGATTTCACATAACAACTTGATTACAAATTGGAAAATTATATCCCAAAGTTAATGGCAATTGCTATGCCGAACACTATTGAGATTTCATCCACTTCGACCACACCCGCCAGCCGATCACGGCCTGGTCTCACCATAGCCCTACGCAGCTTATGCAGCCAGGTCCACGCCGTTTTATAGCTGCCCAGCCCCAAGATGCGTTGCAGCCCTTTCGCGCTGGCTCCGTTCTTCTGGCTGGTTACCCACCAGATCGCCCGAAACCACGTCACCAGAGACGAGCGCGATCCCGCAAAAATGGTCCCCGCCTTGACCGACATCTGATACTGGCACCGCGCGCAGTTGAACAGCGCTCTTTTCGTTGTCCAATATTGCGTACCGCCGCAGCGTGGACAGACAAACCCCTCGGGCCAGCGCAACTGAAAAAGATAGTGCGCACACGCCTCTTCGGTAGCAAATTCCCGTTCGAGCTCTGCCAGGGTTTTCGGATATTCTTCCATGCTTCAGGATACTACATATAGTGGCCACTGGAGCCAACGGAATACCCCTATATTATTAATTATGTACGAAAGCTAATTCCAATTGCAAAAAAAGCCAAGAAGATGATTTGGTGTGATTTGCATGATTATGATGGAAAGAATGATCATCACAATGACTTTATAGAAGGAGCGGACTTCATTTTCATGAGCTCAGAGAAGATGCCAACCTATAAACAATACATGAAGGAGCTTATTAATCGCGGCAAGGAATTAGTGGTTTGTACCCATGGCAAAGATGGCGCCAGTGCAATAACCAAAAAGGGAGAAGAGATCAATATAGGAATTATTAGGTCATATGGGATAAAGGATACCAATGGGGCTGGGGATAGTTTCTTTTCAGGATTTCTCTACGGATTTCATAATAGATTCGATACAGAAAATTGCATGAAATTTGGAACCGTTGCCGCTGGATTATGCGTTTCCTCCGAAGAATTGTTTCATAAAGATCTTAGCGTAGATTATGTAAAAAAAGAATACCAGACAAAATATGAATCGAACAACGAGTTCAACCTGACTTAGAAGGCAAGTCCCTTCGCAGGCTAAGAAGCTGTCTTGAAAAAGAATTCGTTAATAGGGGTATTCCGTTGGCTCCAGTGGCCACTATATGTAGTATCCTAAAGCATGGAAGAATATCCGAAAACCCTGGCAGAGCTCGAACGGGAATTTGCTACCGAAGAGGCGTGTGCGCACTATCTTTTTCAGTTGCGCTGGCCCGAGGGGTTTGTCTGTCCACGCTGCGGCGGTACGCAATATTGGACAACGAAGAGAGCGCTGTTCAACTGCGCGCGGTGCCAGTATCAGATGTCGGTCAAGGCGGGGACCATTTTTGCGGGATCGCGCTCGTCTCTGGTGACGTGGTTTCGGGCGATCTGGTGGGTAACCAGCCAGAAGAACGGAGCCAGCGCGAAAGGGCTGCAACGCATCTTGGGGCTGGGCAGCTATAAAACGGCGTGGACCTGGCTGCATAAGCTGCGTAGGGCTATGGTGAGACCAGGCCGTGATCGGCTGGCGGGTGTGGTCGAAGTGGATGAAATCTATATTGGCGGAGAAAAGCCTGGAAAACGCGGGCGTGGCGCTGCGGGTAAGGCCCTGGTGCTCATCGCAGCCCAGGTGGACGGCGAGCGGATCGGGCGCATTCGGCTTCGGCGAGTCAAGGACGCTTCGGGGGCCAGCTTGGAACCGGCGGTTCAGGAAACCGTGGAACCGGGTAGCATCGTTCGGACCGACGGTTGGGGTGGGTACAATAACCTGGATCATTTGGGTTACGTGCGTGAGATTGTGCGAAAGAACGCGGAGGTCGGTGATAATCTGCTGCCTCGCTGCAACCGCGTGGCCGCTCTCCTCCAGCGATGGCTACTGGGTACTCATCAGGGTGCGGTCAGTCACGCGCATCTGGACTATTACCTCGATGAATACACGTTTCGGTTCAACCGCAGGACATCGCGATATCGCGGCAAACTTTTCTACCGGCTGATTCAGCAAGCCGTAGCCATTGAGCCAGTTCCGTACACCGCATTGGTAAAACACGTAAGAGGGCCGAAACCCAAGAACTACAAGATATAGTGGCCACTGGAGCCAAGGGAATACCCCTATTCGTTAATTTATAGGCACTTGGCAACAGTCAATTTGAGCATGGCGATCCGGATCATATTTTCAGCGGTGGTGACGAGAATCTCGAAATCCTTCGCTAATCGCCGGAAATGGCCCAGCCAGGCAAAAGTTCTTTCCACGATCCAGCGCTTGGGGATTACCTGAAATTGACCTTTTTCAGTAGCCGGTTTTTGCGCGATATGGAGAGTAAGTTTCAATTCTTCGCTGACAAAAGTTTCGGCTGTACCCCGATAGCCGGCATCACCCGAAAAGGCTTGGATGGTGGGATAACTTTGCACGGCGGTTTTCAAAACTGGACCGGCGGCTATCGTATCAGAAATATTCGCGGCATGAACGTTAACGGCGAGAAGATTCCCCAAGATATCCACGATGATATGTCGTTTGTGTCCCTTCACCTTTTTGTTGCCATCGATGCCGCGTTGCTCGCTATCATATTGATTTTTAACGCTTTTTGAGTCAACAATGGCATAGCTGGGGGTCGGTTCGCGCCCCTCTTTTTGACGATGAAGTTGAGTGAGTTCGTCCAAGGCAGCGGTCCAAACGCCCCTTTGGTTCCAGCGGCTCAAGTGATCGTAAACGGTTTTCCATGAAGGAAAATCGTTGGGGAGCATCCGCCAAGTGATCCCGCCTTTAACGACGTAGAGAATCGCATCCACGATGAGTTTTTTAGAATGCTTGTGAGCACTTCCTCGTGGATCTTCTGGTTTAAAATGATGCTCGATCAGTGCCCATTCTTTGTTAGACAAATCACTTTGGTACATGTAATTAGTCCTGGGTAAAAGTTGATTAAAATTAAAGATTCTTAAAATAATTATACCTGAATAATTTTTTCAAGACAGCTTCTAACTGAATGTGATGATTAGCACGCTGTCAACCAGGTCCAAGGGGTGGCTCTGAATTCAAAATCGTTCAATTGCGGCGTTTCGCGAACACGATCTGGCGGTCTTTCACAATCACGCCAGGTTATTACGATCCGCCGTCGTTTGCTGCTCGTACCGCAATTGCACCCGGTCCGCGCCGGCCAGCTCGCGCAACCGTTTGAGCAACGCCTCGCTGGGCTTGACCCGCCAGTGCTGACCGAACGCCAGTTCCGCCCGCGCGCCAGCGCCGATATATTCCACCCACACCGCACAGCGGCCATCGGCGCGATGTTCGGCCAGCACGCTCGCCAGTTGCCGCAGCACGCCCGCCTCGCACTGCCGCGCATCCACGCGCAGCAGTAGCCGGCGGGCGTATTCGGCGCGGGCGCTATCCAAATCCAGTACCCGTTCGACGTTCAGGCGCGTGGCCTGGTTGAACTCGTCCCAGCCCAGCGTCCCGTGCGCCAGCAGAATGGCATCCTCAACAATCAACTGCCGATGCCGCTCGTACACTTCCGGGAAGATACGGACCTCCATCCGCCCACTGCCGTCGTCCAGGGTCACAAAGGCGATCCGTCCGCCCCGGTTGGCGTTGCGGGTGCGCACGCTCACCACCAGCCCAGCGATCAACACCGAGCGGTCGTTGCCTCGGCGCAAGGCTCCACCGTTCTCGGTCAGATCGCGCAGCCGGGTCGCGTGCAGCGCGGCCAGTTCCGCCGCCACCCGGCTGATGGGGTGACCGGTCAGATAGACGCCCAACGTCTCCTTCTCGCCCCGCAACCGCTCCTCTTCGTCCCATTCCGGCATTTTTGCGATATGCAACGGCCGGGCCGGCGTTTTCTCGACGGCGGTGGCCAGCCCGAACAAATCGTTCTGACCGGCGGCATCGTTACGAGAATGCTGCTCGGCCAATTGCAATGCTTCCGGCAATTGCGCGGCCAGCGTCGCCCGGTTAGCGCCAAGCGCGTCAAAGGTTCCGGAACGAATTAGCGAATCCAGCACCCGACGGTTGAGTTTGCGTAAATCCACTCGCTGGCACAGATCGAACAGGTCGCGGTACGGCTTGCCCCGCTGCCGCTCCTGCACCAGCGTCTCGATGGCGCCCTCACCCGCGCCCTTGATCGCGCCCAGGCCGTAGAGAATGTCGCCGCTGTCAGCGACCGTGAAACGATACTCGGAGGCATTGATGTCCGGTGGCGTGATGTTGAGGTTCATGCGGCGGCATTCCTCGATGAACACCACCACCTTGTCAGTCTTGTCCATGTCCGAGGACAGTACCGCCGCCATGAACGCCGCCGGGTAGTGCGCCTTCAGCCAGGCGGTCTGGTAGGACAACAACGCATAAGCGGCGCTGTGGCTGCGGTTAAAACCATATCCCGCGAATTTATCGATTAAATCAAATATATAAGATGCGGTTTCCGACTCGACTCCGCGATTCACCGCGCCTTGCACAAACCCCGCCCGTTCCTTGGCCATCTTCTCGGCGTCCTTCTTGCCCATGGCCCTCCTCAGCAAATCCGCCCCGCCCAAGCTATATCCCGCCAGCACCTGAGCGATCTGCATCACCTGTTCCTGATAGAGGATGACGCCATAGGTGGGTTTGAGAATCGTCGCCAACGTCGGATGGGGATACTCGATGCGGGCACGGCCGTGCTTGCGGTCGATGAAGTCGTCGACCATGCCCGATTGCAGCGGTCCCGGCCGGAACAGCGCCACCAAGGCCACAATTTCCTCAAAGCAGTCCGGTTGCAGGCGGCGGATCAGGTCCTTCATGCCGCTGGATTCCAACTGGAACACCGCCGTGGTCTGATAGCGCTTGAGCAGATCGAAGGTCGGCGCATCGTCCAGCGGAATGGCCGAGATATCCAGCGGCGCCTCCCCCGTGGCTTGGCGCTGCCGGTTGATCGCCTGCACCGCCCAATTAATAATCGTCAGCGTCCGCAAGCCCAGAAAATCGAACTTGACCAGCCCGGCCGCTTCCACGTCGTCCTTGTCGAACTGGGTAATCAGGCTCGAATCGTCTTGTTCGCGATACAGCGGAGAAAAATCGGTCAGGCTGGTGGGCGCGATCACCACCCCGCCGGCGTGCTTGCCGACGTTGCGCGCCAGTCCCTCCAGTTTGCGAGCCAGGTCGATCAGCGCCCGCACCTCCTCATCCTTTTCGTACAGCCGGCGCAGTTCCGCTTCCTGCTCGATGGCCTTGTCCAGGGTGATCCCCAGTTCGAACGGGATCAGCTTGGCGATGCGGTCGACGAAACCGTAGGGATGGCCCAACACCCGCCCCACGTCGCGCACCACCGCCTTGGCCGCCATGCTGCCGTGCGTCGCGATCTGCGACACCCGGTCGCGGCCGTAGCGCTGGGCGACGTATTCGATGACCCGGTCGCGACCCTCCATGCAGAAATCGATGTCGAAATCCGGCATCGACACCCGTTCGGGATTCAGGAAGCGCTCGAACAGCAGTTCGTAGGTCAGCGGGTCCAGATCGGTGATGCCAAGGGCGTAGGCGACCAGCGAACCGGCGCCGGAGCCGCGCCCCGGTCCGACTGGCACGCCGTGCTCGCGCGCCCACCGGATGAAATCGGCGACGATCAGAAAATAACCGGGAAAGCCCATCTGAATGATGACCTTCAGCTCCGCCGCCAGTCGTTCGTCGTAGGGCCGGCGGCGCTCGGCGAAATCGGGGGCGGCGGGATCGAACAGTCGCTGCAGTCTCTGCTCCAGTCCGGTCTGGGCCTGGGCGGAAAAATAGGCATTGACGGTCATACCCGGCGGCGCTGGGAAATCCGGCAGCACGTTTTTGCCCAGCTCCAACTGGAGATTGCAGCGGCGGGCGATCTCGACGCTGTTCTCCAGCGCCTCCGGTAGATCGGCGAACAGCGCCGCCATTTCCGCCGGCGTGCGTAAATACTGCTGGTCGCTATAGCGACGCAGCCGGCGCGGATCGTCCAGCGTCGCGCCATCGTAGATGCACACTCGCGCTTCGTGGGCCTCGAAATCCTCGCGCTGAAGAAAGCACACCTCGTTGGTCGCCACCACCGGCGTCCCGGTGGCCGCCGCCAAGTCCACGACGGCGTCCAGATATGCCTCTTCCTGGGGTCGGCCGGTGCGCTGTATTTCCAGATAGAAACGCTCCGGGAACAGTTGCCGCCAGTCCGCCAGCCAGGCTTGGACCTGCTCCCGTTGATCGTTCAGCAAGGCCCGGCCCACTTCGCCCTCGCGACCGCCGGACAGCGCGATCAGCCCATCGGTATTCCCCGCCAGCCAGGCATGGTCGATCACCGGCAGGCCGCGCTGTTGGCCTTCGAGATAACTGCGGCTGACCAACCGAGTCAGGTGGCGATAGCCGATCAGGTTCTGGCACAGCAACACCAGTCGCGCTGGCTCACCCTGACGCTGCACCCAGGCCTCCACCCCGACGATGGGCTTGATCCCAGCCCCGAGCGCGGCCTTGTAGAACTTGATCAGGGCGAACAGGTTGCTCATGTCGGTCACCGCCACGGCGGGCATCCCGGCGGCGGCGACCTGCTTGACCAGGCTCTTGATCCGGATCAGTCCGTCCACCAGCGAGTATTCGGTGTGCAGGCGCAAGTGGATGAAATTGGCGGACATGGTCATGCCTCGATGACGGTTTGCAGCACGGCGGCGACGGGCGCGAAAGAGCGGCGATGTTCCGGGCAGGGACCATGCCGCCGCAGTGCTTCCCGATGCGCGGCGGTGGGATAGCCTTTATGTTGAGCGAAGCCGTAGTGCGGATAGCGGTCGTGCAGTTCGCACAATTCGGCGTCTCGCGCCACCTTGGCCAGAATCGAGGCGGCGCTGATGGCCGGCACGGTGGCGTCACCCTTGACGATGGCCTGACAGGGGCAGGCCAGTGGCGGACAGCGGTTGCCATCCACCAGCGCTCGTTCCGGCCGGATGCTCAGGTTCTCGACCGCCCGCCGCATCGCCAGCAGCGAGGCTTGCAGGATGTTGATCCGGTCGATCTCGGCGACTTCCGCCCGGCCCAGCCCCCAGGCCAACGCCTTGTCGCGGATTTCACCCGCCAGTTGTTCGCGCCGTGCGGCGCTGAGTTTTTTGGAGTCGGCCAAGCCCGCAATCGGGCGGGCGGGATCGAGAATGACGGCGGCGGCGACGACGGGACCGGCCAAGGGGCCGCGCCCCGCTTCGTCCACGCCAGCGATCAGGAGGGCGTCGGTCATGGTGGCAAGCGAACGGTGCAAGGAAGGAGCAAGGTCAGGAAGTTTAGCGCAACGGAATCCTTCGCATCGTTATGATGCCGCGTTGCGTCGGGGTGGAATGCCGGGAGGCCGTCTCAGATCGCGTCGAGCGGGCTGACGACGCCCTGACCACCCCGGTTGAGGACGTGGGTGTAGATCATGGTGGTCGAGACATCCGCATGGCCGAGCAATTCCTGCACGGTGCGGATGTCGTAGCCCGTTTCCAGCAAATGGGTGGCGAAGCTGTGGCGCAGGGCGTGGCAATTCGCCGGCTTGGTCAGCCGGGCCACCGTCGCCGCCTGCTTCACCGCCTTCTGCAAGCCGTTCTCGTGCAGGTGATGCCGCCGGATCGCCCCGCCGCGGGGATCGACCGACAGCCGTCCGCTCGGAAAGACATACTGCCAACTCCACTCCCGCACCGCGTTGGGATACTTTTTCGCCAAAGCGAACGGCAGAAACACCTCGCCGTTGCCCTGGCTCAAATCCGCTTCATGCAGCGCCTTGACTTTTTGGAGGTGCGCGCGCAGCGGCTCGATCAGCTTGTCGGGCAACGGCGTTACCCGGTCCTTCTGACCCTTACCGTCCCGCACCACGATTTGGCGATAGGCAAAGTCAACATCCTTGACCCGCAGCCGCAGACACTCCATCAAACGCATTCCGGTTCCGTACAACAGCGACGCCATCAACTGGTAGGTTCCCTCCAACCGGTCCAGCAGCCGCAGCACCTCGCCGCGCGTCAACACCACCGGCAACCGGCTCGGGCGCTTCGCTCTGACGAAACCGCCCAGATCGCCCAGCGGCTGCTCCAGCGCCTGGTCGTAAAAAAACACCAGGGCATTGAGCGCCTGATTCTGCGTGCTCGCGGCCACGTTGCCCCGCACCGCCAGCGTTTCCAGGAAAGACACGACTTCGGCCGCTCCCGCCGTGCGCGGGTCCCGGTGGCCGATGAAGGCCAGGAATCGTTCCGTCCATGATCGGTACGCGTCCTCGGTGCGGATCGAATAATTCCGTTGCCGAATCACCGTGACCAGACGGTCGATAGCGGTCACGTTCCGCCCGGTTCCCGCCCCGTCGTCTGGTGTGGCATCGCTGGGTGGAGGCGGCAACGCCGGTTGGCTCGAGGCCCGGGCAATCGTTGGATGATTCAACGGTAGGGTTTGCGCCGAATCCCGCCAATAATCCCAATCCACCTCGCGCCACCAGGGTACTCCCACCAGCTCGAACAATTTCTGGATAGCATCGACTGATTGCCGAAACTGCCAGTCATTCATTCTGCCTATTCTGCCAAGGTCGGAGAGGTACCGGCGGACGTCAGCGGGCGTGTGTTCTACCAGACGCCGCCCGGTGGTGGCCTTGATATAAGCCTCTGCTCGGGTCACGTACCACCGGTCCGCAGGCGGCTTGATGCCTTGTTGATGCAGCAATTCCAGATACCGATCCCAGAAGCGGCGAATTGAGTCAGCCGGGGTTGACGGGGTGCTGATCATGGACTAACGTTTACTTATCAGATTTTGGCTGAAATGGTCAGGAAATTGTGCTATACAGATGTGCAGCGTAAGGCAATATGCAGATTCTGTCTAGCGCCCTACCGGCCCATTCTGTCTAATCAACCGATAAGCGGAGCGCTTCGCGCTCCGCTTATCGGTTCGGAGCTGAGCTACGCTCGTCGCGAGTTGCAGGCGTCGCGCTGCGCGCTCCGCCTACCAACTCGCTCGAGCGGTAATCGGCCTAATCGCCTGCAAGCGCTAACGCGCTTTCCGGCATTAGACCGATTCCGCCCAGCTCCGAACCGTTGGGCGGCGCAGAAAGTTAGAGGCCGGCGATAGACATTACGATGATCCTTAGTGTACTTCACATCTCCGACCTGCACCGCGATCCGGCGAATCCGATCGGCAACGGCGTGTTGCTCAGCTCGCTGCTGCGGGACCGCGACAGATATACGTTACACGAAGATCCGCGGATTCCCGCGCCGAATTTCATTGTCGTCAGCGGCGATATCGTCCAGGGCGTCAAACACGGGACAATCAATGCCGAAGCGGCGCTCGCGCGTCAGTACGACGAAGCCCTCGCGTTCCTCGATGCGCTTGCAAGTAAGTTCGTTGACGGCGATAAAGACCGCGTTGTCATCGTTCCCGGAAACCATGATGTCAGCGACGAGCTGTTTCGCCGGAGCCTTACACGTGTCGATATCGATCCGGACGCGCAAAAGGGGCTCATCGGCCAGCTCTTTCGCCAGGATTCGCCCCTGCGCTGGAGTTGGGACGAGTTCGCCCTCTACGAGGTCACGGACCCGGACACCTACAACCGCCGCGTCGACGCGTTCTGCGCGTTCTACCGTACGTTCTACCGCGACAAGCGGTCTTACGAGGCCGATCCCGCCCGCCACCTTGATGTCTTTGACTGCCCCAACTTCGGCATTTCCGTCGTCGGCTTTTCCAGTTGTTACAACAACGACCTGCTCAACCGGCAGGGCGCAATTCACCCGGACTGCATAGCAGAGGCGGGCTACCGACTCCGCGAGATTTCGCTCTCGCATGATCCGGTTCGGATCGCGGTCTGGCACCACAATACGGAAGGACCGCCGGCCGAGTCGGACTATATGGATCCCGATGTCGTGCAGAATCTGATCGACAGCGGTTTCAGTCTCGGTTTTCATGGCCATCAGCACCGGCCGGAATTTCTCGATACCAAGTTCCGGCACGGGCCCGACCGGCGCATGACCGTCATCAGCGCCGGTACACTTTGCGGCGGCGCCGCCTTCCGGCACGGCCGCGCTTATAACATCGTCGAGATCGACACCGCAGCACGGACAGGGCGGCTGCATTTGCGGGAAATGCAGAACAACAATCTGCAGATGCCGATCTGGGGCCCCCGTGCCCTGCCGCCGAACCGGGCGAGCTATCAGGAGTTCGAGTTCGATCCGCCGCCGCCCTTCGTCAAGCCGGACCGCAGCACGGTGCTGCTCAATCAGGCCCAGACGCTCTACGACGGCGGTGAATTCCGGCAGGCGGCGGACCTGCTCGCACCGCTCGCGGCGGACGATCCGCTCGCGCGGCGTCTGCTGCTTGAGTGTTTGCTCCGGCAGGGCGACGGGCAGGCGATTATCGCCCGCTTCGATCCTCCGGAGAGCGCTGCCGAGGCGATCGCCCTCATGGATGCCTTATGGCAGGAGAGCGCGCGACCACGCCTTGCCGAAGTGCTAAAGCTGCCGCTCATCGCCGGCGCGGCGGATGGAGCCGTCATCGAGATACGTAACAAATACGCAGCGAGAATCAAGCCATGACCGGGCCGGCAAAAGAGCGCATATCGTTCGATGTTGAGACAAGCAGAATCCTCGGCATTCTGACATCGGAAATCTATGACTCGCCCAAAGCGTTCCTGCGCGAGAACGTCCAGAACGCCTATGACGCCATCCTCATGCGCTGCACGGCTGAGGGGCTTCCGGTTGCCGAACGCAGCGTCGAGATCAAGGTGGATGCCGGGCAGTTGACGGTTCGCGATGACGGCATCGGTATGAGCGAGCAGGTACTCAAAGAGAATTTCTGGAAGGCGGGATCGAGCGGGAAGAAGTCGGAACTTGCGCAGCGTTCCGGCGTGATCGGTACCTTCGGGATCGGCGCGATGGCGAATTTCGGGGTTTGTACCGCCCTGCGCGTTGAAACCCGCACGACCGAATCCGATGTCACGCTTATCAGCGGCGCAAGGCGCGACGATCTCAAGATCGGACAGGACTGTATCGATTTCGAACGCGTGGTTGATGACCGGGAACCGGGCACTCTGGTCGTCGCCGAGCTTGACCCTGCGTTCCCAATCGATGCGGCCGCCGCCTGCGCGTACCTCAAACAATATGTGCGGTTCCTGCCGATGCCGGTGAGGGTTAACGGCGAGATCATCAGCCAGGAGGGCTTTGAGGACACGCTTGCCGGCCGCGCGGCGGGGTTTAAGCCGGTTTCCTCGCGCCCTGTCTCGCGCGGCAGTTTCGCCGGCACGCTGCAGGTCTCACTCAATGCACAGGGCCTGCTTCTCGCGCGGCTAACGGATATCAGCCTTAACGGCAGCTCCATAACCGGCGAAGTTTTCCTCGTACAGCAGGGCGGGCCGACACACGGTTTTCGCAACTTTTTCGGCCTCTCGCCGATACCGGTTACCGGCCAGTACGGTCTTGGCGGCTTCGTCAATCTCGATATCCTCCATCCGACGGCCGGACGCGAAGCGCTGAGCCGCGAGAGCATCCAGCAGGTTGCCGCCCTTGTAGAGATGATCGAGGCCGAGGCGTCTGCGGATATCGCCAAGGCCGATGCGGCTGACGGCAACCAGCAATTCCAGACCTATATTCTCGCGCACGGGCTGATCGGTCTTGCCGGGAAGGTGAGAATATCCGTCCGACCGGCGGAAGAATCGATTCCTCTGGGCAATGTCGCCTCTTACGAACCGCACAAGGACAAGCACTATTACGTCGGCCAGGACCCGACGATTCTTAACCGCTTCGCCAGCGACCAGGCCAACCTTTTCCATGTCAGTCAGGCCAACCCCCGACGCAAGTTGCAGTTCCGCTACCTCACGGAGATCGCCAAGCTGCCGCAGGTGCCCGAGCATACGATCGTTGACAGGATTCCCCAGCGCGCGTTGACCTTCGAAGAGGCCATGTTCCTTGTGCGCCTGCGCGGCATCCTGCTCGATGACTACCTGATGCCGGATGTCGATGCCGCGTTCGCGACCATCAGTCACGGCGTGTCATTCCATGCAGAGAAGAAGGACGGCATCCTTCATATGTCGATCGCGCGGGGCATTCCCCCGGTAAAGATCGTCATTGAGTGCTATTCGACCTCGCGTGAGGTGTTCGACGGATTCATGAAGGACTTCGTCCGGGAGCATGTCTATCCGCATATCCGCGACCACGTCCCGTCCTCGACAAAGCAGGGCCGCGATGCCCTGTACCGCCGGCTCAAGGAGCAAAAGGAGCTGTTCCGGCTGCAGGAGAGTGACTACGGGGCGATAGAGCCGCTCCTTGCCGACTATCTGGCCGGAAAGGTGGAGTTCTCGGAAGTCCTCCGCACCTCCCGGGGCCGCGCCTCCGTGCAGCATCAGCAGGTAAGCAGGGAGCAGGTCGGCAGTGTCGAGCAGGAATTTCCCGACATCATAGGCGCCAGCCAGACCGAATCACCGGCAAGCAACTTCGAGCCGGCGCCGCCGATTATGCGCGATGACCTCAAAAGCGAAATGAAGGTCCTCACGGTTTCCGCGCAGCACGCCAAGCTCAATAACTTTCAGATGTTCCTTGCGCTCTCCGAGCGCATCGTGAAGCGCGAGGGAGAGTTTCTTCGCTGGCCTCACACGACAAAGCTCATCTGGGGCGCGCACAGGGTCATCTACATCTTCACCGATGCGACCGGTGAACTCAGCCTGTACTACGACATTGAGCTCAGAACGCCGCTGGAAATCGAGCAGACCGGCGGCGCCATGTTTCCGACCACGACAATCGTGACGGGCAACCGTATCTTTGTCCCTGTGCCTGCGAATCTTGAGCCGGCCTTCCGGATCACGAACGGCGCGAAAGAGTTTTATGTTCGATTCGACACGATACCCTAGCCGCCGCCCAACAACCGGTTGCAGCGGACGGTCCGCTGCGCGGCCCGCCGCTGAACCGGAGCGATAAGCGGAGCGATAAGCGGAGCGATAAGCGGAGCGCTTCGCTTATCGGGTCGGAGCTCAGCTACGCTCGTCGCGAGTTGCAGGCGTCGCGCTGCGCGCTCCGCCTATCAACTCGCTCGAGCGGTAATTGGCCTAATCGCCTGCAAGCGCTAACGCGCTTTCCGGCATTAGACCATTTCGCTGAGCTCCGAACCGTTATGCATTGAAAAACACGGAGAAACACTTTTGCCTTACCAAACAGATGAAAGACTCAAGAGCTATTTAGACACAAATCAACTCCATAGAGAGCAGATGTGCAGAGCTATTCTTGCGTCTGACAAAAGATTTACCGATGTTAGGCCGAGGCATCCGCGCGGAGGCCCAGACGGTGGGCGAGATATTCAGGCTATTTTTCGGGACGAGCTAGTCGCATTTGGTGCTGTTGATTTCGTAAATCAAGCAAACGACTCAGAGCAACAAAAAAGGAAAATAAAAAGCAAATTCACTGAAGACCTTGAGAGCGCAATATCCGCTGAAAGCGAACTGAAGGTATTTGTATTTTTCACAAATATCAACCTAATAATCGGCGAAAAAGATTCGCTTATCGACTAAGCAAAAAAAGTAGGCATCTTGGATTGCGACATTTTTGATCGTGAACGCCTACGGATAGCTCTGGATAGCCCTGATGGTTTCTCAATCAGATTTCAATATTTGAATGTACATCTTTCTGAAGAAGAGCAGGCCAGCTTTTTCTCGCGGTGGGGCGATGATATACAGTCAGTCATTTCATCAGGCTTTCAAAAGATCGAAAGCACTTTGAATAGAGTTCTGTTTTTGCAAGAATCCAATGATCCTATAACAAGCTTAACCGTTTCTTTCGAGCTAAATAGAAAATATACAGCAAATGAGATAGATCACTTCAGAGCATTTTGCTATCTAACGCTAAAGGAACCAAAGCATAAAATTCTATCGATATTATTTGGAGCATCGGATAAGTCTAATCGTATGAGAAGTGACAATGACGCTGATTTTACCTCCCAGCAATCCGGCATAAAATACGGCATTTGGAGCGGGCAATGGGAGCAGCATATAGACTTTGAGAGTGATAAGAATGATTCCGATGAAAGTGATAATTTAACTGAAAAATGGAATCAAGTCGGTTCGGGGTCTTCCATAGGTAGAGAAGAAATTGAGTTTCTGCCTATCAGCTACAGCAAAAGTAGTTTTATTCGTTTCTTTCCAGTAATTACCCTCAGGGATCTTGATGATACAATGTTTCTTCCATTTGTAAACCTGTCTTTGGCCGAGAAAATCAAAGCGATTCACATCTATTCCAATGGCTACAAGCTTCAGGAAATCACAGGATCAGACATCAATATAGATAAAACCACAATTGAGCCTAATTTCCCTGCAATATTCGATAAATCAGAGTTGGCTGATCGATGGGTAAGAATTAGACCAAATAGAGCTTCAACCTACCACATGCGATTTTTTGAGCGAACACCAAGGAGGTTATTTGTCTCTAGTCAAGTTGAGAACTCACTTGAAAACAGGGCAAAGTAATGCATAACAATCTGCTCAACCGGACTGCTTCGCAGCCGGTTAGCAGGGCGTTGGGCCGTAACTCACGCCAGGAATAGCAAATGACTTCTAAGAAAACGTGGAAAATGAGCAAAGACCCGCTATTTCGTGGTGACGCCAAGAACGCTATCTGCGTTCCAAACCCTGGCGCAGATGATTCTATTGTTCGTCACGTAATGTATTTGGAGGGGCCGGGTCGAGAAACACCGTATCTATCAACCTCGGAGGAATATGAACTTGCCGAAACGTTTTCGAATGGCGCTGTTTGGGAAACATTTGTAACGGTTGCAAGGAAAGAATCGGTTGGACACATAAGCCGAACGGAACTATTGTCGCTAATGAAGGGCAACGGAAAAGGTAAAGCTAAATGGCCAAATGCCTTTGAAGTGATGCAGGCCCGGCGCTACGTAGAACAATGGGGCGAACATTTATTGGATTTTCGTAAAGTTGATCGTCCTGCAGAGGCAACAAAGAAAATATTTACTAAATCATGAATCTCCATTCCTGCCAAAACTGCTGGTTCAATGGCCTACAATATGGCGCACTTGGGTTGCCTGTCGGGTATTGTTCTAGGCACAATAAAATACTAAATGCTCCGGATGGATCCACGTGTGGTTTGCACCTTCGCAAAGACCTTACCGTTTTGCGAGCTATAGAAGTATCGAAAATACATAGACAGCATTTCTCCACAGATTTTGTTGGTCGTGTCGCTGATGGCTTAAGCCACGAGCAAGATGTTTCCGACGATGAAAAGGATATGGAGCATCTAAGAAAAGATACGGTGGCGGGCGCTGTAACTGACTATGGTGCGCTAGGTTCGACTATAGAATCATTGGCGCAACTTAAAGCTTTGCCTGGTGCGCGCGCAGAACTAGCAATGCTCAGTCTTGGACGAGGATATATTAATAATTGCATCTCAAGGAATGGAAAGTGGACTAGCGGTTTGCATTTGTACTGGTGGAGTAGGCATCGCTTAACAGAGATACCCGAAATCAAAGTCGAAGATTTAAGGAGCGTTGGTGCAACACAACTGTCTCGTCAATCCGACTTAACTTCTTGGTCGTTGGTGATGCTTAGGCTTACTTTTATAGAAGACATTACCACTTACGCCAATCAGCAAGGCGACCCACTTGGTAAAGTTGAAAGCCTTACTGAGCAAGCAGCATTAGCGTTAGATAGCTTTAGTTTGCGCGCTCTTAGTAAATGGTTGAAGTCTGTGGCAGCCCCCAGCTCGATGCTCGCATGTCAAATGCTCGTTATGCTGAGCTAGCGAAAGAGATTCATACATTAAGAGCGAACGCTGAGGCCCAACAAGTAGCTCCAGCGGACTCGTAAACTCGCCGCTGAGCTTGGCGTTGGGCGTCTTCAGCACGGATATGAAGATTTCGAGCATCACTGAAAGCGACATTCTCGGCTTCTGGTTGCGCGAGAAGATTTTCGTCAGAGCCGAGATCGTTGGCGCAAATGTAAGCCTTTCCTTTACAGGTACTGTTGCCAAGTATTCGGGAACCGAGTTAGTGCTTTCCCGGCAGCCTGACGAGATGTCAATTTCGCTTTTTTGCGGTACTTATAATGTCTTTGAACCCTCGGCGGATCAGGACATTTCTACCGGCTGGGCACCTTATCGGCGTGTCGTACAGATAACCACTGACGGCGGTGCGCAATGCACCCTATTTGAGTTAAGGGAGCCTCCCATTACATGAATCTGCAAGCACTGAACTCGACGCCCAACCCTTCGTTCCAGGGGACGCCCCGCAAGCGGGTCGCCCCTGAACTCCAACGTTAGGGATACCTGATGAACAGGAAAAAACTATTTGCAGACGCTATTGCCGTTCTGATGGTGATGGTGCTCTCCGGCTGCGCGTCACTGCCCAATTCAGCAGTGGATAAGATCGGCAATCGGAATGTCGAGTTTGCAATGACTCCGCATGACACGCTTCCAGTTGTCTTCGAGAACGGGCTCGGCGGAAGAATGGAATGGTGGGAAAAGGTGTTGTCCGCAATCTCGAACGACACCACGACATTCGCCTACAACCGTCCCGGCTACGGAAATAGTGATCCTGTCGCGACACCCCGCGATGGTTTGCACATCGTGGATGAGCTCAGAGCGCTGCTGCGCAACAGCGGCTTGAAACCACCATACATTCTGGTAGGCCACTCGCTGGGCGGCTTGTACATGCAGATTTATGCCCGTCGCTATCCGGAAGAGGTGAGCGCGCTCATTCTCGTGGACTCGACGCACCCCCAACAAATTGATGGCGATGGCGCGCTGGAGAAGCAATCATTCCTTGTGCGCGGCCTGCTCGGGGTTTTGGTTACTGGCACTGCCAAGGATGAACTCGATTTGCTTGCTCAAACAGGCAAGCAGGTGCTCGACCTGCCAACTTTCTCAGGCAAGCCCATTTTCGTGCTCAGCGCGTCCAAGCCGCTGGATGAAAAATCAACTGTGGCAGATGACGCCAACGCAAAACGTAAAGACATTGCCCGCCTTTACCCCGGCTCCAAACAGATCTGGGTAGATAGCGGACATGCGATTCCGCTTGAAAAACCAGAGGCGGTTGTCGCTGCGATCCGCGAGGCACTGCTCTTGAGTCACTCAAATCAAATGCAGCTTGAATCAACGCCCATAATCCCTAACACTACGCTCCAGAGAGACGCACCGCAGCGGCGCGCCCCTGAGCGCGGACGTTAGCCGACAAAAGAGGAGTCACATATGATCGAACCCAAAAACTCGTTTCCCGTATTTACCGTTAAGGATCTCGATGCGGCGAAATCCTTCTACACAGAGAACCTTGGCTTTGATGTTGTTTTTTCGGGTGATTGGTATATTCACTTGGTTTCTAAGTCAGGCGTTCAGATTGGTTTTCTGTTGCCAGACCAACCCACTCAACCACCAATATTCCAAAAGCCATACTTTGGCGAAGGCGTTATTTTCAGCCTGGAAGTGGAAGACGCAGATGCTGCTTTCGCAATAGCCAAGTCGAAATCGCTAAAAGTCGTGCTTGAGTTGCGGTCCGAGGATTGGGGGCAACGACACTTCTGTATTCAAGACCCGAACGGGGTTAACTTAGACATCGTTCAGTCATTCGCGCCAACCGAAGAGTATCGGAGTGACTATGTCTCGGAATAGGAGCCTCACCGACCTCAAAATATCGGAAAGATAATTGCTAGACGACTTAACGAAGTAGGGATATCTGATCTATAGAACCTAATTGGATTCTGCACCGGAGACCGCGTTATTGACTGCTATGGGTGATTGAACGGACAGTAAAGGCGCGACTATCATTGAAAATGGATGTATGTAGAAGCGATAAAATGGATAGAAAAACGGTTTATATTGAAACATCTATTGTCTCTTACTTGACAGCAAGACCGTCAAGCAATTTGCTCGCGGCGGCTTGGCAAAAAGTCACAATTGACTGGTGGGATACACAACGAGAGCGATTTAATCTTTACGTTTCAGCTACGGTAATTGAGGAAGCGAAAAAAGGAATTTATGAAATTAATGGATATTTTTGCCCTGAGATTTGTACTCCACAAGAACTGATGGGAGTATCTACTGATGACTGATCAAATCATCAGGAGTGGCGCGGCCCCGGTGAGCAAAGACGTTAGCGTATCAACCACCCTGAGGAATAGGTCAATCGAACTAACGAAAGAATTCATTGCTCAGTCGCGTGTGATCGCGAAAGGTGAGCGTATCCGAGATATTCAAAGGCTCGTCGACCAATATGGTGGAAAAAGATCGAAATGGGTTAAGAAAAGCAGTCCAGTGTTCGAGAGCGGAGGATGCTATATGAATACCATTGGTATAAGCATTATAATGCTGACAGATTCGAAACGAAACTGAAAGTGGTGGCTAAAAAATGATCGTCAAGCTTAAGTCAAAGAATACGGGTTACCCCGATCTTTCCTAAAATCAACCATATTTCGTCATAGGGATAGAGGCCGATGACTACAGAATATTGAATGACGCTGGAAACCCATATCTCTATCCACCTGAACTTTTCGAGGTCATAGATTCACAGTGTCCTCCAGATTGGGTAACAGAATTTGGTGACGATGGGGAGCAGTATTCCTACCCCGCACTATTAAACGAAGTCGGTTTTTTCGAAGATTTTTTTGAACAGAAGCATGAGAAAACATCAATATTTTGGCATATTGTAAATCGAACGCTATCAAAGGCGGCTTGAATCGATCAAGCGCTAACAAAAGCATGCAACCGATGCGCTACGCGCGCGACTGAGCTAAACGTGTGTGTGTGCCGGGCATGGCACGAGGCGAATCGGGTGCAAGTCCAGACACCCGGTGTACGCAGAGCCGAAGGTTAGCCGAAGGGCAAGGGTGTCGCCGCGAGGCGGGGGCAGGGTCGCAGGTTGACCCAATCTGCCGAACCGCCGTATACGTGACCCGTTCGTACGGTGGTGTGGGAGGGGGGAGCCGTGAGGCTTCTCCCTATCCCGATTAGGTCCTTATCAAGGAGAAAAATTTTGAAAAATTTCGTGTTATCTTTGCTGGCCACTATGTCTTTTGTAGTATATCCTTCTTATGCAGTTGATTTCTGGCACTCAAGTACTGTATTTGCAAATCAAGGGCAATGTTCTGCTCTATTTTCATTTGACAGCGGAATGGAAGAGATTAAGAATCTTCAGGTGACAGTTTCCGCCGTAAATAAATCTGGAAAGAAAGTCGCATCAGGCATTTTAGAAATTCAGGAGTTTGGAGGGTCAACCGCAGACCGTTATTCTCAGGCATTCCTGGAAGGGGAGGAACTATGTGCAGATGATCTCACTATTGTAGTCAGCAAAGCAACGGCGATTATTAATGGTAAGCAAGTAGACCTTTTAAAGACGAAGATGCTTTCAGCACGGAATTTTAAGCCATTCAAAATACATTTAGGCAAGTAGCCAAACCAAACAGTGCTATGCTCGGCGGGTGAACGGAGTCGTTCGTCGGCGCTTCGCGTCGACGAACGGGCGTCATACCGAATATCTGAACCATCCCAAGAGGAGTTCACCATGAAGGTCGTGCGGATACTTGTAGCTCTCACCCTTGCGGTATTGGTGTCTACCGTCAGCGCTGCGGACGGCCTGATCGCCGTCAAGAGTCCTTACAGCGCCAAGGACACAATGAACCGACTTGAAGAACTGGTGAAACAACGCGGTCTGAACATCTTCGCGCGCATTGACCATGCCGCCGGCGCATCCAAGGTCGGCAAATCACTACGGCCCACGGAACTTCTGATCTTCGGCAACCCACAAGGTGGTACGCCGTTCATGGAATGCGCGCAGTCCGTTGGCATCGATCTACCACTCAAGATGCTCGTTTGGGAGGACGCGTCCTCACAGGTATGGCTTGGCTACAACGATCCGGCCTTCATCGCCCAGCGCCATGGGGTCGTGCAGTGCCCCGCCGTTGAAAGCCTTCGCAAAGCACTAACTGGGCTCACAGAAGCCACGATCGCTCGCTAGCGACGTGATGTCCAACTCTTCCATTCGGGCGGCCAACTACCGGCAAGCCGGTGTCTGCCGCTCCTGTCCAACGTAGGACCTGAATGAATAAGTGAGTAGAGAAAATATGGTAAAGATTGGAACTGAGAAAAAACCGATCATTGTTCGGGTACAAACGGGTATCCACTTAAGCCGGGACAGTTAGTAATTTCAATGGGTTAAATTTTGCCGGTGTTCTTGGCTTTCGGGGCACGGGCAAGGGGGCCATCCGTTCCACCATCCAGTCAAACAAGTCCGGGAAGGACGTTCTAAACAAGCGTTCGGCGGCGGTGGTTCCATCGGCGCGTTTGAGGTCGAAGTTATGAATCACGGTCATCACCTTCAGGCGTTGGGTCGGCGTGCCTCTGGCGCAATGATTCAGTTGGGACAGATAGCCATTCCGGCCCTCGACGGCCGAGGACGCCCGCTGGAATTGCCCGGCGAGGTCGCGGGCCCAGGCGTGGTAGGTTTCCAACGCGGGCGGCGTCACCGTCGCGGTGAGGGGGTGCTGCAGGAGCGCGGCCTGGGCCTGGCGGAACGCCTGCTGATAGGCCGTTTTCAGGGCGGGGGTTTTGGTTTTCTCCACCTGGGCCTGCCAGTAGACGACGGGGAGCAGTTGCTGCTGGAACCCACTCTGGGTCGGTTCGTCGAGCGCCAGCGGAGCTAACCGGTGTTCCACCCCGAGCCACCACGCATCGACCAGGGCCGCGATTCCGGGAATTTGGCGCTGGAATTTGGCGACCGCCGCTTGATTGTCGCGCGCCGTATGGGCGGCATGGAGGGTATTGAGGGTCGCCACGGCTTGGTGCAGCCGGCTCTCGACTTGGGCGGAACTCTGCGCCTGGCTCTCGGCCAGGGTGAAGGGATGCACGGCCTGGGAGGCCTGTTGCAGCGTGCTTTGACAGGTCGCTCGATCGGCCCGCAGCCCCTCGGCTTGCGCGCTGAGGTGGGCCAGCCACCGCTGTTGGACGTGCGTATCGTGACCCTTGGCCTCCCCGCCGAGCTGCTGCCGGGCGTGCGTCAATTTCTCCTCCACCTGCGCCAGTTTTAAGCTCAGGCTCACCCCCATCACTTTGGCTAAATCCCGCAAGGCATGAAATAAATCCGGCACGCTGGGGCACCCCAAGCCGGTCAGCGCCAGCTTGATCAAGGCCTGGGCCCGATCGCTAACCACGTATTTGAGCGCCAAGCCCACCCGCGTCATGGCGGCCTGCACCCGTTCCTGCCAGGTGGCGTAGGTTCTATTGTCGGCCGTCTCTTCCAGCACCAGGTAACCCGACACTAAATCCATCATCACCAACACCACTTTTTGATCGAAAAAGGTCTCGTCGGCCCCGGCGATCATCTCCAGCCGACGCCCCGCTTGACCGAACCGCTGTTCCTGTTCCGCTGAGTAGGCCAGGATGACGGCTTCCATCTGCGTGCGTAACGACCTCAGGGCGCTCGGCAAGACCGCCAGGTAACGCTCGAGCCGGATCCGATGAAAAAACTCGGAAATCCGCTCGACCCCCACCCCCCCTTTCAGGCCAAAGACCAACAGCACCGCCACCACCAAGACCCGCAGCCACTGCGCGCCCTGCTCGTGTTCCCACAGCTCCGCTTCCGGCGCCTGCCGAGCGCGCTCGCGCAGCCCTTTGCAGTACCGATGCACACTACTTTTCGGCAACCCCGTCGCTTGGGCCAGCTTCCGGATCGATGGCGAGCCCCGTTCCCGGAGCACGGTGAGAATTTGTTGGCAGCGCCCTCGTAGGTCCATCCCGTCCCCCGGTCTGTCAGTAAATCGCTACGATATCATCGCTCCTTGGGCTTGATCATTCTCGGAGTGAAAGACTTAGGCGATTTCTTGAAAAGGTTATACCGAACCAGGCCTTGTCTCCCCCTTTGAAAAAGGGGGGTTGGGGGGGATTTTGATCGGCGGCGTCAATCCACGGGGCTCAAATCCCCCCTCACCCCTCTTTGCTAAAGGGGGGAACGGCAATGCTCCATTTCGCGGTCAAGCAGGTAAGCTTTTTTCCGGAAATCGCCTTAAACTGTCCCGCCTTAAGTGGGTAGCCGTACAAACCGAGGAAAGAGGGCGATACGTTGCGGAAAAATGTGCGGAACATGGGTGGCACTACATTATTGGTCTCGAGCCCGATAAGCCGGAGGACATTTCCGATCTGAAGAGGGCGCTGAATCCACCCCTACCGGTTCAGTCCGAGAAAGTCGGTCGTAATGACCCTTGTCCCTGTGGCAGCGGAAAGAAATATAAGAAGTGCTGTGGTGCGAGTGGAGTACTCGAAGCCTGAATCAACCCCTAATCAGGCCACTCAAGAGGAACGCTTCGCGTCGCCCCCCTTAGCGAAGTCGTTGAGAATCGTAGAACTTAGCGGCAAGGCAAAGGGTTCAGCAAGCGCCCGGGAACTGTTTCAATGCTGTAAGCGGCACTCGATCCCGCTTGTACTAAATTACGACGTCAGTTCTCGAAGCGTTCGTCGGAGGATCGTACCCTTGCAGCGATGGGGTATCTGGAGAACAGCAACCACGATGGGTTTCGCTACCAGCGCTCGTGGCAGTGGGCAAAGGCATCATCCATGCACACACTGATAGCGAATCAGATCGGGATTGTTGGGCGTGACCGCCTGCCCCAGGCAGATGATCCCCCGGTCGTGCAGGTTGAACTCCTCGCGCCGAACAAAGAATCGCTCACCGTTTTCCAGTAACAAGTACGTACCGTTGGTGCTGTGATCCACCAGAATGAACTTGCCCTGGCGAAACTCAATATCGGCATGACTGCGGGACACCAGCTCCCGATCCACCACCAGACCGCTCATCTCGCCGCGCCCGATCGTAAAGGTTGGCATGGCTGGCGCCAACTCCAGCTTCCTGTCGCGATATTCAAGCACCAACCGGGCGAACAGCAGGCTGCGCAGTTCTTCCTGATACCCGCTGCTGGCCATCTGGGTCACGCAGGTGGTGTCCTGCCAGATCACCTCGCAGATTTCCATCTCCTCCTGCTTGCCCCGAACCCGCGATAGCCCGAGGCTGCGCGTCATTCGCTCGATCTCGGCCGGTAGCTGCCCGATCGTCTCGCGGGTGGTAATGATCTGATTGGCCTTGGCCAGGGACACCATTCGGGCGGCGACATTCACCGCGTCACCGAACATATCGTTGTTCTCGACCAGTACCGGCCCGTGATGCAGACCGATCTTGACGGCAATGTTGAGCGCCGCCAATTCTAGATCATCTTCGATCGCCTGGTGCATCTCGCAGGCGGCGCGCACCGCCGGCTCGGCGCCTGGAAAGCGGCTCATGATCTCATCGCCGATGGTCTTGACCACCTCGCCGCCATGCGCGCCAGTCTTGGCCGCGAGCGTGTCCAGCACCCGCATCTCGATCTGCCGCGCGCGGACATCGCCATACTTTTCGAACAGCCGGGTACTGCCACAGATATCGGCGAACAGCACGGTCGCCGACGCCTGCTGGTGCGCCGCTCCCCGGTCAACCCGCCCGGGGATCAGATGATCCAGTTTCAACTTCATGCTCCGCTCTCCCACCCCTTCGTGACCGCCGCGTCAGCAATAGCCACGCGCGCGCAAATCCGCGATGATTCGCGCCAGATTCGCGCGCGCGACCGGCTCGTAGCGTTGCTGGAAAAAATCCGTGCAGAAGAAGGTTGGCCGGCCCTGTAAGGCCAGCAGAAACCGCAGATGCCCCGGATAGTACTGATCGTCGGCAGTCTTCACGAACTCGGCGCGGATCCGGCGTCCGTCCCGCTCGCACGCCTCCCACGGCAGGCCGAAACTGGACAGATCGATATCGACGACGAACCCGGCGTCGCCCCGATCCGGCGGCTCGCGGTGAACCGTCGCCATGACCAAGTCATGCACCCGTTGCCGGAAAGCCGGGTCCGCGCGCCCGTCCGACCACTGCCGGAATAATTCGGCGCTGCGCCATTCGTTATCCGTCGCCCCCGGCCAATAAATCGCATCGTGGAACCACAGCGCCATCTCGGCGGCGTCGGGATCGTCCATCAGCGCCGCCGCCCCGTCGAACTCGCGCAGACAGTGGCGGATGTGATTCAGGGTATGGTAATGGCGATGCGGCTCGTCATAAAGCTCGCGCAGCCGGCAATAAACCATTTCGGCCACCGTGGGCCCGCCCAGCAGATTCCGCGCCCACAGCGCCGTGAAGCGCGCCTTTTCCCGCATCGGCTCGTCCGCTGGCGGGGCGGAACCTGTCAGCGTACTGAATCGCTCGTTCATCGCCGACCTCCCCAAACTGGTTGCTCATGCCGCATCGAACCGGCGCCGCTCCAGGTCGCGCCGCCGCTACTCCATACTCCCGATCACAAAATCCTGAATCAGCCGCCACGCCATGCTCATCGGATTGGGCAAACCCGGCAGAGCATCGGCGGGGAACCAATCGGCGTCGAGCAGTTCGCGCCCGTCCACCCGAAGCTCGCCCTCCGCGTAATCGGCGGTGAAGGCGATCATCAGCGAATGCGGAAACGGCCAGGACTGGCTGGCGAAATACCGCAAGTTCCGCACCCGGATGTTGACCTCCTCCGCAACTTCGCGGTGGATGGCCTGCTCCAGGGTCTCGCCCGCTTCCACAAAGCCCGCCAGTACACTGTAGACGCCCGGCGCGAAGCGCGGCGCCCGCGCCAGCAGAATTTGCCCATCCCGCACCACCCGCACCATGATGACCGGCGACAGGCGCGGATAGGCGGTGAGTCCACAGGTCGCGCAATGCCGGGCGCGTTCGTCGGCGCGGCGCTGGGTCGGCGTGCCGCAACGACCGCAAAATTGGTGGGTGCGATCCCATTCGATCAATTGTAGAGCGTGGCCGGCCACGCCGAGCAGGGCTTCATCCAATCGCGACCACAAACCGCGCAAACTCTCGAACCGCCATCCCGGCGGCGGTGGCGCGGTGGGTTCCACCTCGGCGGCATGACAGGGCTGGCCGCGCAGCGATCCCAGATACAGCCGGCGCGTCGTCGGCCATTTGGCGAACGGCCAGATGGATGCCGCTGGCAATTCGATCCCGGCGTCCGTGGACCGCACCAGCAGATTACCGTCAGCGAATACGAACCACCAGCCTTGCGCCTCGGCGGTCGCCGACGGCAACAGTTCTGGCTGGAAATCATCGGGCAGCATCAGCATGGGAAACCGCTCTTTTTCAGGAGATCTTCTCAGTGAGCATGGGCTGACCCGTAGCCGACTCACCCAAATAATGCCGCACCCGCGCCAGCGCCTGTGGCAGGCTGGCCGACAGCAGCAGCTTGCCGGGAATGTTGCGCAAACCGGCCCGCCGCATCAATAGCGCCGGCTGGCCGTGCACGCCCGCCACCGCCACCAGAATGCCGTCGCCGCGCAAGCGTTCGATGGCCGAATCCAGTTCCACCAACCCCGATACGTCCATGA
This sequence comes from uncultured Gammaproteobacteria bacterium, assembly GCA_963719395.1. GTDB lineage: Bacteria > Pseudomonadota > Gammaproteobacteria > Competibacterales > Competibacteraceae > Contendibacter. The sequence goes on along the minus strand of CAVRCC010000049.1, from coordinate 132,146 downwards.
CCGTCACCCCTTCGATATCGATGATGACCGCCCGTGGCCGGGCGCCGATATCGTGCAGGGCGCTCATCGCCTTCTCGGCGGCGCCAAAAAACAGCGAGCCGGAGATTTCGTACAGCCGTACTCCCTCAGGCAGCGGACTTTCCAAATGGGGATGGTCGGCTTCGATGTGCTTGCCGCCGGTCAGTTCCGCCATCCGGTTCATGAACAGCAGCGCGGCCAGCACCACGCCGACGCTGATCGCGATCACCATGTCGAAGATGACCGTCAGCCCGAAACAGACCAGCAACACCAGGATATCACTACCGGGCGCGATCTTAAGAATATGGCGGAAGTGCTTCAGTTCGCTCATGTTCCACGCCACCAGCAGCAACAACGCCGCCAGGGCGGCCATGGGCAGATACCCCAGCAGCGGCGCCAGCGCCAGCAGCACCAGCAGGATGAACAGGGCGTGAAACACGGCGGCCAGCGGACCCCGGGCGCCGGCGCGGATGTTGGCGGCGGTACGGGCCAGCGCCCCGGTCGCGGCGATGCCGCCGAAAAACGGCGCCACCGTGTTGCCGATGCCCTGCCCGATCAGCTCGGCGTCGGGATCGTGCTTGGTGCCGGTCATGCCGTCGGCCACCACCGCGCACAACAGCGACTCGATGGCGCCCAGCAACGCAATCGCCATCGCCGGCCCCAGTAGATCCTTGATCAGCCCTAGCGACAGCCCCAGCGGCTGGCCAGCCGGACCGGGCAATTGCCACGGCAGCACGAAGTGCGGCAGGAACGGTGGGATACCCGGCAACGTTTCTCCACCTTGGACATAGCTGAACCGAGAGGCGATGGTGGCGACCTCGAAGCCGTCCACGAACCGGCCGAGCAGCCAAGCCAGCGCGGTGGCGACGACGATGCCGACCAGCGGCGCCGGGAAGCCGGTTTTCAGGCGCGGCCACGCCAGCAGCAGGGCCAGAGTCAGCGCGCCGATCAGGAAATCGGGGAGGTGCAAGCCGGGCAATGCCTGTCCCACCAGCCACAACCGTTCGAGAAAATGCTCCGGTTGCGCGGCCAGTTGCAGGCCGAAGAAGTCCTTGAATTGCAGGCTGGCGATGACGACCGCGATGCCGGTGGTGAAACCGGTGGTCACCGGATAGGGAATGAATTGAATCAGCTTGCCCATCCGCCCCACGCCCATGCCGATCAGCATGATGCCGGCCATGAAACTGGCGGTCACCAGTCCGCCGAGTCCATATTTTTCGGCGATGGGATGGAGAATGACGATGAAGGCGGCGGTCGGGCCGGACACGCTGAACCGGGAACCGCCGGTCAGCGCGATCAGCAGGCCGGCGACGATGGCGGTGTACAGACCGTACTGTGGCGGCACCCCGCTGCCGATGGCCAGCGCCATCGCCAGCGGCACCGCGACGATGCCGACCGTGATGCCCGCCAGCAGGTCGGCTTGCAGCTTGCTGAGGTTATAGCCCCCGCGCAGTTTGTCGCGCAGGGCGGTGGCAAAAGGTAGATAAAGCGGATGTTCTCGGTCGGGTTTCATGGGGATTATTGGACCTGCAACAACGCCAGCAAGCCTTCCAGCAGTTGCATAGGACTGGGCGGGCAGCCGGGAATATGCAGATCGACGGGAATGACCTCGGCCACGCCGCCGACGCAGGCATAGCTGCCAGCGAATACCCCGCCGTCCCGCCCGCAATCGCCCACCGCCACCACCCATTTCGGATCGGGCGTGGCGGCGTAAGTCCGCTCCAACGCCTCCCGCATGTTGGCGGTCACGGGACCGGTGACCAGCAGCACATCGGCATGGCGGGGCGAGGCGACGATGTGGAAGCCGAAGCGCTCCAAGTCGTAAAAGGCGTTATTGAGCGCGTGAATTTCCAATTCACAACCGTTGCAGGAACCGGCATCCACCTCGCGGATCGCCAGGCTGCGACCGAGCCGCCGCCGGGCCGCTTGGTCGACCCGGGCGCCCAATTCGGCCAGGGCTTGTTCGGAAGGGGCCGGCGCGGCGACCGTCAGCGGCCATCGCAGCAGATTCTGGAACAGCAGCTTGCGCATGATGAAAGTCGCCTACAGATCGTGACCCGAATACGAGCCGTTGAACGATTTATTACAGAGCGGAAAATCCGCCACGATGTTGCCTTCGATGGCGGCTTCCAGCAGCGGCCATTGGAACCAGGACGGATCGCGCGGATGGCAGCGCGCCACCGTGCCGTCCGCGGCCAGCCGCAGCCAGACCAGCACATCGCCGCGAAAACCCTCGACCAGCGCCATGCCCTCGCAAGGCTGACCGGGACGGTTCAACTCGCCGCGCACGGAACCTGACGGCAACCGCTCCAGTATCTGCTCGATCAGCGCCAAGCTCTGTTCCACCTCGCGGATGCGCAGCCACACCCGGGCATTGACATCGCTGTCGGTCCGCACCGGCATCTCGAATTCCAGTTGCTCGTAGGGCGGATAACCCGGCTGGCGGCGGGCATCGAACGCCCGGCCTCCGGCGCGACCGATCGCCCCACCGCAACCGAACTGCTGGATCAAGGCCGGCCTGACAAAGCCGGTGCCCACGGTGCGGTCTTGCAGCGAGGCGGTGTTGTCGTACAGATCGATCAGCGGCGGAAACTCGCGGCGGAACTCGGCGACCAGCGCGTGCAAGACCTTCACGCCGTCCGCCGGCAAATCCGCGACGATTCCACCGGGAACGACGCAGTCCATCAGCAGGCGATGGCCGAAGCAGGCGGCGCTGGCGCGCAGTACCCGCTCGCGCAACACCGCGCAATAGGCGTGCATCAGGGCAAAGGCAGCGTCGTTGCAGATGGCGCCGATATCGCCGCAATGGTTGGCCAGCCGCTCTAGCTCGGCCATCAACGCCCGCAGCCAATGGGCGCGGGCCGGTACATCTGTTTCGGTCGCCGCCTCGACGGCGCGGGCGAACGCCAGTGCGTAGGCCACGGTACTGTCACCCGATACTCGCCCGACCAGCCGCGCCGCCCGATCCAGCGTTGCGCCGGTCAACAGGCTCTCGATACCCTTGTGGACGTAGCCCAGCCGTTCCTCCAACCGGACCACGGCCTCACCGTTGGCGGTAAAGCGAAAATGGCCGGGCTCGATGATGCCGGCGTGAACCGGCCCCACCGGAATCTGGTGCAGGCTTTCGCCTTCCGCCGGCAGGAATGGGTAAACGGCCTCTCCCGGCTTCGCCACCCCCTCTCCATGCATGGAGAGGGGGTTGGGGGTGAGGTCCGCGCGGTCGCCGCACCGAGCGGATGGCGCACCGGCCAGCGACCGTGATCCAGCCAAGGGCGCGCATCGGGAGCATCCGACCGGCTGTAACCCAACCAGATCGGCGATGGTGCGTTCCAGCCTTTGCGCTGGCGGATGCCGGCGACCCACCGAGGGAAACCGCCCCTCCGGGCACGGCAGGCTGGCGACGCCCGACGCGTCCCGCTGGAGGATTCCTCGCGCGCCGCCAGATGCACCATGCCGGTTTCGCCCCACAATCCCAGCAAGGTCCAGGCGCCGCCGGCCAAGCCTTCAATCAAGGCATTCCACGTTTCGGCGGTGACGACGACCCGTGGCCAGGGGCGATGACCGGCGACCGGCTGGCCAGCGCCCAGCACCGTCTGTAAAGAACCCGTATCCATCATCACGCTCTCAAGCCAACAACACTGATTTCAGACATCTGGGTCGCGATGGAGATTGAATACCCGCAGACCGCCGGTACCGATCTCGACATAGCACCGCGTCTCCTCGAAAACGGACCGCAACTCCGTCCAGTGGTGATCGAACAAGGCGATTAGCTGATCGTTGGAGAGATTGCCAAGGGTCACTCTCACCAAGCGGGCGGGTCTGCCCGCGATGAAATGGCTATCCCGAAAATCCGCATCCTTGGTGATGAGAAACGATCCGGTTTCATCGGCATAGCGGGCGATCTCAGAGTCCTTGGTGTACCACTTGTTCAGGATGCGGTTGACATGGGTAGCATCCACGCCACGCTCGCGCAGGAAGTTGACCAGGCGATAGGGAATATGAACGTCGCAGAGGACGCGCATCAGGCGACATGCGTCATGGTCTCGCCCGAGACCACCAGCCGGGCGTATTGCAGGCAGGCGGCGATGTCCTCGCGTTCAAGCTCGGGGTGGTCCGCCAGGATGTCGGCGGGCTGCATCCCCGAGGACACCAGATCCAGCACGGCCTCGACCGGCCAGCGCATGTGCCTGACGCAGGGTTTACCGTGGCAAATTTCGCTATCCAGGGTGATGCGTTCGAGAAGAGACATCATTTGAGGCTCCCGGGATCAGGTGACGTGATCCTAGATGGACTGATTGGGGTTGACAAGGCGCGGGCCGTTCACCCCAGCAACACCGCGACGTTTTTGAACCAGGCGACCAGCGGTCCCGGCAACCAGATTCCCGCCACGAACACCAGCGCCAAATGCGCCAGCATCGGCAGGGTGCTGGCTTGCACCGGCACGGCGGGACCGCTGTCCGGCTTGCCGAACGCGATTCCGTGCAACCGCCACAGCAGCGTACCGAACGCCAGCAACAATCCCAACACCAGCGGCAGCGCCAGCAGCGGTTGGCGGGCGAAAGTGGAACTCACCACCAAAAACTCGCTCATGAACACGCCGAACGGCGGCATCCCGGCGATGGCGATCACGCCGGCCACCAAGCCCCAGCCCAGCGTCGGGTGGGTGACGGTCAAGCCGCGAATGGTCGAAATCCGCTGGGTGCCCTTGACCTGGGAAATATGGCCCACGGCGAAGAAAATCGCCGATTTGGTCAGGCTGTGCATGGTCATGTGCAGCAACCCGGCGAAATTGGCCAGCGGGCCGCCCATGCCGAAGGCGAAGGTGATGATGCCCATGTGCTCGATGGAGGAATAGGCGAACAGCCGTTTGATGTCGCCCCGGCGATAAAGCATCAGCCCGGCGAACAGCAGGGACAGCAGTCCCAGGCTGACCATCAGCGGTCCCGGCGCCAGCGCGGCGGGATTGGCGCTCATCAGCATTTTGAACCGCAGCACCGCATACAGCGCCACGTTCAGCAACAAACCGGACAGGATCGCCGAGATCGGCGTGGGACCCTCGGCGTGAGCGTCGGGCAACCAGGCGTGCAGCGGCACCAGGCCGGCCTTGGTGCCGTAACCGAGCAGCAGAAACACGAACGCCAGATTGAGCAGCGCCGGATCGAAGGCGCTGGCGCGGGCGAGCAATTGGTCCCAGGCCATGGCCGGCAAGCCTTCCCCCATCACTGGCTGCGCCGCCAGGTACACCAGGATGGTGCCAAACAGCGCCAGGGCGATGCCCAGACTGCCCAGGATGAAATACTTCCAGGCGGCCTCCAGCGCGGCGCGAGTCCGGTAGAGACCGACCATCAGCACCGTGATCAGCGTCGCCAACTCGATGGCCACCCACATCAGCCCGATGTTGTTGGCGAGCAACGCCAGATTCATGGCGAAAATCAGCGCCTGATACATGGCGTGATAGAAGCGCAGATACGCCGGCGTCAGCCGGCCGGTTTCCAGTTCGTGGGCGATGTAGCTGGCGCTGAACACGCTGGTGGTGAAACTGACCAGGTTGTTCAGCGCGATCAGATAGAGGTTGAAATCGTCCACCCGCAGGTAGAGATTGGCTTCCGGCCGCGCCCCGAACAGGGTGACGGCGGCCAGCAGGCTCAACAAGGCCGCGCCGACGTTCAGCCGGGCGCCGAGCCGGTAACCGGACAGCAGCACCAGCAGCAGCGCGGCGCCGGCCGGAACGACCAGCAGCGCGGTCACCGCCATGAAACCCAGCGTCGCTCATTTCCGCCGTCCCTCTCGAAAGGTATCCATCGCCTGCATGTCCACGCTATCGAAGCGTTCCCGAATGCGGAACAGAAAGACGCCGATCACGATCAGCGCGATCAGCACCGAGAAGGCGATGCTGATCTCCACCGCCAGCGGCATGCCGCGCGCCCCGGCGGCGGCCAGCACCAGCCCGTTCTCCAACGACATGAAGCCGACCACCAGGCTCACCGCGTTTTGGCGGGTCACCATCAGCAGCAACCCCAGCAGCAGCACCGCCAGCGCGAACGCCAAATCCTCCCGCGCCAAAGCGTCGGCTCCCGCCGTCACCGGCAGCATCACCAGGATCGCCAGCGCCACCAGCGCCGTGCCGGCCAGCATGTCCCGACCGACGCCGCCCACCACTTCCAGGGTGCGGTGAATGCCGAGCCGCCGGACGATGCGATGCAGCGCGGTCGGGATGATGATGGCCTTGAAGATCAGCGCGATTCCCGCCGTGACGTAGAGATGGTGAGCGTCCTGGATATAGGCTTGCCAGCCGACCGCCAAGCACCAGCACCAGCGAATGCAGGGCAAAGACGTTGATCAGCGCCGACAGGCGATCCTGATACAGCAACAGAAAGCTCGCCACCACCATGCCGCCCGCCAGAAAATGGGCGATATCGAACGCCAGACCGTGCATCACAGACTCCGCGACACGAACAGCAACAAGGTGCCGAGCAGCCCCAGCATCAGCGCCGCCCCCAGAAATTGATCGACCCGGAACACCCGCATCTTGGCGATGCTGGTCTCGAACAGCGCCAGCAGTAAGCCGCCGAACGCCAGTTTGGCCACATAGAGCGCCACGCCGCTCAGATAAGCAGTCGGCCCGGCCCCGGCGGTCGCCATGCCCCAGGGCGCGAAGATGCAGCCCAGCAACGACAGATACAGCAGCAGCTTGAGCGAAGCAGCCAGTTCGATCAGCGCCAAATGGCGGCCGGAGTATTCCAGCACCATCGCTTCATGCACCATGGTCAACTCCAGGTGCGTGGCCGGATTGTCCACCGGGATGCGGGCATTCTCGGCGATCGCCACCATGATCAGGGCCAGCAGGGCCAGCGCCAGCGAGACCCGCAGCCCAACGTCAGCGGTCAACATGAACCGGGCGACCGAGGACAGTTCGGTGGTTCCGGCCAGCAGCGACAGGGTAAACACCATCATCAACATGGCCGGTTCGGCCAGCGAGGCGATCATCATCTCGCGGCTGGAGCCGATGCCGCCGAAGCTGGTGCCGACGTCGAGCCCGGCCAGCGCCAGAAAAAAGCGGGCGGTGCCGAGCAGGGCGACGATGGCGATCAAATCCGCCGTCCAACTGAACAGCAAACCGCTGGCGAAGGTCGGCACCAGCGACGCCGCCACCCACAGGGCGGCGAAGATCAGATAGGGCGCCACCCGAAACAGCCAGGAGGCGGAGTCGGCCAGCACCACTTCCTTGCGCAACAGCTTGGACAGGTCGCGGTAGGGTTGCAGCACCGACGGGCCGCGCCGGCGCAGCAACCGCGCCTTGAGCGTGCGGACCCAGCCGGTGAGCAGCGGTGCCAGCAGCAGGATCAACAGCATTTGGCAACCCTGCACCAGATAGTCGGCGATCAGCGCCATAGCACCATCCCCAGCAACAGCAGCACCAGCGCGCCGAACACCAGGCTCAGGTAACGGCGGATGGTGAGGTATTGCAAGTAGTTGAAGCGGCTTGAGACCGCCACCACGGCAGTGGCGATCGGGGCGTAGCCATGCTCCCAGACCGGGTCGTGCAATTCGACCTCGAACCGCGCCGGCCGCGGGTCGCCGGGCGGCGGCATGAAGACCTGTTCGCGGGCCTGAAACACGATGCTGCCAAACACCCGGCGGATCGGCTGGGCGAAGCTGCCGGCGGTGTACTGGGTCGCGGGACTGGCTTCGGGAAAGCCGCAGTCCCAAGCCGGACCGCGCCGCACCGCGTTGGAAGCCAGCCGATGGATCAGCAAGGCGGCGGCGGTTCCCGACAGCGCCATGAACAGCAGCACCAGCAGGCCGTTGTAGGTGCTTTTCACATCCACCACCGGCACCAGCGTCAGCCAGGGCTGGTGGTGCTGGGGGATCAGCCGGGCGCCGCCGTTGAGCAGGCCCACCACCGGGGCCAGCCCGTCCACCACCAGTCCCGGCAGGATTCCCGCCAACAGGCACAACGCCGCCAAGACGAACAGCGCGGCCAGCGAGTAGCGGTCGGTTTCCCGCGCCCGGGCGGCGGCGGGCGAACGCGGCCGGCCCAGGAAGGTGATGCCGAACGCCTTGACGAAGCAGGCGGCGGCCAGCGCGGCGGACAGGGCCAGCAGCGCGCCGACCGCCGGCACCAGGAATTTGAGCAGCCATTGCGGCAGTTCCGGGCTGATCAGGATGGCCTGGAAGGTCAGCCATTCGGAGACGAAGCCGTTCAGCGGCGGCAGCGCCGAAATCGCCGCCGCGCCGATCAGGAACGCCAGCGCGGTCCACGGCATCGGGTGAATCAAACCACCCAGCCGCTCCATGTCGCGCTCGCCGGTGGCGGTCAGCACCGCGCCCGTACCGAGGAACAGCAGGCTTTTGAACAACGAGTGGTTGAGGACGTGAAACAGTGCGGCGGTCAGCGCCAGCGCCGCGCTGGCGTACATGAGATTCGCCTGAAAGGCCAGCGCCAGACCCAGGCCGATGAAGATGATGCCGATGTTCTCCACCGTGTGATAGGCGAGCAGCCGTTTCAGATCGTGTTGCATCAGGGCGTACAGCACCCCCAACACGGCGGTGATTCCGCCCACGGCCAGCACCACCCCGCCCCACCACCACAAGACCGGTTCGCCCAGCAGGTCGAACACGATGCGGATGAAGCCGTACACCGCCACCTTGGTCATCACCCCGCTCATCAGCGCCGAGACGTGGCTGGGCGCGGCGGGATGGGCCAGCGGCAGCCAGACGTGCAGCGGCACCAACCCGGCCTTGGAACCCGCGCCCAACAACGCCAGCACCAGCACCAGCGCCGCGAATCCGGGGCTCATCGTGCCGGCGCGGATCGTGGCGAAGTCGTAACCGCCCTCGGGACCGGCCAGCAGCCCGAACGCCAGCAGCAGCGCCAAGGTGCCGAAGCAGGCCATGACCAGGTACAGATAGCCGGCGCGAGCGTTGGCTGGTTCCTGATGATGGGCCATGACCAGCGCCCACGAACTGAGCGACATGAATTCCCAGGCGAACAGAAAGGAGAAAGCGTCGTCGGCCAGCAGCACCAGATTCATGCCGGCCAGAAATGCCGGAAAAAATGGCAGCACCCGCTCGGGCGAGCGTTCGTGCTGGCCGTAGCCCAACGCGAACAGGCTGGCGACCGCACCGCCCAGATTGACCACCACCAGGAAAAAGGCCGACAGCGCGTCCAGCCGGAAATGCGCGCCCAGCCAGGGCAGGCCCAGCGGCAGCGCGAGCGTCGCCGGGGCGGGAGCAGCCAGCAGATGCGCGAGCGCCAGCACCAGCGAGATGACGCAAAGGGCCAGCGTAATGCTGTAAACCTGACGGCTGCCACCCGGCCGGCGCGACGCCGCGATCGCGTAGACACCGGCAGCAAGGAGGGCCATCGGGAAACCTAATAGCAGTGGCAGCGACATGATGGCGAAACTCACTTCCTCTGACGTGCGGTGATTCGAGGGGTGATTGGGTGATTCAGCGCTTCAACCGGACCCCGCGCCCACCCCGCTCGCTGACGGCGCCTTCGCCGATCAATTCCACGCCGGCGGCATCCAGCGCGGCGATCAGTTTGACCAGGGAATCGACGTTGCCTCGGATGTTGCCGTCGCTGGCTTCCATCCGCTGGATGGTCGGCAGGGATAAATCGGCGGCTTCCGCCAGCGCGCGCTGGTCCATGCCCAACAACGCTCGCGCCGCTTTCAATTGGGCCGCCGTGATCATGATGAAGACCGGAGTTTCATGTATAACTTTAATTATTATCTTTTAAATTCCAAAATGCAATAATAAATATAAAATACTAATGTTTTATACATCATCTTGATTCACCGCCGCCACCGGGCCAGGTCGCGGCGCCGGACCTTGCCGTTGGCGGTGCGCGGCAGGCTATCGGTGAAAATGATCTCGCGGGGGCATTTATAGGCCGCCAGATGTTCGTGGGCATGGGCCAGCAACGGCGCGGCGTCCATCCCATCGGGCTCGTCGGGATCGCGCGGGCACGACGAAAGCGGCGATGACCGAGACGCCGTCGCGCACCGTCAGTTCGGTCACCGCCACCTCGGCCACCGCCGGATGCCGGCTCAAGCAATGCTCCACCTCCAGCGGCGACACCCGGTAGCCCATGGCGTTCATCACGTCGTCGTTGCGACCGTGATAGATCATGTAGCCGTCCGCGTCGAAATGAACCAGATCGCCGCCGATGAACCAGTCGCCCCGGTAGACCAGCGCCTCTTCCTCCGGCCGGTTCCAATAACCCAGCATCAGCCCCGGATCGCTGCGATGCACGGCCAGTAACCCGGTTTCGCCTGGCGGCAGCGGCTCCTCGCCACCTTCGACCGGCAACGCCGCCACGCAGCGGCCGGTCTGTGGCTTGCCGGGACTGCCGGGCCGCACCGGCGCACTGGGCGACGAAGAAACGTAGGTCGAGCATTCGCTCATCCCCAACGCCTCGTACAGTTCCTTGCCGGTCGTCGTCCGCCACTGTTCCAGCAACGCGGTGCTCAACGCCTCGCCGGCGGTCAGGCCGTGGCGCAGGCTGGACAGGTCGAACGCGCGCAAGTCGTTGTACTTCAGAATCTGCCGATACAGGCCCGGCACCGCCGCGAACAGGGTCGCCCGGAACTTTTGCCATCAGCATCGGCCAGACCGTGACATCGCGCGGACCGTTGTAGAGCACCGCCGTCGCGCCGTTGGCCCAGGGATCGGTCAGTCCCACTCCCAGCGTATAGGTCCAGTTGAACGCCCCGGCGTGCAGGATCACGTCATCCGGGCGGATGTCATACCAGCCCTGGTACATCGGCCGCCGCCCCCAGGCGGAGCGCTGGGCGTGCAAGCACGCCCTTGGGCTGGCCGGTGGTGCCGGAGGTGTAGATGAGAAAGGCCGGATCGTCGGCGGCGGTATCGGCGTAATCCAGCGGTTCGTATTGGGTCCGCAGCGCCGCAATGTCAGAAGGCCCGAGCCCTCGCACGCCCGGCGGCGGCGCAATCGCCAGATCGTCGGACATGGCGAGAAGGCGGGCGCCGGAATCGGACAGCAGGAAATCGGCTTCTTCCTCGGTCAGTTGCGCCGAGGACGGTAGCGGCACGCAGCCGGCGGCGATGGCGCCGAAGAACAGCAGGGCGTAATCGCTGGTATTGCCCATGCGGATCATCAACCGCGCGCCCGGTTCCAGACCCAGACCGCGCAGCCCCGCCGCGACCCGTCGCACCGCGTCATCCAGTTGCGCGTAAGTCCAGTATTCCGCCCGTTCGACCGGCGCTCGGGCGTCGGACACCACGATCAGCGCCACCTTGGCCGGCGCGGTCCGCGCCGCTGCGTTCAGACAGTACCGCGCCATGTTGAACCGCGCCGGCGGCAAGTCGCCGGTATAGCCCCGTCGGTTTAGCGTCATGAGCTTACTTCCAGAAATCCGGCAGGAACAGCAGAAGCAGGGGAAACACCTCGAAGCGCCCGATCAGCATGGCCAGCGACAGCAGCCAGGTGGCGGTATCGTTCAGCGGGCTGAAACCCAACGCCGTCTCGCCCAACCCGATACCCATATTGTTCAGACAACCTGCTACCGACCCAAACGCCGTCACCAGATCCACCCCGGTCGCCGTCAAGCGCCAGCGAGAAGAAGCAATAGCTAAAGATATACAGATAATAGAATCCCCACACCGCTTGCATCACCCGGTCGGGAATGGGGTGGTTGCCCAGCTTGACCGCGATCTGCGCGGACGGGCGAATCAGCAGTCGGGCCTCGCGCACGCTCTGCTTGTACAGCAGCAGGAAACGGACGGCCTTGATGCCGCCGCAGGTCGAGCCGACGCAACCGCCGAAAAAACTACCCAGCAGCAGCAGCAGCGGCACGAAAATCGGCCAGTCCGCCGGATAGCCGATCGTCCCCAGTCCGTTGTCGGTAATCACCGACGCGGCCTGGAAAAACCCATGGTAAAAAGATTCCCACAATGGGAATTTGCCATTGAAATACAGAAAGGCGCAGGTCGTGGCGATAATCCCCCCGAACACCGCCATGCAGAACTGAAACTCGGCGTCCCGGAAGATTGCCCTGAGGCTTCGGGAACGCCAAGCCAGGAAAAACAGCGCAAAATTAACCGCCGCTAAAATTGAGAAAAATCCGGCGACCAGTTCGATGGTCGGGCTGTTGAAATAGCCGATGCTGGCATCATGGGTGGAAAAACCGCCCAGCGCCAACGTGGCGAAACTGTGGCAGAGCGCATCGAAGAAATTCATCCCCGCCGCCCAGAACGACAGGGTGCAAAACACGTTCAGGGCGACGTAGATGTACCAGAGGTTCTTGGCGGTCTCGGTGATCCGAGGCGTCAGCTTTTCGTCCTTCATCGGCCCCGGCGTTTCCGCCTTGTAGAGCTGCATCCCGCCGATGCCCAGCATCGGCAGCAGGGCCACCGCCAACACGATGATACCCATGCCGCCCAGAAAATTCAGTTGCGCCCGGTAGTACACGATGGCCTTGGGCATGGCGTCGAGGCCGGATAACACGGTAGCCGCCGGTGGTGGTCAGGCCGGAGACCGTCTCGAACACCGCGTCCACCAACGGCATATGCGGATTGTCAGAGAGCATGAACGGCAGGGCGCCGATCAGCGATAGCAGAAACCAGAACGCCACCACCACCACGAAGCCGTCCCGGTTGCGCAGATCGACTTTGAACCGGCACACCGGCAGCCAGCACAGCAGGCCCAGCGCCAGCATCGTCCCCAAGGCTTCGGCGAACGGTATGACCACGTTATAACCGTCGTACCACCATGCCACCCCCATCGGCGGCAGCATGGTGGCGCTGAACAGGATCATCAGCAACCCGATCATGTGCAGCGCCGTTTTGAGCGGCGACCGCCGGTGAACGACTTGCCGCTTCTTGCCACCGGTTGTGGTCCGACTGGAAAACTCGGTGACAGCTATCGTATCCGGCTTGGGCAAATCGCTAGGTAATGACTGCCCTGTTTCCCCTGGTTCGTCGAAGTCAGCGCCTTTCACCTTTCACCTTCCGTCTTATTTCCAGAAATCGGGCAGGAACAGCAACAGCAACGGGAAAATTTCCAGCCGCCCGACCAGCATGGCCAGCGACATCAGCCAGGTAGCGGTATCGTTCAGCGGGCTAAACCCGACTGCCGTTTCGCCCAAACCGACGCCCATGTTGTTCAAGCAGGCCGCCGTCGTGCCAAACGCCGTCACCAGATCCACGCCAGTCGATGCCAGCGCCAGCGAAAAAGCGCAATAGCTGAAGATGTACAGGTAATAAAATCCCCACACCGCTTGCATGATTTGATCGGGTATGGGATGACCACCGAGCTTGACCGCAATCTGGGCGGTGGGCCGAACCAGCAGTCGAGTCTCGCGCACGCTCTGCTTGTACAGCAGCAGGAAGCGGATGGCCTTGATGCCGCCGCAGGTCGAGCCGACGCAACCGCCGAAGAAACTGCCCAACAGCAGCAGCAAGGGCACGAACGCCGGCCAGCTATCGTGGACAGGGTAACCGGCCGTGACCAGACCGGTGCCGGAAATGATCGAAATACCTTGGAAAACCCCGAGATGGACAGAAGCCCAGAAAGCAGCGCCATCCAGGTACAGGTGAAGGGTAGCCAAGGCAACGATCCCAGCCACCACTTTCATGCAGAACCGGAATTCAGCGTCGCGGTACACCGCCTTGAGGCTGCGCGAACGCCACGCCAAAAAATACAGAGCGAAATTGACCATGGCCACCAGCATGAAAACAATGGTGATCCACTCGAACACCGGATTTTGGAAATGGCCGATGCTGGCGTCATGGGGGGCCAGCCCTCCCAAGGCAATCGTGGTAAAACTGTAGCAGACCGCGTCAAACGGACTCATCCCCGCCAGCCAATACGCCAGGAAACATGCTAGATTCAGCCCCACGTAGATCAACCACAGGTTCTTGGCGGTTTCGGTGATGCGGGGGGTGAGTTTCTCATCCTTCATGGGTCCCGGCGTCGAGGCTCGGTAAAGCTGCATGCCGCCGATACCCAGCATCGGCAGCAGGGCCACCGCCAGCACGACGATCCCGATCCCGCCCAGAAAATGCAGTTGCGCCCGGTAATACAAAATCGACTTGGGCATCTGGTCCAACCCGGAGAGCACGGATGCGCCGGTGGTGGTCAGACCAGAAACGGTCTCGAATACCGCGTCCACAAAGCGCATGTGCGGGTGGTCGGACAGCATGAATGGCAAAGCGCCCAGCAACGACGACAAAAACCAGAACGCCACCACCAGGATGAAGCCGTCCCGGTTGCGCAATTCGACCTTGAATCGATACAACGGCGCCCAACAGAGCAAGCCCAATCCCAGCGACGCCCCCAACGCCTCCGCGAACGGGAGCATCACGGAGTAGTCGTCGTACCACCAGGCCACCGCAATTGGCGGCAGCATCGTGGCGCTAAACAACATGAGTAGCAGCCCCACCATGTACAGCCAGGTCTTGACTGGCTTCCATCGAACCCGCCGTTGACTTGGCCCGCCGACCTTGGCCCGACTGACAGGAGGCCGGGCGGTGACCGGTTCGCTGGCTGTTGGCGAGCGCGGCGGCGGGGGCGTCGACTCCGCGCCCGACCATTCATCCGGCTCGGATTTGGCGGCATTAGGGTCCGGCGGGTCGTTGCCCACGGTTGCTTGGCGCGAATTTTGGTCGCTCATCACGTATAGCTTCTGGCTCCCCTACCCCGGCATAGATGGCCAACCACTGGCGCTGGAATAGAAAGGAACATCAGTGCTCCAGTAGTGATAGCGAGCAGATCGTCGTTTTCGCGCCCGCGCAACGACAACCGGGGAAATCAGCAGACTGGCGGCGCGACTTGTCATGGTCTATTGGTTTATCATGGGGCATGAAGGTCATGCCCCGCCGTCCGGCATTGTACAGGCGACAACGACTCATTGAGAAACGGTAAAAAAACCGGTTTTCGATCCAGGAGAAATGCCATGCAGTTCACCAGCTCCGTCCTGCGCGCTGAGCACCCCATTCCCGCCGAATACGCCTTCTGCATCCCCGATCCCGAACAACACGTCGCGCTTGGCCCCAATCTCAACCCACCGTTTGGATGGAACGAGCTACCGGCTGGTACCCGCTCCCTGGTGCTGATCTGCCACGATCGGGACGTACCGACCCGCGCGGACGACGTCAACCAGGAAGGACGGCAAGTCCCCGCCGACTTGCCCCGCGCGGATTTCTATCACTGGATTCTGGTGGATCTCCCTCCAGAACCGGCGCGCATTCAGGCTGGCGAATTCTCCAAGGGCGTGACGCCCGGCGGCAAACCCGGACCGGATGGTCCCCGCGGCGTCCGCCAGGGCATCAACAATTATCGGGAATGGTTTGCCAGCGATCCCGCCATGGCCGGCGACTATTTTGGCTACGATGGCCCCTGCCCACCCTGGAACGACAGCATCGTCCACCACTACCTTTTCACCCTCTACGCGCTCGACGTGGCGCGCTGCCCGGTGGAGGGCAAGTTCACCGGACCGGAGGTGCTGGCCGCGATCGCCGGACACATTCTCGATCAGGCCAGCTTCACCTGTACCTATAGCCTGAACCCGGCCGTGCCGGCCTGAACCTCCGGCCATGACCGTTATTACTACCCTAAACCCGGCAGCGGTCGTCTTTTGATGAACCGTCAGTCTGACAGGACCACCAGACTGGCCGCGCGCCGGTCTCCCGCATTCGCCAGGAGTTTGCCATGAGCAACGCCGATCCCATTTCCGGCGTCAACAAACGCCAGCTCAAACGTTGGTATCTGGTTATGTACCTGCGCGTCTTCGATGAGGACACCGGCGAATTGCTGGGCCACATCGTGGATATCAACAAGGAAGGCATCCGGCTGGTCAGCGACAAAGCGATTCCGCCCAATCAAACGTTCCGTCTCTGGGTGGACGTTCCCAAGGAAAGCGCCCCGCGCCAGCGCATCCACCTGGAGGTGGAAAGTTTGTGGAGCGATCGGGATGTCAATCCGGACTTCTACGCGACCGGCTTCCGCATCCAGAACGTCGGCACCCAGACGCTGTTGCAACTGCAATTGCTGATCGAGGAATTCAAGTTCTAACAGCCTGGAATATTTTTGGCATTTGATATGCATCAATCTAGCTTGACGCCGTGGCGTCCATTGGCTCGAACGCAGGGTTCGGGCTGGAATCGAAACTCAAGCTGGGGAGATGCCGTCATGTCATTAGCCATCGCCGCTGACCGAGCGCTGGTGTGGGATAACCAGCAGACCAAAATGGTGCCGAAAATCCGAGTCGAGGTGAGCCTGGTAGGTAATCACGGCAGCGTGTACCGCGAAACCGGGCCGCTGTACGTGGAAACCGCGCAGGAAGTCTTCGAAGCGGTGCAGTTATTACGAAAGCGACTGATCGACTCGTTATTATCCGGAGTGGGCTGAAGGTGGCGAGGACGCGACATGGCCCGCCGTCTCTCGCTTGGTTCGTTCGCCGCCACCGCCACTCCAAACCGGCGCAACCTGAATTTTCAGGTTGCGTCATCGCTTCCCCGCCCGTTCCATCCGCCCTACTTGGCCAAATTAACGCGGGCCGGCGCTTCCCCGAACACATCCTGATAGCTGGCGTACACCGCGCCAACCGTGACCGGTCCCAAGATCAGCAACCCAAGTCCGAACGGAATGATCGCGACCACCGCCAACACCAGATAGATCAGTCCGAACACCAGCAGCGGCAACACGTTGATCCAGGAGGCGGCGACGCTATCCTGCGCGGCCGGCCAGGCGCTCTGTCCCCCCAGCATCACCAGGGGAACCCCATAGAACAGCGCCATGCCGACCAGAAAACCGATCGTCAGAACGATTAATAATGCGATCAGGCCGGCGCCGGCGAGAAGACCGCCCATAGCCTCGGGGGGTACGACCGTTCCCGTACTGTCCAACGTGGCGCCCATAATCAAACCACCGCCCATGAACACCATGACCACCAGCGCCATCAGCACATAGCCAGCCACGCTGATCAAGCCCAGCAGAACCAGCGGTCCCATCCGCTCCTGATCCTGGAACCCCCGGAACAGGTGAGCGATTTCCAACGTCTCCCCGCGCGCCAGCGCCGCCGCTCCGTACAACATGCCGCCGACTAGAACCGGCATGAGCAGGGTATAGGCCAGTCCGCCTACGAAGGGGATCAGCGACAACACCACGCTGATCCCGAGATAGATCAGCATAATGACAATCCAGATTCCTGGCGCTTTGGCAAACAATTGCCAGCCTTCGACGATCCAGCCCCAGCCGCGGCCAGCGTCTACCCGTATGGCAGTCATGATCGTTACTCCTCCCGTGTGAATGGCGAATGGAAAGCAGCATAACCCAACGACGCCACGGACATAAACCGGACGTGAAAAAGCCCGCCCGCGCTCATGGGCCAAGAATGACCGGTTCCGGCTCCAGTTCGACCCCGAACGTCACCCGCACCGACTCTTGAATTGCTCGCGCCAGCCGCAGCACATCCTCGCCCCGCGCCCCGCCTCGATTGACTAGCACCAGCGCCTGGTGCTGGTAAACGCCCACCGGCCCGAGCGTCCGACCCTTCCAGCCGCAATGCTCGATCAGCCAGCCGGCGGCGAGTTTCATGTGTCCGTCCGCCTGCGGATAATGCGGCAAGTCTGAATGACGGGCGATCAGGCGTTGGAAGGTCGTCGCATCCACTTGCGGATTCTTGAAAAAGCTGCCGGCGTTGCCGAGCCGCGCCGGATCGGGCAACTTGCGCGAGCGAATGGCGATCACGGCGTCGGCGATCTCCCGCGCCGTCGGATTGACGATGCCCCGCGCGTCCAGTTCCCGCGCCAGATCGGCGTAACGGGTTACCGGTCGCCAGCGCTTGGGCAGCCGGAACGTCACGGCGGTAATCAGATAGCGTCCGGCCGCTTCGCGCTTGAACACGCTGTCCCGATACCCGAACCGACAGGCGGCACGGTCGAGAACCACCGTTTCCCCCGTTTCCAGATCCATCGCTTCCACGCGCTGGAACCGCTCGGCCATCTCCAAGCCATAAGCCCCAATGTTCTGGATCGGAGCCGCGCCGACCGTGCCGGGAATCAACGCCAGGTTTTCCAGGCCCGGCCAGCCGCGATCCAGGGTCCAGCGCACGAACTCATGCCAGTTCTCCCCCGCTCCGGCGCGCACGATCCAGGCGTCGGCATCCTCCGCGACCCACTCCCGCCCGGGAATACGAACGTGCAGCACCAGGCCATCAAAATCGCCAGCCAAAATCAGGTTGCTGCCGCCACCGAGCACGAAGCGGCGCAAACGTCGCCATTCCGGCATGGCGATCAAAGCGGCAAGCTGCAAGGGCGTCTTGATGGCGGCAAACCAGGCGGCGCGCGCCGGAAGCCCGAAGGTATTGAGGGATTGCAGCGGCGCGGCGCGCGACAGAAGAGCGGTTGGCGGGCTCATAAATGACTCGTCGGGCAGGCGGGGGGCTAAAAGGTAACCCCTTTCCCACGTCCGTGGAAATCGAGGCGATAAAAAACCCGCCACGCGGGCGGGTCTTCGGAATCTGGTCGGGCTCAGGCCGCTACCGGCAGCGCGGCCCGTAACTTCTTCATGGCATTGGTTTCCAACTGCCGGATGCGCTCGGCGGATACCTGGTATTCGGCGGCTAAATCGTGCAGGGTCGGCTTGTCATCGCTCAGCCAGCGCCGCTGAACGATGTCGCGGCTGCGCGAATCCAGCCGTTCCAGCGCTTCGCTCAGCCGGTGGGTGGTCCGCGTTTCCCAATCCTCCCGCTCCAGCGTCTCCGCCGGATCGGCCTGATCGTCCCGCAGGTAGGCCGAGGGCGCGAAGGCTTCGGCTTCGTCGTCGCCATCGCTGTCCGAGAGCGGATCGAAGGAAATATCGTGACCGCTCAACCGCGATTCCATCTCCAGCACATGCTCGGGGCTCACGCCCAATTCGCGGGCGACCGTGGTGACTTCCTCGGCGTTCAACCAGCCCAGCCGTTTCTTGGCGCCGCGCAGCTTGAAGAAGAGTTTGCGCTGGGCCTTGGTGGTGGCGACCTTGACGATCCGCCAGTTGCGGAGAATGAATTCGTGAATCTCCGCGCGGATCCAATGAACCGCGAACGACACCAAGCGCACCCCGTGGGCCGGATCGAAGCGTTTGACCGCCTTCATCAGACCGACGTTACCCTCCTGAATCAGATCGGCCAGCGGCAACCCATAGCCGATGTAGCCGCGCGCGATGTGAACCACGAAGCGCAGGTGAGCCACGATCAGCCGCCGCGCCGCTTCCAGGTCGTTGCGCAGCCGCAACCGCTGGGCCAGATCCTGCTCTTCCTCGGCGCTCAGCATCGGCACCTGCTTGACCGCCTGGAGATAGCTGTCCAGACTGTCGGCCGGCACCGGTAAATTCTGCATTCGTGGAACCAGCGCTGTCGTCATCGTCATTCACTCCCCCTCAATTTGGCATTGCCTATTTTAGCACTCGCGCCGTTTGAGTGCCAAACCTGGCCGGGAGTTCCCTTGCCGCCGCCCTACGTTGATTCAATCAGCCACCTCTTCGTCCAGCAGGGCGGCGACGAACTCGGCGGCGTCGAACGCCCGCAAGTCTTCGATGTTCTCACCGATGCCGATGAAGCGGATCGGCAGACCGAGCCGGCGGGCGATGGCGAACACGATGCCGCCCTTGGCGGTGCCGTCGAGTTTGGTCAGGATCAGGCCGGTCACGCCAACCGCCTCGTGGAATTGCACCGCCTGGTTTAGCGCGTTCTGGCCGGTGCTGGCGTCCACCACCAGCAACACCTCGTGCGGGGCGGTGGCGTCCACCTTGCCCATGACCCGCTTGATCTTCCGGAGTTCCTCCATCAGGTTCGACTGGGTGTGCAATCGGCCGGCGGTGTCGGCGATCACCACGTCCACCCGCCGGGCCTGGGCGGCCTGAATCGCGTCGTAAATCACCGAAGCGGCATCGGCGCCGCTCTGCTGGGCAATCACCGGGATTCGGTTGCGCTCGCCCCACACCTGCAACTGCTCGACGGCAGCGGCGCGGAAAGTATCGCCGGCGGCCAACAGCACCGAGTGACCCTCGCCCTGCAACCGCTGGGCCAGCTTGCCGATGGTGGTGGTCTTGCCGACGCCGTTGACCCCGATCATCAGGATCGCGTAGGGCCGGGATTCGCTGGGTCGCCACGGCTGCTGGCAGGGGGCGAGGAGGGCCAGCAGTTCCTCGCGCAGCGCCTGGAGCAGCGCCGGGACATCGTTCAACTGCTGGCGCGAGACCTTCTCGGTCAGCCGCTTCATCAGGTGCTGGGTCACCTCCACGCCGACATCGGCCAGCAGCAGGCGGCTTTCCAGTTCTTCCATCGCTTCGTCGTCCAGCTTTTTGCCGGCGAACAGGACGGACAGTCCGCTGACCAGGCTCTGACGGGTGCGCCGCAGCCGATCGCGCAACCGGGCGAAGCGTTCGGGTTTGGGCTCGGCGGAATCGGTGGGCGCGGGCGCCTCGGGCGCGCGGCTCTTGCCGAACGGGAGGTGAATAGGCCGGTTCAGAACCTCGAACAGACTGGTTTTTTTGGCCGGCGGATCGGAGGAGTCGTACTTGGAGTCAGTCATGGCGATGATCCAGCGAGCGTCGAAGCCGCGCCCTGAGATCGAGGATCGCAGCAGAGGAACGAACCCGCGCGCATCATTCCGCAGACAACGCCCGGTCGATCCGGGTCACCCAGATCAGCGCCTCATCCTGAGTCAACAACAGGATCTGGAGGTTGTTGCGGAAATCCTGCCAGGACTTCTCGACGCACTCGGTCATGGCATCCGCGTAGCCCGCCACGAACTTTTCCGGCGAATCGGTGATCCTGGACTGCTGCACATACTCCGCCCCGTGTCGCAAGCACACCAGGTAAGTGTCCAGCGATTTGCGCACCGCGCCGAGCATCCCGATGCCCATCAATCCACTGACCCGCAATACACATTGCAAGGCTAGCAGATTCGCCGCCTGGTTACGCTCCACTATCCTGTCAAAGGTTGCCATGATCAATTTCACCTCAATTATTGATTTATTGCATCGCAACATAAATTGCGATGATCGTCAAGTCAATCCAGCAATCGATACCGATCTGAGCCAACTCACGCGCGCCAAGGACGGTCATCCGGATCGTGAACGGACGGTGCGGATTTCGGTCACACCGCCACCGGCGCCTTGATGGCTGGATGCGCCTGGTAGCCAACGATCTCGAAATCCTCGTAGCGGTACTCGGCGAGCGCTTCCGGCCGGCGGTGGATCGCCAGACGCGGGGGCGGATAGGGTTCGCGGCTCAATTGCAACCGAGCTTGCTCCAGATGATTCAGGTACAGATGGCAATCGCCGCCGGTCCAGATCAATTCGCCCACCCGCAGGTCGGTCTGCTCGGCGACCAGATGGGTCAGCAGCGCGTAACTGGCGATGTTGAACGGCACGCCGAGAAACAGGTCGGCGCTGCGCTGGTACAACTGGCAGGACAGCTCGCCGTCGGCGACGTAAAACTGGAACAATACGTGGCAGGGCAACAAGCGCATTTGCTCCAGTTCGCCGACGTTCCACGCCGACACCACGATCCGCCGCGAATCCGGGTCGTGACGCAGCAGGTCGATGGCGTTGGCGAGTTGGTCGATATGGCGCCCGTCCACCGCCTCCCAGTCACGCCACTGCTTGCCGTAGATCGGCCCCAGATCGCCATCGGCATCGGCCCATTCGTTCCAGATGGTGACGTCGTGTTCGTGCAGATAGCGAAGGTGGGTATCCCCGCGCAGGAACCACAGCAGTTCGTAAATAATCGAGCGCAGGTGCAGTTTTTTGGTCGTCACCAGCGGAAAGCCGGTGCGCAGATCGAAGCGCAGTTGCGCGCCGAACAGACTCAGCGTCCCTACTCCGGTCCGATCGGATTTGCGCGCGCCCCGGTCCAGCACCCGCTGCAACAGATCGAGATAAGGCTTCATCCCCGGAGAACCTTCGTGCGCCGTACCGATTCAAAGGATTGGCATTTTATGGTGCAATGCAATATAGTAATTCCAATTTCACGAGGCATGAATAGGTTACCCGCGTTAGGACACCAAATGACCGCCAAAGCGAGTTCCTCGATTCAGGTAATCGCCCGGCTGTCCCGGCTGCTGGACGCCATCGCCGCGCACGACGAACCGGTCAGCCTCAAAACCCTGGCCAGCGCCACCGGTCTGCATCCCTCCACCGCCTTCCGCATCCTGGCGTCACTGATCGAGCACGACCTGGTCGAGCGCAGCGCCAACAGCCGCTATCGGCTGGGCGTCAAGCTGCTACACCTGGGCCATTGCGTTCGCGGCCGACCCGATCTCCGCGGCGAGGTCCGCCCGCTCGTGGAGCGGTTACGCAACCCGACCGGCGAAACCACCGCCCCGAGCGGGCGCGAAGACAACGAACTGGCATCGAATGCCCGCGAGCGGCATTAAATCCTCTGTTCTGATACCCGATCATGACTTCCCGGCAGATCCACGATGAAGGTGGCGCCCTGCCCGACCTCGCTTTCCACCCAGATCCGTCCGTTGTGATGTTCGACGATCTTCTGGCTGATCGGCAATCCCAGCCCGGTACCCTTCGGCTTGCCGGCAAGGGTATCGCTGACCTGATGAAATTTCTCGAAGATCAACTTGTGCTGGTCTTGGGCGATGCCGGGGCCATTATCGCAGACTTCGATCCGCCAGCGATCCGCCACGGCCTGGACGCGGATCGTGACTTCGCCCCCGCGATCCGGACAGAATTTCACGGCGTTCGACAATAAATTGATGATCACCTGAGTCAGCCGGTCGTGATCGCCGGCGACGATCACCGGCTGGTCGCCCAGTTCCTCGCGCAGCGCCACCGCCTTGTCGCGGAACAATTGGCTGGTGGAACTGATGGCGTCCTCAATCAACGCCCTCAAATCGAGTTTGTCGATGTGCCAGTCGATCCGGCCGGAATCGATCTTGGCCATGTCCAGCACCTGATTGATCAGCCGGGTCAGCCGCTCGCTTTCCTTAACGATGATGCCGAGGAATTTACTGCGTTGCTCCACGTCCATGTCAGGATTGGCCAGCAAAATTTCCGAAAAGGCCCGGATCGAGGTCAGCGGCGTGCGCAGTTCGTGGGTGACGGTGGAAATAAACTCATCCTTCAGCCGGTCGAGTTCCCGCAGCCGGTTATTGGCCTCGCGCAGTTCGGCGGAGGTGGCTTCCAGCTCGCGGGACTTCTGCTCCAACCGACGACTGTACTCGATGACCTGGGTGCTCTCGTCGAGGATGGTCATCACCTCCTCGATGCTGAGCACCTCGCCCAT
This sequence comes from uncultured Gammaproteobacteria bacterium, assembly GCA_963719395.1. Lineage (GTDB taxonomy): Bacteria > Pseudomonadota > Gammaproteobacteria > Competibacterales > Competibacteraceae > Contendibacter. The sequence continues at coordinate 108,873 of CAVRCC010000049.1, read as the reverse complement.
CACGATCGAGGAAATCATCACCCGGGCCGAGGCCGCTCCGATCGCGCCGGCCAGCAACCGTTCGGTGTAATGGATCAACCGGGGATCGGCTTGGAGCGGGTAGTCGTCGTTTTCGTGGACGTAGTGATCGAAGGCTTCGCTGGCGCGCTGCGGGCCGAGGAAGCGGGCCAACAGGTCGTACAGCTCGGAGGTTTCCACCACGCCCCGCCACAGCAGCGAATCGCCGTCGTGACGCTCGCGTTCGAGGATGTTGACGAACTGGCTACCCTGCACTTGTTCGATGGCGTCTGGCTTGCCGAGCACCGAACCGGCCACCAACCCACCGATGTTGACCAGCATGCTCCAGAATACCGAGTGCATGTAGTGGTCCATGCCGGCCAGGCCGAACAGGGCGTAGGGCTTGAGCAATGCCCACCCGAACGGCCCTTGTTCGACGAAACTGGCGCCGATCCAGCCGGAGCGGGCCATGGCCGGCAGCAACAGGGTATAGGCCCACACCAGGAAGCCGCCGCCCAGACCGATCAATGCCCCCTGCCGGCTGGCCCGCTTCCAGTACAGGCCAATCAGGATCGGCGGGGCGAACTGGGCGGCGGCGGCGAAGGAAATCAGGCCGCTGGCCACCAGCGCGTAAGATTCACCAATGAATCGGAAGTATAGATACCCCAGCAGGATCAGAATCACGATACCGGCGCGGCGGATGCCGAGCAACAGGCCGGAAAGATCGGTGCGGCCGGCCAGCCAGCGGGGATTGGCGCGCAGCAGGATCGGCATCACCACGTCGTTGCAGACCATGGTGGAGAGGGTGACGGTTTCGAACAGGATCATGCTGGTGGCCGCCGACAGCCCGCCCAGAAACGCCAGCAGCGCCAGGGTCGGCATCTGTTCGATCATCGGCAACGCCAGTACGAAGGTATCGGCATCCATACGGCCGTCGCTGAAGATCAACCGCCCGCCCAGGGCGATCGGCAACACGAACAGGTTAATGACGAACAGATATAACGGAAACAGCCAGATCGCCTTGCGGATGTGGGCTTCGTTGACATTCTCCACCACCAGCACCTGAAACTGGCGCGGCAGAAACAGGAACGCCATCATCGACAGAAACGTCAGCGACAGCCAGCCGCCGTAGCCGCCCGGCACCACCTCGAACCGCATCAGCGCCGCCAGTTCGGGATGCGCCGCCGCCCGCTGAAACAGCTCGGTCGGGCCGTCGAACATCACGAAGGTCACCACCGTGCCGACCAGCACGAACGCCACCAGTTTGAACAGCGACTCGAACGCCACCGCCGCCACCATCCCCTCGTGCCGCTCGGTGTTGTCGATGTGGCGGGTGCCGAACAGGATGGCGAACACGATCAGCACCAGCGCCACCAGGAAGCTGGTATCCATCCAAAACGGATGCTGGATCGAGGCGACCGGCATCGCTACGTCGGGATACTGGCGCAGCACGCTGAAGCTGGCGGCGATGGCCTTCAACTGGATCGAAATGTAGGGCAGGATCCCCAACACGGCGATCACCGTCACCATGCCGGCCAGCAGGCTGCTCTTGCCGTAGCGGGAGGCGATGAAATCGGCGATGGAGGTGATGCGGTGAACCTTGGTGATGCGCACGATGCGCCGCAACACGAACCAGAACAACACCGCCATCAGGGTGGGACCCAGATAGACCGGCAGGAAATCCACGCCGCTGACGGCCGCCAGCCCGACGCTGCCGTAGAAGGTCCAGGCGGTGCAGTAGATCGCCAGCGACAGGGTATAGATGTAGGGATTGGCGATGATCGAGCGGCCGGCGTCGGCGCGATAGTCGCCGTAATAGGCGATGCCGAACAGCAGGCCCATGTAAGCCAGCGCGCTGGCGATAATGACGCCGTCGCCGAGCATTCAGGGCGACTCGACCGAATCGGCGTCGCGCGCCTTGGCGGCGCTTTCGGTTCCGAGCGGCGATGGATTCTCCAGAGCCGACGCGGATTGAACCGGTTCGCCCGGTTCGTGGATTTCGGAGTGTTCCACCACCACGATCAGCAGGACGATGATGAGGAACCAGACCAAGTAGAGATAGAAATAAAGCAAAGGAATACCGAAGGGCGTCCAAGGCCGGTCGAACATATCCAGGAACGGATAGTTAAGCGCCAGCACGCTGACTATGAATAAAATAATAATGTATTCCTTGGATTGTTGCCGCATGGGTCGGGAAAGTCGGTGGTGAGTTCGGCGCGCGGGAAAGCCGCGCCAGGGTTTTTATTAGAAATTCGCCTGGGTCTTGCGAATCTCTACCATCTTGTCGGACGCTTCCAGGGCTTGGCCGAGCGTCTTGATGCCTTGCGCCTCCAGCAGGTCCAGCAGTTTTAGGAACACTTGCGCGGTCACCAGCGAATCGCCCAGCGCGGTGTGGCGATCGTGCACGTCCACTCCCAGCCGGTCGGCGATGGCGTCCAGATTGTGGTCGTCGGTGTAATCGTGCAGGTAGCCGGACAGCAGCAGGGTATCCAGCACGGGATTGCCGAAACGCACCCCGACCTTCTGCTCCTTGAGCTTGAGGAATTTCATGTCGAAGGCCGCGTTGTGGGCCACCAGCACGGTCCGGTCGTCGCCGACGAAGGCGCGGAACTGCGGCAGCACCACCTCGATGCCCGCTTTGCCCCGGACCATGTCATCGGTGATGCCGTGGAAGCGGATCGAGGCTTTGGGAATCGGCCGGCCGGGATTGACCAGTTGGTCGAAATTCTCGCCCGCCAGCATCCGGCGATTGACGACGCGCACGCCAGCGATCTGGATGATCTCGTCGCCTTTCGAGGGTGACAAACCGGTGGTTTCGGTATCGAACACCACGTAGGTGAGCGCCGCCAGCGGATAATTGAGCAGATCGCCCCACTCTTCCCGATTCTGCTCGGCCAGGGAGAAGTCATAAAACTCCGGCCGCTCCGGCAGCGCCTCGGCCGGTTCCTTCCACTGCCGCGCGGATGCGGGCAACGGCAGGCGCAACAGGGCGTAGCCGGGCCGGCGGTGCGACTGGCTCCACAGATCGCTGTTATGGCGCCGCAGCACTTCGCCCACCGTGGTCGCGCCCACCAGATCCTGTACGTGCTCGCTGAGCCAACCTTCCAACTGGTCGGTGGACATGAGTTTTCCGGCCCAGATGATATCCAGATAGACCCGGCGGTTGCCCAGCAAGCATTCGATCTCGAAACTGTCGCTGAACCCGTGGGCGTGGAGTTGCCCGAGCAGGTATTCGAGCAGCAGCATGATCGAGTGGTTGTCCACGTTTAGCCACAGCGGCATGCCCACTATCTTGACCCGCAGGCCGGCCTGCTGTTCGAGATGGTGGACGACGCTGCCGATCAGATCGGCGGAGTAAACGTCGTTCATCGGCCAGCGGCTGGCGTACAGACTGCGCAATTCCAAGGTCAGATCCTGCAAGCGCAGGCTCAGGCGTTCGCTCTCCTCGACGATCACCCGCTGGAATAACTCGCGCTGCGCCCGCTCCATGTCGGGGAAGTTCATGACGTTTTCGGCCGCCGCGCGCAAGTTGGCCAGCGGCCGGCGCAGATCCTCGGTACGGGTCTTGATCAGGGAGCGCTCCACCTGCTGGGTCACGTCGCGGAAAGTGATGACGAAAGCGGCGCCCCGGTCGCCGGCGCCCGGCAGCAAACTCATCCGGCAGTGGAACATGGTCTCGTCGTTCACGGTGGCGCAGACGAATTCGGCGTCGGCGTCCGCGTTGCCATCGCCGGCGTTCTGTTGGCGGTAATTCAGCAGTTGCAGCGTGCTCTCGATCGGCGCCCGGGTCCACAGATCGTAGAGGGAGCGGCCCAGCCCCAGCGCCTCGCGGTTGGGCAGCAATTTCACCGCTGTCGGATTGTAGAGCAGGATGCGGGCCGCGCCGTCGCAAACCAGCACGCCCTCGGACAGTTCCCGCAGCACGGTCTCCAGTCGGGCCTTTTGCTCTTCGATTTCCTGGGTGCCGATGGCGGTGGCGGCGGCCACCTCGCGGCGGGCCTTGTGCAGGGCCTCGCCCAGTTCCAGCAGCATGGGCGGAAACTGTCCCAGCCAATGCTGCTTGGGCAGTTCCAGCACGTAGCCGGGATTGCTGCGGGTGATGATCCGGGCGCCGCGGGCCAAGGCGCCCAGCGGAATGAAGCAGTACCAGTCGAGCATGGCCCAAACCGCCGTGGTTCCACCGACGATGGCAAACGCCGCCAGCACCAGCCACAGCAGGATTTGGTCGCGCTGGTCGGGGTCGGGCACCACCGGGTACGCCTGCCAGCCCAGCCAGACCAGGCAGGCCAGGGTCAGACCCACCGGCGCCAGCCACAGCAACCAGAGCTTCAGCCGGTAGCCCATGGCGGCTCAGCCCGCTTCCGCCAGCAGCTCGCGCACCCGCTCCACCACTTCCTGGGTCGAAAACGGCTTGGTGATATAGTCGTCGGCCCCCAGCGCCAGGCCTTTTTCCCGCTCGACCTCGCGGCCCTTGGCGGTCAGCATGATGATCCGGATTCCTTTCCAGTCCGGATTGGCGCGAACCGCCTGGCAGACCTCATAGCCGTTCTTGCGCGGCATCATCACGTCGAGCAGCATGAGATCGGGCCGTTCCGCCGCAACGGCGCTTAGCGCCGCCTCGCCGTCGGAGGCGGTGCGCACCTGGAAACCCGCCTGCTTCATCAGGAATTCCAAGGACAGGACGATGTTCGGCTCGTCGTCCACCACCAGAATCTTGTTCGCCATATCCGTTTCCCCCAGTTCCAGGCGTTCTCGTTCGGGCGGGTATTATGCTAATTTTTCAGCACCGTTGCGCGTCTCGTCATGCTCGGACGCTTCCAGGGAATCGTCGGCCTTCCGCTCGGCCGTTTCCTTGCTGGGTTGCCCGCTGGCCTTGGCGACCGCTTCCCAGAATTTCTGCACCATTTCCATCGAGTGAAACGGCGCGGGCAGCAGCGGTTTAAACATGTTCAGCGCGTCGAGGTTGATCACGCCCCGCTTCACGCTGTCGCGCATGGTTTTTAGGATATCGTCGTGGAGCGGCTGCACGTTCGGCAGGCCTAGAAACTCGCGCATTTCCTGGGCGGTGGCCTCAACACTGACATTGACTTTCATCGACATGCTTCCTCGTACTTAGCAATGGCAAACCTGGCCGCCACAAGTTTGGCGCGGCGTCGGAATCGCGGGGGTGATTTCAAGCATAGCAGGAACGACGTCGGTCTTCCGACCAGCATCGTCACGGACGTTTTTCAGTGGTGTAAAACTAATGGAAAACACCGACCCCGGCAATGGGTTACCCGACATTTCGGCGCATCCGGCCGCGCTTGAGGTGGACGAGCAGCAGGGAAACGGCGGCGGGGGTGACGCCGGGAATGCGGCCAGCTTGTCCCAGGGTGTGGGGCCGATGGCGGCTCAGTTTTTCGCTGACCTCCCGCGACAGGCCGCGTACCTCGGCGTAGTCGAAATCCGCCGGCAACGCCATCTGCTCGTGGCGGCGCTGGCGTTCGATCTCGTCCCGCTGCCGTTCGATATAGCCGGCGTATTTGGCCTGGATTTCGACTTGTTCGGTGACTTGCGGGTCGGCCTCCCCCGGTCCGACGCCGGGCAGGCTCATCAGTCCGCCGTAGCTCACTTCGGGCCGACGCAGCAGTTCGGCCGCCCGGCTTTCCCGCGCCAGCGGACCTTGGAGAACTCGTTGCACGTCGGCCTCGCTCGCCTGCCCCGGCCGCACCCAGAGTTCGCGCAGCCGCTGGCTTTCCCGCTCGATGGCCTCGCGCTTGGTCTCAAACGCTGCCCAGCGCGCATCGTCCACCAGGCCCAGCCGATGGCCGATTTCGGTCAGGCGCAGGTCGGCGTTGTCCTCGCGCAGCAGCAACCGGTGTTCGGCGCGGCTGGTGAACATCCGATAGGGTTCGCTGGCGCCACGGGTGATGAGATCGTCGATCAACACGCCGAGATAAGCCTCTTCGCGGCCCGGCCACCACGGTTCCTCGCCCCGGACGAACAACCCGGCGTTGATACCCGCCAGCAGGCCTTGCGCTCCTGCTTCCTCGTAGCCGGTGGTGCCGTTGATCTGGCCCGCGAAAAACAGACCCTGGAGCGGTCGGGTTTGCAGGGAGTACTCGAGGTCGCGCGGATCGAAGAAATCGTATTCGATGGCGTAACCAGGCCGGGTAATGTGAGCGTTCTCCAAACCCTGGATCGAGCGCACCAGCGCGTGCTGGATATCGAACGGCAAGCTGGTGGAAATGCCGTTCGGGTAGAACTCGTGGGTCTGCAAACCCTCCGGCTCCAGAAATACCTGATGCGAATTTTTATCGGCGAAGCGGTGAATCTTGTCCTCAATGGACGGGCAGTAGCGCGGCCCGACTCCCTCGATGACCCCGGTGAACAGCGGCGAACGATCCAGGCCGCCACGGATGATCTCGTGGGTGCGCTCGCAGGTGTGGGTGATCCAGCACGAGACCTGCGGCGGATGCTCCGCCACCGAACCCAGATAGGAAAATACCGGGCAGGGTTCGTCGCCCGGTTGTTCGGTCAGTTGGGAAAAGTCGATGCTCCGCCCATCCAGCCGCGGCGGGGTACCGGTCTTCAGTCGTCCGACCCGCAGCGGTAATTCCTGCAACCGCGCGGCCAGGGCGTTGGCGGGCGGGTCGCCAGCGCGACCGCCTTCGTAATTCGCCATGCCAACGTGCATGCGCCCCGCCAGAAAGGTGCCAGCGGTCAGCACCACCGCGCCAGCGCTGAGGCGGATGCCGCTCTGGGTCACCACTCCAGTCACCCGCTCGCCCTCGACGAGCAGATCGTCGGCGGCTTGCTGAAACACCCGCAGGTTGGGCTGATTCTCGATCAGCGACCGCACCGCTGTTTTATATAGCGCCCGATCGGCCTGACAGCGGGTGGCGCGCACCGCCGGCCCTTTGCGACTGTTGAGAATGCGGAACTGGATACCGGCCCGGTCGGCGGCTTGGGCCATGACTCCACCGAGGGCGTCGATCTCCTTGACCAGATGACCCTTGCCGATGCCGCCGATGGCCGGGTTGCAGCTCATCGCGCCCACGGTTTCGATGGTGTGGGTCAACAGCAGGGTGTTCAATCCCATCCGCGCCGCAGCCATGCACGCCTCGGTGCCGGCGTGGCCGCCGCCGATCACGATCACGTCGAAAGGTTCGGGATAGCGCATGGTGATTTCGAGTCTGGAGTGGGATATGGAGAAGATAGCGCTGCCTCAATCCAGCAGCGGCAGTTGTACCGCGTAGTTGGACACCGGCAGCGCCACGGTGATGACGCCCTGCTTGACCAGAAAATTGGCGAAGCGCTTGTAGCGGGCTTCGTCCAGCGCCGCCGGCCGCCGCGCCAACCGTGGCAGCGTGTCGCGCCAAGCGCGACGGTTCAATTCGTCGTCCAGATCCTTGTGTTTGGCGATGAACGCCTTCCAGGCATCGTCGGGGTGATTGAGGATGTACAGCGTGGCCTGCTCCAACGCCGCGATGAATCGTCCCAGCCGGGAATCATCAAGTTTGTCGCGATTCGCCACCAGCACCAATTCGTCGTAGGCGGGCACGCCCTCCTCCTCCGGATAGAACGCCCGTCCCGGCTTCTTGGCCAGATCGAGTTGATTCAGCTCGAAATTGCGGAAGGCGCCGATGACCGCGTCCACCTGCTTCGACAATAGCGCCGGCGACAGCGAGAAATTGACGTTCACCAGCGTCACATCCTCCACCTTGAGTCCGGCCTTGGCCAGCATCGACTTGAGCAAGGCTTCCTCGAATCCTCCCACCGAATAGCCGATCTTGCGACCCTTGAGATCGGCCAGGGTTTTCACCGGACCTTCCTTCAGCACGACCAGCGAATTCAATGGCGTCGCGACCAGCGTACCGATGCGCTTGATCGGCAAGCCGGCGTTGATGTGGATCGTCAATTGCGGCTGGTAGGTGACGGCTAAATCCACCTTGCCGGCGGCGACCAGCTTGGGCGGATCGTTGGGATCGGCGGGCGTTTGCAGTTCGACGTCCAGATCCTGGGCGGCGAAATAGCCCTTTTCCTGGGCCACGACTAGCGCCGCGTGATCGGGATTGACGAACCAGTCGAGCATGACGGTCAGTTTCTTACTGGTGGCCTCGGTTTTTTCATCGGCCCAGGCGCCTGGCGCCAGCACGGCCAGACTCAGCAACAACAGAAAAGCGCGCAATACATTCAACATGGCAGTCAGTTCCGTTCAATCCGTTTCGGTAGCTTCAGGGTTGGCGGGATGCCAGGGCAGCAGCCGTCTGAGCCCGGCGTCCACGAGAAAATAGAGGCCGACCGCCAACGCGGCCAGCACCAGTAACGCCGCAAACATCAGATCGATCTGCATCCGGCTGTTGGCGTGCAGCATCAGGTAACCCAAGCCGGCGCTGGAACCGACCCACTCGCCCAGCACCGCGCCGATGGGCGCGACGGCCGCCGCCACCCGCAGGCCGGACCCCAACGCGGGCAGCGCGGCAGGGATGGCGATATGCCGCAGCATCGCCCAGCGGCGTTGTTCGGGCAACATCACCCGCGCCAAATCGAGCCAACCGTGCGGCGTGTGGCGCAGGCCATCGTAGAAATTGGCCGTCACTGGAAAATAAATGATCAGCATCGCCATGGCGATCTTGGAACCCATGCCGTAGCCCAGCCACAAGACCAGCAGCGGGGCGACGGCGAACACCGGGATGGCCTGGGACGCGATCAGCACCGGCAGTAACCAGCGCCGCGCCCGCCGCGAATAGCCCAAAGTCAACGCGGTGACGCCGCCCAGCAGGGTGCCCAGCAGCATCCCCAGCACGATTTCCAGCGCGGTGACGCCGGCATGACCGAGCAGTGGACCGGCGTTCCGCCACAGGCTGGCCGCGACCGCCAGCGGCGCGGGCAGAATGTACGGGGGCAGTTCGCCCAGCGCCACCACCATCTGCCAGACCAGCAGCAAGCTCGCTAGCGTCAGCAGGCCGCGCCACAAACCCTTCATGCCGCGCCCAATAAGCGCAGGATAGCGCGATAAGCGGCCTGCACCGCCGGATCGCCGGGATCGCGGGGCGGAACTCCCGGTAGGTCGGGTAATGTGGACAAGGTCGCCGGCCGACCGTTCATAATCAAAATGTGTTCGCCCAGCCGCAGCGCTTCCAATGGATCGTGGGTGATCAGCAGCACGGTCCGCCCGGCCAGCAGTTCGGCGGCCAGCGCTTGCAGCCGCAACCGAGTCAACGCATCCAGCCCGGAGAATGGCTCGTCCATCAGCACCACCGGTCGGTCTTCCATCAAAGTCCGGGCCAGCGCCGCCCGCTGGCGCATGCCGCCAGACAAGGTGTCGGGCCGCGCCAGCGCGCAATCGACCAAGCCGACTCGCGCCAGTAAATCCAACGCCCGCTGCTGGTCCGCCCGCTCGCCGCGCAACCGATTGCCGAGCGTGACGTTGTTCAGCACGTTCAGCCAGGGCAGCAGCAAATCCTGCTGCGCCATGTAAGCCACCCGGCCGGTCAGTGGCCGACCGTCGCCGCCGCGCAATTCGCCGCTGATGCCGGGAGGAGTCAGTCCCGCCAGCAAGCGCAGCAGGCTGGTTTTCCCGATGCCACTGGGACCGAGCAGGCAAGTAAAACAGCCGCCGGCCAGTTCCAGGTCCAATCCATCGAACAGAGTTAGGCCGCCGTAGACCAGCCGCGCGGCGCGCAAGCTAACCGCCAGTGGCGCGGTGGCCACGGGGCGTGGGAGAGCGGCGGACGATGGAGACATTTCGAGGGCGGCGTAGCAAGGATGGGACCGGCGACCGATACGAGCCGGCTAGGCGGGCGATTGTAACGGCCCGCGCGGGCCGCGCCTAGTTCATCGCCCGCAAATATAATAAAAGGAAATAAACATATAGACACTAATTCCTTTTAGATTTATTTGTTTGCTGCTAGGTTATTAGATAGGCATAGTCCCATAAAGACGATGTTTCGACACGTTCTGGCCTTAGATAGCGACAACAAGGTACCCAGGCTATGACTCAGGCGCACACACAAGCGGATGCTCATTTTCAAGGGGACGCTGCCCGGCCATGGTTCGACTTGGCGGAAATGAACCGCGAGATGGACAAGCTGCGCGCCGAGCAGCGAGTCGCGTGGGCGCTGGAAAATTTCCCCGGCCGCATCGTGCTAACCTCCAGTTTCGGCGCTCAATCCGCCGTCTGCCTGCACCTGGTCACCACCCAGCAACCGGATATCCCCGTGGTGCTGGTGGATACCGGCTATCTGTTCCCGGAAACCTACCAGTTCATCGACGAACTGACCGAACGGCTGACCCTAAACCTGCGCATCTACCGGGCTGGCCATAGCGCGGCCTGGCAGGAAGCCCGCTACGGCAAGCTCTGGGAACAGGGCCTGGAAGGCATCGAGCGCTACAACTGGCTTAACAAGGTCGAGCCGATGCAACGGGCGCTGCGGGAACAGGGCGCGGCGGCCTGGATTTCCGGGCTGCGGCGACAGCAGGCGAAAAGCCGGCAGGATCTCGACGTGCTGTTGTGGCGCAATGGCCGCTGCAAGGTCCATCCGCTGATCGACTGGACCGACCGCGACGTTTTCCGCTACCTGACCCAGCACAACCTGCCCTATCACCCGCTGTGGGAACAGGGTTACGTCTCGATCGGCGACGTCCACACCACCCGTCGGTTGGCCGACGGCATGAGCGAGGAAGATACCCGCTTCTTCGGCCTCAAGCGCGAGTGCGGCCTGCACGAACACGTCTGATTCGTCCCAAAATCCTCGAAACTGCCCCACCTGGATAGGGCTGGACTCCTCAATTTGCAAGGGAAGCGAAGGCGCGCGTCCATCCTGATCGGACCAGATACTACGGGGTGCTGGCCCCCAATGCACCAGTGCGGACTGCAATCACCGCCTTGGTCCCGGAAGCCATTGCGCCCCGGGCCATCTTTCACCTTTCGCCTCGCCCGCAGCCCCGATCCGGACTACACCGCAACCATGAAACACCCCATCGACCCCAAGATCGACTGCGTCTTCAAGGCGCTATTGGGCGCCGAGGCCAACCGGCGGTTGCTAATCCACTTCCTCAACGCCGTGCTCGGCGCCGCTCTGCCCGGCCCGATCCGCCAAGCGGAGATTCTCAACCCTTACAACGAACGCGAATTCCTCGACGACAAGCTCAGCATCGTCGACGTTAAGGCGCGCGACGAGCAGGGGCGACTCTACCAAGTCGAGATTCAATTGCTGAGTCACCCCGACCTGCCCGCACGCATTCTCTACACTTGGGCCGACCTGTACAGCGCACAATTGCGCAGCGGCCAAGACTATGGTGTGTTGCGGCCGACCTACGCCATCTGGCTGCTGGCCGAGGATTTACTCCGCGACGACCTGGCCTACGCCCACATCTACCGGCTGCGCGACGAGGGCGGGCGGCTGTTGATCGATCACGGCGGTATCTGGTTGCTGGAGTTGAACAAGTTCGCAGCCGAGCGGGTCGAAACCGAGCAGCAACGCTGGCTGAAATTCTTCCAGGAAGGCGAACGGCTGGACGAAACCCACCTGCCCGACTGGATGCAGACCGACGAAATGAGGCAAGCCATGAGCACCTTAAAAACTTTCTCCGAGAAAGAGCGCGCTTACCATGCCTATCAGGCGCGGCAGAACTACCTGCGCGAGCAGCGCAGCATTCAGCGCTATCTGGAGACGCTGCAAGCGGAGAAAGAACAGGAACGCGTCGCCAAGGAAGTCGCACTGCAAGAAAAAGACACCGCACTGCAAGAAAAAAACGCCGCACTGCAAGAAAAAAACGCCGAGCGCGCTGCCAAGGAAGCCGCACTACAAGAAAAAGACGCTGCTTTGGCCGAAATCGCACGGCTCAAAGCTCTGCTGCGCGACCCCTGAGCACCGGGGGGCAGCGATTGCAGTGGTGGCGGTAGGGATGCGATTCCTTCGTCACTGCATCCCTACGAGCTTCCGCTATGGCCTGGGCGACAGCGCTGCTTGGCGGATTTCCTCGACCCGGCGGCCAGCCGGCGATGGCCCGTCCCCGCCGGGCTTCGAGCACCGGCCCGGCCAGCAATAACGCTCCCTGGAGCAGCAGCACACCGAGCGCCGCGCCAGCCAGGGCCAGCTCCACGGATTCGTCCAACACCAGCGCGAAAATCATACTGAACCAGTGCCGGCCACCTCACGATCCCGATGGCGCAGCGTCGCCGCCAGCCGCGCCACGAAGCCGGCAATCAGTAGGGCACAGATAACGAATACCAACCACATGCCCCAGAGATGGGCGTGAAAGCCGGAACCGTGGCCGCTGAGCATCCCCGGCAGCGGCAGGTAATGGAACATCAGCGCCGTGTCAACCGCAGCCCCAGGAACAGCGCTATCGATCACGACGGTAGTGGTTACGGTGGCGTCACCCCGAAATATCGCCAGAACAGCATGACGCCGGGTCCCAGGACCACCAGCAGACGGAGCAACAACAGGCGTCGCAAGTCTTCCATCGGGCAAGATTTGGTTAACCAAACATGGTTCGGATGGCAACGGTCAAAATTTACAGCCTGCCGCCTGGATAGCAGACGTGACAATTTGTTGCATTTCTCGTCGACCAATAATCCCTATATAATGTGTTGGCGAATAAAAATGTGGTCACAATCGCCATTGATGCCTACATACAGGAGAGAGTTCTGATGAAGTACCCTTATAACTCGCTGCCGCTGCACCGACTAGACCGGGGAATCCGCCATGCTCGCCCCAAGCAGCAACTACCCCGGCGCATCACCGCCGACGATCCCGCATTATCGGTGATGACCGACCTCTGCCAAGTCACCGCCGTTACCACCGAACTATCGACCCCTCTCAGCAAGGGGTTGGACATCATGATCAAGCGCGGAGTGCGCATCCTGCTGGTCTGCGACGCCGACGACAACATCCTCGGGCTGCTCACCAGCCGAGATGTCGACGGAGAGAAGGCCAACCGGATTCTGGCCAAGACCGGCGGCGCCCCCAAGGATTTGCTAGTCTCCGACGTCATGACCCTCAGAACCAAACTGGAAGTGTTGATGATGGAAGACGTGCTGGGCGCGCGAGTGGGTGACATCATCGCGACCCTGCGGCAGGTCGACCGCCAGCACGCCCTGGTAGTGGATACCGATCCCGAAACCGACATACCGGCGGTACGCGGCATTTTCTCGCTATCGGAGATCGGCGTGCGGCTGGGATTGAACATCAATCCGTCGCGGCAGCCGACTACTTATGCCGAATTGGAGAAAGCCGGCGGTATACTATAGCCCTACTACTGCCGAGGGCGCCACTGAATGATACTGTAACAACACAGACTTCATCCTCTTTCCATCGGTCGTCGGATCTATCACCACCGTTTGGCATGGTGTTGGTTTCATTGTAACGGTTCCTCTGCTCATGGGATGCGGCAATTTGTCGCATCCCAACCTGTTTCCCGTATGCTGTTCTAGTCAGATAATTGAGGCAGCGTGCGCTTCAACCAGCGGCTGGTACTTCCAAGCCCCGCCCATTGAGATCAAGATATAAGCTGCCTGATTGAGCCACTACCCCAAAAGTTGGAGATCTCCAGATCCATGAAAATCAAGCTGTCCGCGCTGAGCTTGTTACTCGCACTGAGCGCCCCCGTTTTGGCCGCCGATACTGTAACGATCAAAGTCGAGGAGGCTTGGGCGCGAGAAAGCCCGCCCACCGTCACCAACGGCGCCGCCTACATGACGCTCGTCAACACGGGCAAGGAAACGGACCGTTTAATCGATGCGTCCGGCGAGGTTTCGGCTGCCGTCGAGCTTCACACCCACCTCATGGAGGGAGGTATGATGAAAATGCGCCAGATCAAAGCCATTGAAGTCAATCCCGGGAAACCCACCGCGCTCGGGCCAGGTGGACTGCATATCATGTTGATCGATCTTAAAAAACCCTTGGTGGCCGGCCAAACTTTCCCTCTACGCCTGCGCTTCGAAAAGGCCGGCGAGATACCAGTGGAAGTAACGGTACGTAAGATGGATCTGGGAGAAGGCGCCGAGCACTCGCATCACCATGATAACAAGGCGCAGTAACTATAAATTTTCCAGAGAGGGGTCAGAGATGCCGATCCTGGCCCCTCTCGAGGAGAAGGCGGCGCCATGATCCGTGGTAGACAAATTATCCTGATGCTAGCCGGTGCGTTGGCTTTGGGTTTCGGTCTCTGGCTGGGTCAAATACTGACCCGTCCCCCAATCAAGCCTCCGACAATTTCCGGCACCCTCTTTCCCGAACCCAGGAAAATCGAAGACTTCACCCTGAGCGACCAGGATGGCCAGCCTTTCCATCGCGACCGGTTTTTGGGCCAGTGGACTTTTCTGTACTTCGGTTATACCTATTGTCCGGATGTATGTCCACTCACCTTGGTGGAACTTGCCAAGGTACAACGTCAACTGGCGGAGAAAAAATTAGATCAAGATACCGCCTACCTGTTGATTTCGGTGGACCCCCAACGCGATACGCCGCAGCGGCTGGGAGAATATACCCGTTATTTCAATCCAAAATTTCTGGGCGCTACCGGCACGCCAGAGGAATTGAACAAGCTGGCACGGCAGTTTGGCGTTATTTACATGCGCTCGCCCGGTCAAGAGGATGATACTCATTATACTGTCGATCATTCATCCGTAGTGATATTGATCGATCCGGATGCCCATTTACACGCCATCTTTATGCCCCCTCACAAGCCTGAAGTTATGGTCTCGGATTTCATGAAAATCCGCGACCATTACCAGAAAGTCCACTAATGGATTCGGGTCTAAGAACATCAATCATCCTGGTCGGCGCAGATGGGCGTAGGGCGGCAAAGTCTGAATGCGCCGGTCCTCGACCGGCCCGCCAACGGTGAAGTGATAGAGCGATTGCCACCCCAAGCCGTCGAGTCCCAACAGCCGATGCACGGCATCATCGAAGAAACAGCCGATGCCGGTGGCGCGAATGCCGGCGGCTTCCGCTTCCAGGTAGAGAATCTGTCCCAGCAGGCCGGTTTCCCAGAACAGTTCCCGGTACACCCACGGCGCACCCTGGAGCGGACCGGCGAACTCGGTTAGAAAGCCGACCGCGAAGCAGGAATCGGCGGCAATGTCCTGATGGCAGGCAATCACCCGCGCCGCGTCGCGGGCGTCGCCCACGGTGAGCCGGTAAAGCGGCAAATGTTCCGGCGCCTGTTCGACCCGCGACCAGGCCCACTCGCCGTGCAACGCCCCCGCAATTCCGCCAGCGCCTCCGCCTTCCGCGCCAGCAGGTAGAGACCGGGTGATACCCCGTCGATCCGGTGGACGAACAGCAGCGGATGCACGCGCGGCGACCACGGCCAAGCATCGAGCGGCGGCACGTCCGGGCGTGGCAGCAGCGCGTCCAGCATCCCGAACCAGCGTTCGGCGGGCAGCGTGGTCACGCCGTCGAACGCCACCGCGCTGCGCCGCTGGCGGATCAGCGTCGCGGCGCTGGCTTGGCAGCCAGACTCGGCCAGGGGCGGACGGGACGGCGCTTGGAAGGCGGGTGACGGGATCGCGCTGGGCCGATGGGCGGCGCGGTCGACGTCCTCGATGCCGGGCCAGTCGACTTGGGAATGGCTCAGGCGGTTGGCGCGGCCGGTAAAAGAGAGGCCACGCGCCAGCGCGCTGGGCGATAACTCCGCCGGCGGCGGTTCGGGTCCCACCCACAGCGCAACCTCCGGGCTTTCGAGTTCGGCGTCCGCGAAATCCTTCGCCCGATCCAGCCCCAGTAATGCCGCGAGTTCATCGTCGCCCCAGCCGGGGAGCAGCCGCGCCCGCCAACCCAGCGCGGCGGCGGCGTAGGCGACGGCGGCGATGGCATGGCCGCAGTCGTGCTGGCAATAGCGGTAGGCGCGCAGGCCGTATTTCCAGGCTTCGCGCCAGTGAATGCCGGTCAGCGCCACCACTACCCCGCCGCGCAATTCGCTTCCCCAACTTGCGGAACCCGGCGCGGCGCGCTGTTCGAGGACGTGATCGTGGCTCAGGTAGTGATGGACGCCGGCGGTCAAACCGGGCAGTTCGGCGCAGACCAGATAGCCCTCGGTCGGATGCAGATTGCCGCTCGACGGATTGCAGCGCAGCGCCCAGCGCGAACCCGCGTGTTGTTTCCAGGCCGACAGTCCCAGCGACAGTTCGAACAGGATCGCCAGCGCGTCGCGTTCGAGCGGGTAAGTGGCTGGCCGTTCGCCCCGGCGCACCGACTCGAACGGGGTCGGCAGGGAATCGGCCCGCAACGGCAGTTCGACGCGCGGCGCCCCGGCGTAGCGGCGAAACGGATCGGGCTGGTTGGCCCAGTCGAGCCCGCCCGGACCGGGCGCGTAACGGTCCAGGTGGTGTTTGCTGGCCTGGTGGTAGGCGATGACTCGCGCGAGGGGGTCGGTATCGATGCGGTCGGATTTCATGCGGTGCTCGCTTGGGGTGGCTGGCATAGCCCACGTATACCAGATCAATCGCTTTCAGCGTCCTTTCCGCCGACCTTTCCGTGCCAATAGGTCATCTGGCTCTGGAAGTCCCAGGATGCGGCGGATGGCGTGGGCCAAATCCGGGTCCATGACGCTGGAGAACTGTTTCTTTGTCCGTGGTGGCATGAACTTCGGCGACCGCTTGAAGACGCTGGATTTCGGCTGCCGCTTTCTCACCGAAACCTTCTTTGAGCAACTCGGCCATGTCTTGCAGAAAACCGGCATCGTCGCAGTGCTGCACCAGCCCGTCGATTAACCCAGACGAACGGATCTGGCTGAACTCCTCGCCCTCAAGACCCTCAAGGTCTATATCGAACGGCAACAATTCGATCAACCGCACGATGGCGGGCAGTTGGCGGGCGATTGCCGCATAAATTTGGGCGCGGCCGTTGGCTTTGACTTGTTCGTTCCAAACTCTGCCTACCTCGATGAAGGGTTGCCATACTTGCAAAAAGATCGGCGTCTGCGGATGCCGCGATAGACAGGCGGTGAACTCGTCCCATAGGCCGTTATAGGCGACGGCGGCCAGTACTTCGGCGAGCATATCAGCGAGCGGACGGGCGTTTTCTTCGGTCGTGATCTCGGCCAAGAAAGTTTCAAGCATCTCCACCACATCGGAGGCTTGAGTGTTTATTGCTGCAGTGAAGTAAATCCGGCGTATCTTCCATAGATCTTCAATTGAAACCGTACCATGAGTTTCGGCTATTGTTTCTCGCGCAAGAGCTAGGGTTTGCTTCGGCTTCTGCTCCCCCAAGAATGTGGATTGACCCTTTAAGATAAGGATCATCTGCTGTTTTTGGCCAGCCGATTTGGCGATACGAAAAGCTACATCAAATGCGCTTGAAGCTTCTTCCAAACGGTTTAACTTGGCAAGACTTGAACCTTTTAACAAAAGAGCGTGGGCGACTGCCTCAGCATTCCCCGTTATGGCGGCAATTTCAGTAACCGCCTGCGCCAGTTCGATAACCAATTCATACTGATTGAGCACGACCAAGCACGCTATTCTTTCAAGCAGCGAATTCAGTTGCAGCGCGACATTGCCGGCTCTGGACGCAAGCTGTGCTGCCTCCTCAAGTGTGGCGGCAGCCTCGGCAAACTGTCGAAGATCGAGCAGCGCGTCGCCTACGCCAAATGCTACCCAAGCTTGAAGGCTCAAGTCACCAAGCTTCACAGCAAGTTTTGCGGCTTCGCGAGTTGCGGTTAGAGCTTCTTCCGAACGATTCAGTTGGCGCAGTTCTAGTGATCGGAGGCATAGTAAACGGCTTTGCTCCCTCTCATCGCCGATACTTTCCGCTAGTTGGGCTGCTTTGCTGTAGATGGATTCGGCAGTCTCGTGCCTGCCTAAATTGGACAGCGCATAGCCCATGAACTTTAGCGTTTCGATCTGAGAATGAACCGCACCCGTCGTCGCCGCCAACTGTGCCGCTTGGCCAGCTACCGAGGCGGCTTCGTCATAGCGTCCGAGTTGAATTAGAGAGCGAACCTTGTGCCTGAGGGCACATTCCTGCAACTGTTGTGAACCAGTATTCAAAGCTAATGCGACGGCCTCGTCAGACGTGGCGATGGCTTCAAGAAAACGACCAGCTTCTGTGAGATTCCAGGCTCTTTTGCATAGAGCTACCGCCCGCACGTAATCATTATGGGCTTGCTCGGTGAGTGTTTCGGCCCGAGCGGCAAAGTCTAAGGCCTTGGCCTTATTTTTTCGCCGAGAAAAGGTGAAGCGCACCATCTCGTCCAAGGCCAAAATCTGCGAATCCTTATCCCCCTCCCCCTCAGCCCTGCGCAACGCCTCCGCCAAAACGGCCTCAGCCTCGTTGTCCATCTGGCAACGGGAGAGCGCTATCGCTTCCAACAACCAAGCCGCTATCATCGCCAGCCCCAAGCTTGCGCGCCTGGCTGCGTCGTTCCAGCGTTTGACGGCCAGATCCGGGTGGAGCTTCAACTCAGCCTGAGCCTCGACAGCCTCGGCGGCGTCAAGACCGGCCAACTGGAACAGTTGCGACGGTGTTCCGGTCACTATCCTATCCCGATACCCGCAATAATCATCCGACGGCTCAGTCAAAAATGGGCTATTCAGCGCATACAGCCGAGCATCCGCCCACTCGCCCGCTTCCAGATGCTGCCGCGCCTGCTGTTCGCGCTCGCGCTGGGTGAAGAAGCTTTCCAGCAGTTCGGCGATGGGCGCCAGCCCCAAGGCTTTTTCCGGCTCGCCATAACGGCGGCGATAGAAATGTACGAACAACCGGTCGCGCAGACGGTACAGCCTACCTGCGCCGAGTTTGTCGGGACCGGCAGCCAGCAGGCGACTAGACAACAGGTAGCTGAAGGCATCGGCGATCTGCGCCTGCGAACTCGCGCCCACCCGTGCCGCCAGTTCGGTCTGGGTGCATGGCTCGCCCTTGCGGATCAAGGCATCGAGCAAGGCGGCGGATTGCGGCGGCAGGTCATCGAGGCGGTGGCGGTAATAATCAGCCAGGTGGTCGCTCAAGGCGTCGAGGGTCGCGGCGATGCTACGGGCGTCGAGGCTGGCCAGCACTTCGCCCAGCAACTGGGCCAGACGCGGATTGCCGCCGATGAATTCGGCGATGGCGCGGGCGCGGGTTTATTTTTGCGGCAACAATTCTGCTTGTTGCTCCAGACGCGGCGGCGGTTGAAGTAGGCAATGCAATCGTCGGGGGTCCAAATGCGCAAATCCACCGTCTTGAAGGCTTGAAACAGCGGGCGCTCGTAGTCTTGGTCCACCGTGCCGGTGGCGGAAGCGATCAGCATCAGACGCGAATCTTTGCGATATCAGTTTGCGCAGCTATTGCTCGGCGCGCTTTGTTCGATGGCTTTGGCGCTGGCGGTTTTTTTCTGGGTGACGGCGCTCCGCCAAACAGTTGCGGGTAAGGTGTCGAAATTCTCCACCATCGCCACCACCAACCCCAAACCCTGGCCGAAACGCTGATCCATAGCCGCGTCCAGTTCGGCGACAGCGGCCTCCCACGCCTCCGCCAGCGGGCGAAAATCCATCTCAAAACTCCAGACCCCGCCGCGACCTTGGCCGCGATGGCTTGAATCAATTGCGGCGCGGAGCGGATGTTGTATTGCTCCTCGGGCAACAGGGCAGACGCTATCGACAAGTTTTCTTCCCGCGCCAGCCGTTCAATCTCGATCTCAACCAAGCGCATCAGAAAGGACTTACCGGAGCCGCGCTCGCCGTAGACGATGAGATGTTGCGCGGTCTGTTGCGGTTGGCCCGCCGCCCGGCACACCGCTTGCGTCACTTCGGCCAGTTCCAGTTCGCGGGCGGTGGCGACCGCTTGCACCACCGCCGCCGACATGCGGTGGGTGTTGAAGGTTTCGATCAGTGTTCGCGACTCACCGACGCAAGCCTCCTCGGCGTTGGTTCCACCAAGCCCGCATCAAATCGGAAGCCACCCGCCACTGCTGGCTGCCGTCGCGTTGCGCCCGCACCGCCAGGAAACCATCTTCGCGCAGGATGTTCAGCGCATCGCCCAGGTCGGCATCGGACACCGCGCCGCCTTGAGCCAGCGCCTCATGCAGCCCATCCCGCGCCACGGGACTGCCGCCCTCATCACCGCCAGCAACACGCCTTCCAGCAGACCCGGCAGCGGTTCGGGCAAGTCGCGGTACAGCTTGAGACGCTTGTCGAATTGCTGGTAGTAGGTATCGTCGAAATCGGGGCGCACCTTCTCAGCGAACAGATCGGGAAAGCGCTCGATGCTGGCCGCGCGTCCGCCCAAGCTGGCCTGCTCGAAGCCCTTTTGCAGCATGGCGGGATAGAAGGCGACGGTTTCTTCCAGCAGCGCGGCGGTATGGGCCTCGGTCCAGCCGGCTATCCTGCCGCCTTTAGCCAGCGCATCGACCAACGCCTTGGCCTCGTCGGCCTCGAACGGCGGGACGTTCAGGGACCCAGATCGTTCAAGTGGCTCAAATCCAAGCCGTACTGGCGGCCCAGGGCAACCATGCCGATCGAGCCCATCAGCAACATGCGCACACCCTTGTTGCGCCAGCGACGCAAAGCCGCCAACAGCACATCCACCCTGGCCGCGCCCTTGGCGACATCGCCTTGGAGGATACTACGACACAGCCAGGGGAATTCGTCGATGACCAAGACCACACGGTCGTTTTGGCTGATGGCGTTTTCGACTGCCGCCATGATCGGGCCGAAATAGGCCAACACATCCTCGGGTCTGCCGCCTGCGCCTTGGTAATCACGTCGCGGGCGGTCTTGACAATGGCGTTGTCGTCACCGATGAACTTCATCACCCGCGCATACAAGCCTTCGGTGGTAATTGGCGAAAAATGGCTTGCAGCAACACCCACCTCGGAAGTTATGCCTTGGGCGTCTTCTCTAACCACGGTAAATCCAGTCTCCCGCAAGCGCTCGCAACAGGCAGCGGCTTCGCTGGATTTGCCGATGCGGCGCAGGCCGAAGAGCTTGGCACCGTTAGTCCGAGTCATCGCGCTGTCGAACTCGGCCTCCAACGCCTTGCGCCGGAAGAACTTTCACCAGTGACCTCGGTTCCGATATGGGGCACGATAGCTTCGGGATGTTGCTTGATCCGGTGTTTTCGTCGTTGGTATTCATTTCGACCTTGCTATGGCAAAGTTAAATATAGCAACTTTACCATACCACCAAGCAAATATATAGGATTTTTTTATATATTGATTTTGCCATAAACGAATGCTTGCAGGGAGGCGTCATAACGGCGGCCTCATCACTTACGGAGACTGTGTATAAAAACTCTTGATCTCTATGACTTAAAAGTTGGCTTCCAGCCGATTTTGTTTTTAGTTGTAGATCGGATTAGGCGCATCGCCGCAACCCGACACTCTGTCATGAGCGCGAACCGTCGGGTTACGCTGCGCTAACCCGACCTACCCAGCTACCCAAATCCACAATTCAAACAGGACTGCTCTATATTTCTATTTGAGAATTATTCTCATTTGTTCTATGATGCCTTCAAGACGCGACAGGGCCGACCGTGACGAGCCGCGCCAGCAGCGTGGCTCCCGCGCCGACCGACACGCGATCACTGTTTTCTTGCGACGAAGAGGCAGCATCGACATGACCCAGCAATTCGACAAAACCGCCGCCATCGGCATCTTGAACCGCATTCTCGAACTGGAACTGGCCGGCGTGGTGCGCTACACCCACTACGCGCTGATGGTGTACGGCTACAACCGCATCCCGATTGTCAGTTGGCTCAACGCGCAAGCCGACGAAAGTCTGCTGCACGCCCGCCAGGCCGGGGAATTGATCACCAGTCTGGGCGGCCATCCCTCGCTCGGCATCGGCCCGCTGCTCGAAACCCATCGGCACGACATCGGCGACATCCTGCGCGAATCGCTGGCCCACGAGGGTGAAGCGCTCGAAGCCTATTACGAGCTGCTGGATTGCGCGCGGGATAAGGACGTGCGTCTGGAAGAGTACGCCCGCGCGCAGATCGCAGCGGAACAAACCCATCTGGATGAAGTGAACAAGATGCTGCGGGCGCCAGGCCAGACCAACGCTTACGCCGCCGGGGAGATTTGAATGAACGGGCACGGCGGGCGGGAACGCCAACTCTTTGAATTGGAACGCCTGGCGAAAGCGGGCTTGACGCAACCCTTGGGATTGATGCAGCGGGGCGGCGTCGGCCGCATCCTGGCCGTGCAGAGCGGAGAAGGCGACGTTGAGCGCGGCCTGCTGGAAATGGGTTTCGTCGAAGGCGCCTGCGTTGAAGTGTTGCACCACGGCTTGCTGGGTCGCGACCCGCTGGCGGTGCGGATCAATCAGAGCATGACCGTGGCCTTGCGTCGCGGCGAGGCCAATGCCGTGCTGGTCGGTCCGCTGCTCGACCAGCCGGCGGGCACGGAGTCCGATTCCAGCTCGGAGCGCGCGCTATCATGACCGCCGGAACGCTCGCCGCGGAAGGTTTCAGGCCCCTCCGCATCGCCTTGGTCGGCCCGCCCAACAGCGGCAAGACCACCCTGTTCAACACCCTGACCGGCGGCCGGCAAAAGACCGCCAACTACCCCGGCGTGACCGTCGAACGCAAAAGCGGCCTGTTGAAGACGCCGGTCGGCCACACGGTCGAGATCCTCGACCTGCCCGGGAGCTACAGCCTGCGCGCCCGCAGTCCCGACGAAGCCATCACCCGCGATGTGGTGCTGGGCCGGCAGACGCGGGAAGCCTTGCCGGACGCCGTGGTCTGCGTGACCGATGCCACCAATCTGGGCCAGCACCTGCGGCTGTTGCTGGAACTCCGCCAACTGGGCCGGCCGCTGATTCTGGCGCTCAACATGATGGACATCGCCCAGAAGCGTGGCTGCCAGATCAGCATCGAGGTGTTGTCCCAGCAATTGGGGATTCC
Source organism: uncultured Gammaproteobacteria bacterium (assembly GCA_963719395.1). Lineage (GTDB taxonomy): Bacteria > Pseudomonadota > Gammaproteobacteria > Competibacterales > Competibacteraceae > Contendibacter. The sequence continues at coordinate 86,065 of CAVRCC010000049.1, read as the reverse complement.
GGTGGTCACCACCGTAGCCATGCGCAAGAGCGGGGTGCAAGACCTGCTCGGCCAGATCGATACCCTGTTGAACCAGGCCCCGACCGAGGGCGGAGCCGCCTCGACCGCCGCTTGGGTGGAACCCTCGCCGGACGCCATTCGCGCCTACCACCGGGAAGTGGAGCGCCTGTTGCGGGAAGCGGTCGTCCAGGAAGGCGCGCCGGAGCGTCTCACTCGGCAACTCGACCGGGTCCTGCTGCACCCGGTGGCCGGGCCGCTGATTCTGCTCGGTATCCTGTTCCTGATGTTCCAGGCCGTGTTCAGTTGGGCGGAAGCGCCGATGGACTGGATCGACGGCGGCATGGCCAGCCTGCAACAGTGGCTCGCCGCGCACATGGAAGAAAGCCTGCTCAAGAGTCTGGTGATCAACGGGATCGTCGCCGGGGTGGGCGGCGTGGTGATCTTTCTGCCGCAGATTCTGATTCTGTTCCTGTTCATTCTGCTGCTGGAGGATTCCGGCTACATGACCCGCGCCGCGTTCCTGATGGATCGGCTGATGAGCGCGGTCGGTTTGAACGGCCGCGCCTTTATCCCCTTGCTGTCCAGCTTCGCCTGCGCCATTCCCGGCATCATGGCGGCGCGCACCATCGCCCATCCGCTGGATCGCTTGGTCACGATTCTGATCGCGCCGTTGATGACCTGCTCGGCGCGGTTGCCGGTGTACGTCCTGCTGATCGCCGCGTTTGTTCCCGACACGGTGGTTTGGGGCGGGATCGGCTTGCAGGGACTGGTCATGTTCGGGTTGTACGCGACCGGCATCGTCGGCGCGCTGGTGGTGGCGGGCGTGTTGCGGCTGACCCTGTTGCGCGGCGGCCGGCAGCCCTTGCTGATGGAACTGCCCAGCTACAAGTGGCCGAATCCGGCCAACGTGCTGCTGGGTTTGTGGGAGCGCGCCCGGATTTTTATGCGGCGGATCGGCACGATCATCCTGAGCCTGATGGTCGTGCTGTGGTTTCTCTCAACCTTTCCCGCCCCGCCGGCAGACGCGACGGAACCGGCGATTTATTACAGCTTCGCCGGACAGATCGGGCGCACGCTGGAGCCGCTGCTGGCCCCCATCGGCTTCAACTGGCAGATCGCCATCGCCCTGGTGCCGGGCCTGGCGGCGCGCGAGGTGGCGGTAGCGGCGCTCGGCACCGTGTATGCCCTGAGCGGCGACGAAGGCGCGGTCGCGGAGGCGCTGACCGCGACGCTGGCCCACGATTGGACGCTGGCGACGGCCTTGGCGTTGCTGGCCTGGTACGTGTTCGCCCCGCAGTGCCTGGCGACGCTGGCCGCCGCCCGGCGCGAGACCAACTCCTGGCGTTGGCCGGCCTTCATGTTCGCCTATCTGATGGCGCTGGCGTATCTCGCCGCCTTCGTCACCTACCGGGTGGCGCTGGCGCTGGGAGGCGGCTGAGATGTGGCAGGACGGTTTGGCGCTGTTGATCGTGGTGATTGCCGCGTTGACTTTGCTGCGGCTTTACGCGCCAGCCGGGCTTTTCCGGTTCGGCGCGCGACGGAATGGCGAGGCTCCGGCCAAGAGCGCGCCGCCCGCCGGCGGGTGTGGCGGCTGCGCCTCGGGATCGTCCTGCGCCAAAATTCGGGTCAAGGGATCATGAGGCGAGACGCGCGCTCATTTCAGGCACTCCTCGATCCAATCCCATCTGTTGTCCTTGACCATGCACGAATCGGCAGCATCCCTCGGAAAGACTGGCCCACAATCCGCCAATCAGACTGTGCGCGCAGTCTGGACTTGGCCTTGAACGAGCTTCAGGCTTTCAGGTGGGTGAACCGCGAACGCGCAAGCAGGCGCTTGAAATCGGCGTCGAAGCTGACCAGGTGTTCGCCCTGCTGGATGACGGCGGCGGCCAGCCAGGCGTCGGGCACGTCGTTGGCCACCAATGCCTTGTCGGCGCACAGCTTGCGCAGACTCGGCCATTCCGCGCCCAACGCCGGCTGGTCAACGCCGGGCGCGGCCAGCAGTGCATCGATGAAGTCCAGGGCCGCCCCCATCGGAGTGGGCTGAACGAAGATCCTGGAATGAGTGGCCAGGCGCAGAAAGCTGGCGATCACCATCGGTTGCAGGCGCAGCGGTGTGCCGCCAGCGGCGGCGGCGACCGCCTGTTCCAGCCAGCCGCGGGCCACGGCATGGTGCGGGTGGTCGCTACGCAACGCGGCGAGCAGTACGTTGACATCAGGCGTCATGATCGGCGGCATCCAGCAGCGCCTTGTTGCTCAGGCCATCCAGCCCCGGCGCCAGCCCGCCCTTTCCCTGATAGATGGGAATGCGCATGGGCTTGCTTTGTGCGTGTTGCGCGCGCAGGCGTAATTGCAGGCCTTCCTCGATCAGGCGGGTCAGGCTGGTGTGCTGTCGTGCGGCCAGCGCCTTGGCCTCGATCATCAGCGCATCGTTCAAATCAAGTGTCGTCTTCATGGTGTGTATTTCCGGCGGATCCCTAAGCATCCATACAGATTTCTGTAATGTATATCCAGCCTCCCCGGGGGACAAGTTCGAGTCCGGGGTCAAACATCGATGCGGTATTCGAAGTCCGCGCGTCCGTCGTCCGCCGCCATTCCCAGCGACCGGATTGGAGAAATCGTTGCATTCCCATGCGCCGCGCCGTATACCCCTGACCATCAGGGTCAGGAGTTTCGGCGATGCCCACCCGCTATCTGCGGTATCTGTTCGATCCCGCCTCCGTCGCGCTGATCGGCGCCAGCGACCGGCCCGGTTCGCTGGGCGCGGCGCTGACCCGCAACCTGCTGGCCGGCGGTTTCCAGGGCGAACTGTTTCTGGTCAATCGCCGGCATCGACATGTTCACCAGATGGCGGCCTTCCGGCATCTGGCCGATCTGCCCAGCGCGCCGGAACTGGCCATCATCGCCACTCCAGCGCCGACCGTTCCCAAACTGCTGGCCGAACTGGGTCGGCGCGGGACGAAAGTCGCGGTGATCGCAACCCGTTCTGGCGAGAGGGGCCTGGGTAAAAAGCGGATTTTTCGCATCGCTCCACGCGAGGCCGTCCACCTCCACGGATTGCGGTTGCTTGGCCCGGATAGTTTCGGAATCATCGCGCCGCGTCGCGGCCTGAACGCCTCGCTCAGCCACGTTTTTCCCCAAGCGGGCTCGCTGGCCCTCATCGCCCAATCGGGAGCGGTGCTGGCGCCGATGCTGGAGTGGGCTACCGCCCAGGGCATCGGTTTCTCTGGTGTCGTCGCGTTGGGCGAACGGACCGATATCAATTTCAGCGACCTGCTGGACTGGCTGACCCACGATCCCAACACCCGGGCCATCCTGCTGTATTTGGAAACTCTGAAACGAGCCCGCCCGTTCCTGTCGGCGGCGCGGGCGGCGGCGCGAGTCAAGCCGGTGCTGGTGGTGCGCGCCGGCCGGGGCGGCGATGCGGCATCCTATCAAGTCGATGCTATTTATGACGCCGCTTTCCGCCGAGCCGGGATGCTGCGGGTTCAATCCCTGCGGGAGCTGTTCTGGGCCGCCGAAACCCTGGCGCTCGACCTGCCGGTGACCGGCGACCGGCTGGCGATTGTCGGCAACAGCCGGGGGCTGGGCCTGTTGGCCGCCGATACCTTGCTGGCGGAGGGGGGACGGCTGGCCCGGTTGAGTCCGGCGACCGAACTGGCGTTACGCCAGGTCTTGCCGGCCGGTGCTCTGCTCGATAATCCGCTCGATCTGGGTGGCGATGCCGGCCCGGATCGGGTAGCCGCCACCCTGGACCGTCTGCTGCGCGAACGGGAACTCGACGGTGTGTTGATCCTGCACGCGCCGAACGCGCTGATCTCCGCCGAAGATACCGCCGCAGCCGTGATCGAGATCGTCGGCCGGTTCCGCGCCCGCGACGGCGGCCGGCCGGGGGTGTTGACCTGCTGGCTGGGCGCGGACAGCGCTCGCGCCGCCCGGCAACGGTTCCTGGAACAGCGCATCCCGACCTACGATACGCCCGACGACGCCATCCGAGCCTTCATGCAGCGCTGGCGCTACCAGCAGAACCGGGTCGCGCTGATGGAAACCCCACCCGACGTTCCAGAGTTGTTCGCCGCCGATTCCGCCGCTGCCCGCCAGACTATCCAGCAGGCGCTGGCAACAGGCCGCGCCATGCTGGATGCGACCGAAACCGCCGTGCTGCTGCACGCTTACGGTATCGCGGTCTCCGCGCCGGGGACCGTCGTGGAGGTCCGTCCCCTGGATGCCGCGCCGCTGGAACTAAGCATCCGCGTGGTCGGCGATCCGGTGTTCGGTCCGGTGCTGTTGCTGGGGCTGGGCGGGCGAACCGCCACCCTGTTCGATGCAGTCGCCGCGCTGCCGCCGCTCAATCCGGTGCTGGCGCGGGAGGTCATCGCGCACACCCGGATCTATCGACTGTTGCGCAACGCCGACGCTACCATGACCGGCTTGCTGGATGGCGTGATCCTGTTGCTGGTCAAGGTCGCGCAACTGATCGTGGACTTGGGCGAGGTCACCGAACTGGAATTGAACCCGGTGCTGGCGGATGCCGCTGACGTGACGGTGGGCGCGGCCCGGATTCGGATCGCGGCGGCTGAGGGTCCGACCCACGAGCGGCTGGCGATTCGGCCCTATCCACGCGAACTGGAGGAAACCCTGTCGCTACCGGATGGCTCGATGGTGTTGATCCGCCCGGTGCGGCCGGAGGACGAGCCAGCCTTCATCGCCGGCTTCGCCCGCCTGTCGACCGAGGAGATCCGGATGCGCCTCATGCACGTGATCAAGGAACTGAGCCACGACGAAGCGGCCCGGCTGACCCAAATCGATTACGACCGGGAAATGGCGCTGGTAGCGTTTCGACAGCGTCCCGGTCAACCGCTGGAAGGTTGCGGAGTCGCGCGGATCATCGGCGATCCGGACCGGGAGCGCGCGGAGTTCGCCATCATCCTGCTGCGGGACGCCACCGGTATCGGACTTGGTAGCCTGCTGCTGCGCCGGCTCATCCACTACGCCCGCACGCAGAACATCCGCGAGCTGTACGGGGAAATTCTGCGGGAGAACGAGCCGATGCTGGAGTTATGTCGGGCCATGGGGTTCACCGTCAAAGTTTGCCCGGAGGATTCCGGGGTGATGATTGCGACGCTGGCGCTGGATTGACGGGATATTTGCGAGATTGCTTGCACGCTCCATAGCGGTCGTTGTCAAGAAAGATGTCGCTTTTTCAGTCTGTATTTTGAGACTCTTCCTGCGCCTTCTGAGGGGCTGGTTTGCTTGGGTTGAGGGAGACCGAGCTGGGGCGCTCCCAGTTACGGATGGTGCCGGACCAGCGTTCGGGATGGGCTTGACGAGCAGCTTCGTAGATTGCCTTGCGCTGTTCCAGGACCCCCACATCGTCGCCGCGGTGGCGTTCGCCGGGGGTCACGAAGCGGATGCCGCTGTGCCGGTGCTCGTCGTTGTACCAGCGGACGAAGCCGGCCACCCAGGTACGGGCCTGTTCCAAACTCGCGAAGGGCTGTTCGGGGAAGCTGGGGCGGTACTTGCAGGTCTTGAATAGCGCCTCCGAGTACGGGTTGTCATTACTGACGGCGGGCCGGCTGAACGAGGGCACGACGCCCAGTCGTTGCAGGGTGACCAGCAGGGTGGCGCCTTTCATCGGGGAGCCGTTGTCGGAGTGCAGGACCAGGGTATTCGCCGCCACCCCTTCGCGTAGATGCGCCTGGCGGAACAGGACGGCAGCGTGGTCGCTGGTCTGTTCGGGGTGGATTTCCCAACCCACGATCTTGCGGCTGAACACATCCAGGATTAGGTAAAGGTAGAAAAACAGCCCGGCCACGGCGCAGGCCAGGTAGGTGATATCCCAATAGTGTTCGGCATAGCAATTGCCATTAACTTTGGGATATAATTTTCCAATTTGTAATCAAGTTGTTATGTGAAATCACAATTCACTGCCTGCCTCGGGACTCTAGTTTAATCCAGCGACGACTGGGGGGTAGAGGAAGCGAGTCACCTGGGTGGGCAGTACCATCTGATGAAATGAAACTATGCTGACTTTTGAAAAGATTATTGAACCTGTGATTCTATTAATTAAGGAAGAACAGAATCGCTTAAAAAATGATGAGAAGTTTTACAAGCTATCACTGTACTATTTTATGGTGAGTCTGATTTATGCAGTGATTAATAAAACCCAATCGATTCGTTTGCTAATCACAGAAATAAAAACAAATCCTGATTTAAAAAAGCTCGGTTTTGTTTTAGCATCGCCATCGATGTATTCGGAAGCATTTTCACGGTATAAGCCAGAGGTATTTCAGCGTATTTTTGCTAAATTAATAGAAATCATTGAGATTAAAGATATTCCTGAGATAAGAACATTAGGGCGTTTCATATTGTTTGATGGTTCGTTATTTCCTGCATTTAAAAACATGGAATGGGCCCAATATACTTCCAAGTGCCAAGCCTTGAAGATGCATTTAGCTTATGAACTTAATCGCATGATTCCTGTACAATTTATGAGTAGTGAAGCGAATTATTCCGAGCGAAAAGTGTTCATGGAATTGCTGGAAGCCGGGGTGACCTATATCACGGACCGGGGTTATCTTGCTTTTGACATTTTTCAACAAGTTACGGAAAAGCAAGCGTTTTTTATTACTCGTATTCGCTACAATATGCGAGCATCTATTCAAACGGTACTGGAGGTGAATATTCCCGAATCATGGAACTTTTACCTTTCAGAAGTCACCGATGCGCTCGTTATTTTTTCAGGTGATAAATCGAAAGTGACTTATCGTTTAGTTTGTTTTTATGTTTTTGGTGAATGGTATCGAATTACTACAAATCGTTTGGATTTAAAGACCAGTGAGATCATTATTCTTTATGCTTATCGCTGGCAAGTAGAGTTATTTTTCAGGTGTATAAAGCGAACACTGGATGCTCTCCATTTGTGGAACCACGAACCGAATGGAGTCAAAATTCAATTTTACATTTATTTAATTGTTTACGTTCTTTTAATTTACTTTAAGCAAACGCTTGTTAAAGAGCAAGAAAGCCAAAAAGAAGCCCTGCAAGTTTTAAAAGATTCCTCTTCAAAGAAAGAAGATCATTTACGGAAAACAGGAAGTTCTCGATTGCCAGTAGAATATAGTTTGGTTTCTTTGCTTGGATCTAAATTGAAAAAATTGTGGAAAATTTCTATTCACTGGTTAATCTGTATTAAAAATTTATTACTTCATCCAATGACTGATGAACATCGAGACATCATTTTGTCTATCCAATAAGTGTGCCGAACACTATTGGTGATATCCCAACTCCAGAGCTGATTGGGGCCGGTGGCGACCCAAGCCTGCGGGCGGTGGTGGCTGGGCGCCTTGGCCTTGCCGCGGTGGGCGCGTTGGTCGGCGGCGCGCAGAACCCGGTAGAACGTGGCTTCCGAGGCGAGATACTCGCCCCGGTCGGCCAGTCGGGGTACGATCTGGCTCGGTGGCTGGCCGGCAAACTCGGGGCTATTGGCGACCCCCAAGAGGTGTTGCCGTTCCGCCGGGCTCAGGGCGTTGGCCGGCGTCCGGGCCCGCGCCGCCGCGTGGCGGCCGTCAACCTTCACCTCGCCCTCGGCCTGCCAGCGTTGCCAGGTGCGGGGACTCACGTCCAATACCGCGCAGGCCGCCTCCAGGCGAGCGCCCGCAGCACCGGCCTCGCGAATCAGGGCGATCACGGTCTGTCGCTCCCCGAGGTCCAGTTTCCGTCCCCGGGCTCCCCCAAAAGCACCCGGACTTTTTTTGGAGCACCAGCAACGTCGCGGCCTCCGCCAAGGCTTTCTCCTTACGGCGCAATTCACTCTACAACTCGCTGTTCCGCCGCCGCAAGGCCCGGCACTCGGCCGGCTCTTCGCGGCGCGGAGGCGGCGTATTCGCCACCAGACAGGCTTCCCGCCACGCCGCCAACTGCTCCGGATACAGCCCCCGGCGCCGACAGAACTCGCCCACCTCCTGTGCGTTGAGCGCCGCACTCTCCACGACCAGGTGAAATTTGTCCGCGCTGGTGAAGCCCTCCACCGCCGGGCCTTGCGCTCCGGTGGTGGCAACCGCCATCCGCTGTTTGCCGCGCCAGGTGTAGAGCGTGTCCTTGGGGATGCCGGTCTCCCGCGCCAACTCTGGAATGCCGCGATGAGTTGGTGGCAGCATCTGGGCCATGATTTGGGCTTTAAACTCTTCCGAGTACGTTCTCATCGCTGACCTACCTCGTCCCCTGGGGTTCACACAAAGACTCCACTTGGGAGGCGACATCTATCCTGACACAGGGGGATAGCTCACCGAGGGGGAGTTCTCGCTGTCATATCGCTGCATCCCACGATGGCGGCGATGATTTGAAAGGGGAAGATCAGGACCTGGGATGGCGGCGATGATTTGAAGGGGAAGATCAGAGGGCGAGCGGTAAAAGAAGACGCTGGATCGCGGCGCGGTGTAGGATTGGATAGCGACGGTTTAGGCCATGACAGAATTCGATAGCGGATACAAGACTGTTATTTTCTCACCCGGAGTTGGTGGCGGATTTGCTGCGCGGCTTCGTGCCAGAGCCGTGGGTGGCGGAGGTGGATTTCGCCACGCTGACGCCGGTCAAAGGCAGTTATGTGAGCGACAGCCTGCGCCAGCGGCACGACGACGTGGTGTGGAAAGTCCGGTTGCGGGAGCAGTGGCTCTACGTCTATGTGGTGATCGAGTTTCAGGCGGAGCCGGACCCGTTCATGGCGCTGCGGCTGCTGGTGTATGTCGGGCTGCTGTATCAGGATTTGCTGCGACGGCAGGAACTGCCAGCCGACGGGCGTTTGCCGCCGGTGTTGCCGATGGTGCTGTACCACGGGACTGCGCCGTGGACCAGTGCTGTTGCGTTCCAGGACTTGCTGACCCCGGCGCCGCCGGGGTTGGAACGATATCAGCCCCGTTTCCACTACCTGTTGCTGGATGAAGAACGCTATCCCTCGACAGCCTTGGCGGCGCCGGAAAATCTGGCAGCGGCGTTGTTCCGGCTGGATCGAAGCCGCAGCTACGCCGAGTTGCAGGCGGTGGTGGACGACCTGTTGGCGTGGCTGGCGACGCCCCAACAGCGGTCGTTGCGGCGGGCATTCGGGATCTGGCTGCGGCGGGTGTTTCTCCAACGGCGGTTGCCGGGGGTGGTGATTCCCGAGATCGACGATTTGCGCGAGGTGAAGGCGATGTTGGCGGAACGGTGGGAACAGTGGACGCGAGAGTGGGAGCAGCACGGTTTGCAACAAGGTTTGCAACAAGGTTTGCAACAAGGTTTGCAGTAGGGCTTCCAGCAGGGCTTGCAGCAGGGCGAGACGCGGCTGTTGCTCCGGCAATTGCGCCAGCGCTTTGGCGAGCCGCCGGCCTGGGTGACAGAACGCTTGGCGGCGGCGGAGCCGGAGCAGTTAGAACAGTGGGGAGAGCGGTTGCTGGTGGCGCCTACCCTGGAGGCGGTGTTCGGGGTGCCGGACGAGTCGAATGATTAGCGCCCGATAGGACGTGGTGAGCCTTGAAGGTCGATGCTGGCGGAACGATGGGAACAGGTGCTTGCTGGAAGACACGGTGCGCGGTTTTCCGCGTTACCACAAATACACCCTGGGCCTTTCGCGGCAGGTCGGCAGCGGAGCGGGAAAGATGAAGACGGACAAGCAAATCTACCTCTTGTTGGGGACTGGCGCGGATGCTTTCCGATTTTTAACCGGTGGCATCGAACTGCCTGGCTCCTATCGAGGTCGCTCGGTGGTGTTCAAGGAACTGGAGCGGCGGGCCGATCATGTGTTCGAGCCGGAGAGCGGCGAGGGACCCGCATACATCATCGAAATTCAAGCCCAGCGGGGTGGAGATGTTTATGACCGGCTGGTGCTGGAACTGGTCTTATACCGCAAGGCACATCCGGGGCGGACGGTGTACGGAGTGGTGATTTTTCTGGACGCCGGTTGCGACGAGCCGGATTCGCTGTGGGTCGGATCGTTGGGAACGGGACCGCTGTTGCGGCCGGTGTATCTGGACGCGGTGCTGGCGCAAGCGCGGGAACGGGAACCGGATCACCCGCTGCTGGCGGTGTTTCTGCCACTGCTGGCCGACGAGCGGGAGTTGGCGGAACGGGCGCCGACGGCATGGCGGCGGCTGGAGAGTTTGACTGAACCGGGGTCCAAGGTGTTGCTGGATGTCTTTCTGTCGTGGCTGATGGAGCGCCACAAGGGTCGAAATTTTGAGGAGATCATGCGCATGTTGCAGGTATTGACGCCGTTGGAAGAGACCGTGGCCTACCAACAACTGGTGGGTATTGGCAAGCAAAAAGAAGCGCGGGTTATTCTGCGCAAGCTGCTTGGCCGGCGCTTTGGGACATTGCCGCCGTGGGCGGTGGCGCGGCTGGAGGAGGCGGAGACCGCGCAGTTGGAGGCGTGGGCCGAGGCGATTTTCGACGCGGCGAGCCTGGAGGAGTTGCTGGGCCGGGAATGACTGATGTGAAGTAAAGGCGATGCTGGCGGAGCGGTGGAAACGGCGCGCGCGGCGAAACGGCGAGGTGGGTACTGGTGGGAAATGAGATCTGATGCGCACGGATAGCCTGTTTTACCGGCTGTTCCAGGATTGTCTGGGGCTGGTGCTGGAACTGGCGGGGCTGGATTCGACGGTGGCGGGTTATGCGCTGCGCGCCGAGGAGATCAAGCAGACCGGTTTCCGGCTGGATGGCGCGCTGGTGCCGCCCGATGACCGGCCGGACTGGCCGCTGGTGTTCGTCGAGACGCAGTTTCAGCCCGATGCGGATTTTCACGCCCGCTGGTTCTCGGAACTGTTTCTGTATCTGTACCAGCGGCCGCCTCGGCGGGCGTGGCGGGCGGTGGCGCTGTTCCCGAACCGGGCGACAGAAGGCGGGGTGGAAGCGGCTTACGAGATGCAGTTGACCCTTCCCTGGATCAAGCGGGTGTATCTGGAGGAAGCGCTCCAGGAGCCGACGCCGACGCGGGGGCTGCGGGTGTTGGGGTTGTTGCTGGCGGAGCCGGCGGCGGTGGTCGCCGAAGCGCAAGCTTTGCTGGCGGAGCCGGTGGCAGACGGTGTTCCCGACGGACCGGCGCTGGTGGATTGGGTGGAGACGCTGCTGGTGTACAAACTGCCGCGCCTGTCGCGGGAGGAGATTCGGAAGATGTTGAACGTGCTGAATGTGGAATTGAAGGAGACTCGCTTTTATCAGGAGGTGTTCGCTGAAGGCCAACGGGAAGAACGCCTCCGCATCGCGCGGAGCCTGCTGGACGTGATCGCCGATGACCGGTTGCTGGCGGAGAAGACCGGCTTGAGCGAGGCGGAAGTGCAGGCGTTGCGGGCGCAGCAGCACTGAGGTCGTGCTGATAGCCTGGATGGAGGAGGCGGAAACCGCACAGTTGGAGGCGTGGGCCGAGGCGATTTTCGATGCGGCGAGCTTGGAGGCGTTGTTGGGCCGGGAATGACGTTGCGTAGTTCCTCGCGCTCTTGGCGGGAAATTTCTGATTGTTCCAAAAAGCCGATGAATTTCCGACCAATTTTTTTGGTTGCAATGCAGCATGATTTCTGGTATAGAATGCTTCACTAACATGTAACAAAAAACTAAACCTGCCGTAAGACAGGGGCAGAAAGTCACGGGTCTCGAATAAAGACAGCCGGAGTGCCGAGGGCGACCGTCGTCAAGGTCGCGCGAGGTGGTGCGGCTGTCTTTTATTACAAGCACCAAATTAGGAGAAGCACTAAGAAGCTGTCTTGAAAAAGAATTCGTTAATTTATAGGCACTTGGCAACAGTCAATTTGAGCATGGCGATCCGGATCATATTTTCAGCGGTGGTGACGAGAATCTCGAAATCCTTCGCTAATCGCCGGAAATGGCCCAGCCAGGCAAAAGTTCTTTCCACGATCCAGCGCCATATTCGCCAACTTATCGGTGCTTATTATATGTTACTAATGCCATTAGCTTGGCAGTAGGCGATCAGGTGGCTGACTCGATCCGGCAGGGTTTGCAGTGACCGTCGGCGTGGCCGTTCCTGCATCACGTCGAGACAGGCCGCCCAGCGGTTCAGGTTCCACTGGTTCACTCCCCGGATGGCAACGGTCAGTTCCTGGTGCAGGAGTTTCCAGATCCGCCACGGGGTGGCGCGCCGCGGGTGATCGAGACGATTCCAGTCGTCGCCGCATCGCCGGCGCGCCCGTTTCTCGACCACCCAGGCATAAAGCAATTTGCCGTGCAGGTACAAGTCGGCCAACCGGCCGTCCTTGCGGGCGCGGAGCCTGTCAATATTCAGGATACTTTTCAATCGCTTGATCGCGAGCTCCACTTGCCACCTCACCCGATAGAGGGCCATGACCGTCGCCGTGGGCAGGACGGCCGGCGGCACGGTGGTGAAGATCAACACCCACTCGGCCAACGCCAACGTCCGGGGCCGGATTTGGCGACCCGCCTTCTTCGCCTCGGCCCGGGCCCGGCGCCGGGCCTCCGCCGCTTGCGCCGGCGGCAGCCGGCAGGCATGCAGGTGACCTTCGATGAATTCCTGGTTTTGGTTGCGCACCCGCACCGGCAGGCACCGCTCGGTCTCCACCGTCGCTTTTAACGTCGCCTCGAGATCGATCTTCTGCCCCGCCGCATCATAAAGATGGAGGCCATGCGGGTTATAGCGCACCACCAGGCCGACGCCCCGATCCGCCTGGTCGATCCACATCTGGGTCTGGTTGTAGCCGCGATCCACCACCACCACGTCGCCGTCTTGTAACGGATAGTGGCCCAGGCGCTCACCCTCGTGCGCATCCGTCACCACCCCATGTAGCAAGTGGAGTTTGACCATGTCGATGGCCAGATGCAGCCGATACCACGGGCCCTTCGCTCCCGGCCCTTGCACGGTCGAACCATCGATAATGAGAAAGCGGAGGTGGCCCTCGAGCAGCGGCTGCGCCGCCGCCCCCATCATCCGGCTCAACAGCGCCTTCACCCACGGCACGCACGCCTTCAGGCGGTTATGGATCGCTGTATCGCTGATCCGCTCCTCTAACAACGTGAAGTTCCCTGCCGTCTCCCGCAGCACCTCATCGAGGCCGCAGTAGCACATCACGACTTGCATCAGTTGCGCCGGCGTCTTGATCTTGCGCGACCGGGTAAAGGCCTTGAACTCGATGGCCAGTTCCCAATAGTCCTCCGGCAACTCTTGTAAGAAGCTTTCAAATGTCGTCTCAGCATGACCAAAGGGCAGGCTCATCGTGATCGGTCCTCCGATGGCAAGGTGGGTGAAGAAACCTCAAGCCTGCTATTATTTTATATATTTTTCAATCCTTTAATCCCTAAGTTGGCGCATATGGGTTCCAGCGCTTGGGGATTACCTGAAATTGACCTTTTTCAGTAGCCGGTTTTTGCGCGATATGGAGAGTCAGTTTCAATTCTTCGCTGACAAAAGTTTCCGCTGTACCCCGATAGCCGGCATCACCCGAAAAGGCTTGGATGGTGGGATAACTTTGCACGGCGGTTTTCAAAACTGGACCGGCGGCTATCGTATCAGAAATATTCGCGGCATGAACGTTAACGGCGAGAAGATTCCCCAAGATATCCACGATGATATGTCGTTTGTGTCCCTTCACCTTTTTGTTGCCATCGATGCCGCGTTGCTCGCTATCATATTGAGTTTTAACGCTTTGTGAGTCAACAATGGCATAACTGGGGGTCGGTTCGCGCCCCTCTTTTTGACGATGAAGTTGAGTGAGTTCGTCCAAGGCAGCGGTCCAAACGCCTCTTTGGTTCCAGCGGCTAAAGTGATCGTAAACGGTTTTCCATGAAGGAAAATCGTTGGGGAGCATCCGCCAAGTAATCCCGCCTTTAACGACGTAGAGAATCGCATCCACGATGAGTTTTTTAGAATGTTTGTGAGCACTTCCTCGTGGATCTTCTGGTTTAAAATGATGCTCGATCAGTGCCCATTCTTTGTTAGACAAATCACTTTGGTACATGTAATTAGTCCTGGGTAAAAGTTGATTAAAATTAAAGATTCTTAAAATAATTATACCTGAATAGTTTTTTCAAGACAGCTTCTAATGAAATCTATAAAGAACGCGATCTTTCCAATTGCCATCGGATTTGTTCTATTTGGCATTGATCTATCTGTCGTAATGGCTGATGTAACTTATACATATGCAGGAAAAAAATTCACACAAGTCAATGGAAATTATACAACCTCCCAGAAAATAACTGGTAGTTTTACTCTGCTCGCACCACTAATGCCAAGTAGTATTTTTACAATAAATTTACCGGTTTTTAGCTTCTCAGACGGAACTAATAAGTTGAATGACCAAAATATTTCAGAGTTTGCAAACCGTTATTTAGAAACTGATGCTAATGGTAATATTAAATATTGGTCGCTTGTATTTAGTAAGTACGAGCCTGATCCACCTAAAGTATTTGGTAAAGTCAGATCAATACAAACCTCTCATGATAATTTTTCTCAAATACCGAGTTTTGATCTTGGTTCTATCGGCATGTGCCTTGAAGTAATGGGTGATCTTTGTACATTAAGCAATTGGGGTAACTTTGACTTCGGGGCGAGTTTTAATGCAGGTACCTGGAAAATTAGCAAGAGCACTGCTAGTTCTTCAAAAACCACTGGATATAATATTTCGAAATCAGCCCGACTTGCTTATTTTGTGAGAGAAAATGCACTATTCCTTACCGCAAACTATGTATATGCACAGTTTCTCATCGGAACATGCCCTATTACTCTCGGTGCATCCTGCTTCGCCCTTGCAACGGCGTCTGGTGTGCTAGCAGCATATCAAGCATGGCAGTTAGGACAAATAATTAATGATCCTCCCGATCCGCTTTATTCTGAGGTTTTCCAACCTCGTCAGTACCAAGCATTTACACTCGATTCTTCGAGTGGTTTCTCATCAGAGTTGATTGATGCAGCAAATACTGCGTTTCGAGACCGAACAGAACTAGCTTCACTATTGGAGGCGTGGCGAATTACATTGGAGCGTTACAGCGCTGCTAAAGCTGCTAACGACCAAACCAATTTGCTGCTTCAAGCCAAAGCTTTGGATAGCTACATAATTCAAACATCTCGCCTTGCAACATTGGCGCAACAGTCCTTCGATGAATTTATTGATCAACTGGAGGAGTTGACTGGACCAGTAGTGATTTCTCCTGACCAAGTGCAGACAGCAATGAGCACTTTAGCTCAAAATGGATTCAATGACTTGGAGTTGGATGGGCTTTCCTCTTTCAGCCTTAGCTCCACCGAAATTGAAGAAGTTCGATCAATGCTCCTCCAGACACCACCCTTATCAGATACAGTGGATTTTTATTCTGTCATGCGCTCGACAGAGGGTAGTTATGGGGAACTTTCGGCGATTACTCGTTACGTTATACCTAAATCCTGCAATAGGGTACCGAAAGTGAGGTGAAAAAGGCAGACTACTCAGTAAGTTAACAGCGCCTTGTGGCGTTCAGAGGAGTCACCTTTTCCATGAAGAAGAAGTCTACCCAAAAAGCAGTTGCCAAGTCACCCCGTAAAGCGCGCGGCACAGTGCGCAAGGTGCGAATCCAGCGTGGGGCGAAGAACTTGACCCGGCAGGCGGGACTGATCCCGGTGCTAAAGTTTCACGAGCGGGTGGGGTTGGCGGGGTTGTTGGACAAGGCCGTGGCTCAGTGCCGGGGGGCGAGTGCCGTGTACACGCTGGGTGACGCGATGCTGCTAACGATAGTCGGACTGATCGGCGGCGCCAGGTCGCTCCTGCAAGTGGTGCGGCTCTGGTCGGATGAGGTGCTGCGGAGCTGTAGCGGCTGGTTGCGGATTCCGGATGACAGCACGTTGGGGCGGCTGTTCAAGCAGGTGCGGCTGGGGCAGATCGTGCAGCTCGAGACGGTAGTGCATCAAGTGCGCCGCCGCGTCTGGCGCTTAGCGTTACGCAGCGGGGGCGCCACCGTCGGGGCGCAGCGGCGGCTGTGGATCGACGTGGACTCGACGGTTAAGACGGTGTATGGGGAACCCGAAGGAGCTGCCAAGGGCTACAATCCGCACAAGCGGGGGGCGAAATCGTACCATCCGCTGTTAGCCTTTTGTACCGCCACCCAGGAGATTCTTCAAGGGTGGTTACGCACGGGGAATGCGTACACCAGCAATGGGGTGGTGGAGTTCATGCAGCAATTGCTGGCGCATCTGCCGACGCGGGTACAGGTCGTGTTTCGAGGTGACAGCGGCTTTTTTGTCGGGGCGTTGCTGGCGCTGTTGGAGGCGCGCGGGCATGGCTATCTGATCAAGGTCAAGCTCAAGAACCTGACTGCGCTGCTGGCGCGCAAAGATTGGACGGCCGTGCCGGGCCAAGCCGGTTGGGAGTGTTGTGAGTTTTTATATGCCTGTCAGGACTGGAACCGACTGCGGCGGTTCGTGGCCGTGCGGCTGGATACCCGGATCGATCCCAGCAGCGCTAAGGCAGCGGCCGAGGATGGCTACGTGTACTTCTGCTATGTGACCAGCGAAGCGTTCGCGCCGTGGCAGGCCCACCAGACCTATGGGGAACGGGCGACCTGCGAGACCTGGATTGAGGAAGCCAAAAACCAGATGGGCTTGGCGCATCTCAAAACCGATACCTTTCTGGCGAATGCGGCGTTATTCCAGTGTGCCATCCTCGCCTATAACACCCTGCAGTGGATGGCGCTGGTCAGTGGCGAGGCGAGCCTGCTGCAATGGGAAATCGCCACCCTGCGCCGCGAGCTCATCCAGGTGGCCGGGAAGTTACTCACCGGCGGCCGCCAACTGCACTTGCGGATACCTCCTTGCTCACTCTATCCGTCGGCCTGGGAAGCGTGGTGGGCCTTGGCGGACGAACCCACTTAACCCCACGCCTGGCAGCCAGTATCAGACGAACCCACTTAACCCCACGCCTGGCAGCCAGTATCAAACCGAACTCGTAGCCTGCCGGCAACCCGGTGGGTAGGGCGATCTCTGCCTCGGGTTCGAGAAAGTCCCGGAAAACGGCCTAAAAACAGATTCACCCTGGACTAAACTGGGTAAAATCCCAGTTGAACCGTGGGTATAGCACTTAATTTGTACCGTCAATTGGTGGTTTTTTCACCACCTTCTTTATGACATAAGGAGATTGCAGAATTTAGGTTATAGATAGTAATCAACAACTAGTTGCTAATGCCGGCCCCGATCAGACGGTCGAATGCACCGGTCCCAGCGGCGCCAGTGTGACGCTCGACGGTTCCGGTTCTTCCAACCCAGACAGCGATCCGCTGACCTTCACCTGGACGGGACTGTTCGGCACTGTCAGCGGTCCGAATCCGACCGTCGCCTTGCCGCTGGGCACCCACACGATCACGCTCACCGTGGATGATGGGCATGGCGGGACGGCGACCGACACGGTGGTTGTGCGGGTAGTTGATACCACGCCCCCGGTACTGACCTTGCCCGCCGACATCAGTACCGACGCCACCAGCGCCTCCGGGGCGGTGGTCACTTATACCGCTTCCGCCAAGGATTTGGTCGATGGTGCGATCACCCCGAACTGCACGCCCGCCTCGGGCAGCACCTTCCCCATCGGCACCGCCACCGTCGGTTGCACCGCGACCGACAAGGCCGAGAATACTGCGAGCAGCAGTTTTAAGGTCACGGTCGTCGGTACGACTCCGCCCCCCGGCACCAGCACCTTCAGCGCCTTCAGCGTCAACCCGCTCCGGATCAACCAGCGCCTCAAGACCTTCTTCCTGCTGTCCAGTTTCACTTTGGGACCAAGCAGCAACGGCATCGACCCCACGAAAGAGCCGGTCACGCTCACGATTGCCGGCTTCACCACGACGATTCCGGTCGGGTCGTTCCGCAAAGGATCTGGACCTTTCGGGGTGTACGTCTTCGCCGGAAAAATCGACGGCGTTCCAATCGAGATGCTGATCGCGCCCTTGGGCAACAAACGCTTCGGATTCCAGGCCGCCGCTTACGGCGTCAACCCCAGCGTAGCAAACAACTCGGTAACGGTGGGACTCGCAATCGGCAACGACAGTGGTACGACCTCGGTCAAGCCCGTAATCATCAAATAAGGCTTCGGGTTGTTACGCTGCGGACTTGATAGGGTGGGCCATGCCCACCCTACCGCTGAACGATAACCGAGAACCCGCCCAGAACGGGTGGATCGGGTTCGCGCAATGTAACCCGACGGTTCTCGATCATGGCGAGGTGTCGGGTTATGGCGCACGCGCCTAACTCGCTTTGCAACTGCACTAAATTTGCCCGGAGGATGCCGGGGTGATGATCGCCACGCTGGCGCTGGCGCTGGCGCTGGCGCTGGCGCTGGCATGAATTTGATCTCGATATTAGTTCTTGCCGGATTCCAGCACCGCCGCCGGTTCCCGATCCGACACCTCCCGCTTTTCTTCCATCCAACCCCGGAAGCGGGTCAGCAGCCACAGGCCCGGCACGGTGGACAACATGCAGAATAGGAAGAAACCTTCCCAGCCCAACCACTCGGCCAAATAGCCGGTCGGGGTGTTGACGATCACTCGGGGAATGCCCATCAGACTGCTGAGCAAAGCGTACTGAGTGGCGGTGAATTTCTTATTGGTGAGGGTGGCCATGAACGCCACGTAAGCCGTGGTCGCCATGCCGCTGAACAGATTCTCGCTGGTGATCGCCAGCGCCAGCCCCGGCAGGCTGTGACCGAGCCGGGCTAGAATGACGAAGCCGATCAGCCCGATGGCCTGCAACACGCCGAACAGCCACAGCGCGCGGTACTGGCCCAGCCGCAGGATCAGCACCCCGCCGAGCAGCCCGCCGATGACCGTCGCCCAGAAGCCGAACAGTTTGACGATGGTGCCGATTTCGGTCTTGCTGAAACCGAGGTCCAGATAAAACGGCGTGGTCATCTGGCTGGCCATCATCTCGCCGACCTTGTACAGCAACACGAACAGCAGGATCAGCACGGCATCCTGCCGTGAAAAGTACTCCGCGAACGGTTGCACCACCGCTTCCCGCAGGGTTCGGGGCGTACCGGCGGCCACCAACGGCTCGACGCAGAACGCGGTGGTGATCAGACCGGGCAACATTGCCACCGCCATCACCCAGTACACGGCGGTAAAGGGGATGAAATCGGCCAGAATCAGCCCGCCGCCAGAGGACAGCAGCATCCCGACCCGATAACCGTTGACGTAGAGCGAAGCGCCCAAGCCTTGCTCGTCGTCGGCCAGCGATTCGCGCCGGTAGGCGTCGACCACGATGTCTTGCGAGGCGGAAAAGAAGGCCACCAGAAACGCCGCCAGCGTGACCAGCGGCAAGCTTTGCGTCGGATCGGTGAACCCCAATCCGGCGATGGCCACCGTCAGCGTCAGTTGAATCAGCAGCAGCCAGCCGCGCCGCCGACCCATCCCGGACAGAGGAGCGAAGCGGTCCAGCAGCGGCGCCCACAGAAATTTCAGCGTGTACGGCAAGCCGACCAGCGCGAACAAACCGATGGTGCCGAGATCGACGCCGGCTTCCTTCAGCCACGCCTGTAGCACCGATCCGGTCGCCAGCAACAGCGGTAGACCAGAGGAAAAACCCATCAGCAGGGCGGTCAACATGCGCCCGCTCAGAAAAATCCGCAGAATGTCCCGACCGGAGCGCCGGGAAACGTCAGAAGGCATAATCGTAGTCCATGGTCAGCGGTGCATGGTCGGAAAAACGCTGGTCGCGGTAGATGGCGGCGGCACGGACTTTATCCATCAGACCCGGCGTAATCACCTGATAATCGATGCGCCAACCGACGTTTTTTTCGCGAGCCCGGCCGCGATTTGACCACCAAGTGTATTGATCGGGTTCGGGATTCACCACCCGGAATGCATCGACCCAGCCCAGCGGGCCGAACAGTTCGTCCAGCCAAGCCCGTTCCTCGGGCAGAAAGCCGGAATGATCGCGGTTGGCCCGCCAGTTCTTCAGGTCGATTTCCCTGTGGGCGATGTTCCAGTCGCCGCACAAGATGGTGTCGCGACCGCTGGCGCGCATCGACCGCAGCGGTTCCGCCAACCGCGCCATGAAATCGAACTTCACCACCTGCCGTTCCGGGTTGGTGGAGCCGGACGGCAGATACAACGAGATCACGCTCAGATTGCCGAACCGCGCTTCCAGCCAGCGGCCCTCCGCGTCGCATTCCGGCCAGCCCAAGCCAGTTCGCACCTCATCCGGCTTGCGGCGGGCGTACAACGCCACCCCGCTGTAACCCTTGCGCTCGGCGTCGTAATAATGGCAGTGATAGCCGGCCGGATGGTAGGCATCAGGCGGCAACTGATGGGTTTGGGCCTTGGTCTCCTGAAGGCAGACCACGTCGGCGTTCTGTTCGGCCAGCCAGGCGAAAAAACCCTTGCTAGCGGCGGAACGGATGCCGTTGGCGTTGAAGGTGACAACCCGCATGAGGCGATGATGCTCCGGTGGAAGGGCCGCGAAGCGCGCTATGATACCGGCATTCGTCACCCTCAAGCCGGAATCTCGAACCATGAACAGAGATGGACGGATTACATGATTCATCCCAATCTGAATTTGCCCCGCGACAGGATCGCTGAATTCTGCCATCAGCGCCGGATCAAATCGCTGTCGGTGTTCGGCTCCGCCACGCGCGATGACTTCCGACCAGACAGCGACGTGGATTTTTTGGTCGAGTTCGAGGAAGGCGCCAATATCGGTTTATTCGAAATGGTGGAGATGCAGGACGAATTATCCACTTTGCTGGATCGGCGCCCCGTCGATCTGGTCACGCTCAGCGTGTTGAACAACCCCTACCGACGCCGCGCGATTTTGAAGGATTTGGAGCGGGTGTATGGCGCTTGAAGAACGCGATGGCGCTTATCTGTGGGACATGCTGGAGTACGCCAAGCATTGCGTTACTATCCTGGCGAACCAGTCGGAACACGAGTGGCATCGCGACCTTGCCGCAAAGCTCGCCATCGAACGCAGCCTGGAAATCATTGGCGAGGCAGCCCGAAGAGTGTCGGCAACATTTCGGGAACAGCATCCTGAAATTCCGTGGCGCAATATCATCGGCCAGCGGAATATCCTGGCGCATGATTATGGTCAGATCGATCATGATCGACTGTACAAAACCGCAACCCAGGATATTCCGCCGCTGATTCGACAACTGGAGGCATTGCTTCCTCCCGTCGAGGGTGATCCATGACCGCAGTCACCATTCTCCAACACCTCTGAAACCACGATGGCGCTCCGCGCGGCACCATCCTCACAGCCGGAATCTCGAACCATGCGGGACTACCAGTGGGACTTTCTCGACTTCGCCATCGGCCGGGGCGTGCTGCGCTTCGGCGAATTCACCCTGAAATCCGGGCGTCTCAGTCCGTATTTCTTCAACGCAGGGTTGTTCGACAGCGGCGCGGCGCTGGCCCAGTTGGGCCGCTATTACGCCGCCGCGATCACGGATGCCGGGCTGGAATTCGATACCCTGTTCGGACCAGCCTACAAGGGCATTCCGCTGGTGGCGACGGTCGCAATCGCCTTGGCCGAGCAGCACGGCCGCGATGTGCCCTGGTGTTTCAACCGCAAGGAAGCCAAGGATCACGGTGAAGGTGGAATGATCGTCGGCGCTCCGTTAAAGGGTCGAGTCTTGATCGTGGACGATGTCATCACCGCCGGCACCGCCATCCGCGAGACGATGCAAATTCTGACGGCGCACGGTGCGACTCCGGCGGGCGTGGTCATTGCGTTAGATCGACAGGAGCGCGGTCAGGGCGAGTGGTCGGCGGTGCAGGAAGTCGAGCAAGCTCATGGCATCGCCGTGACCCGTATCGTCACCCTGGACGATTTGGTGGCGTATCTGGCCGAGCGGCCGGAGTACGCGGAGCATTTGGAGAAGATGCGGGATTATCGGGCGCGGTATGGGGTTGGGGGCCTTGCGGGGTAGGAGAGAGCCGCCATGCCCAACCACTTGAAAATCTACACTGCCGAGACCCTGAACGCCCTCAGTGCGGAAGCCGCTCGCTCTCCCCGGCGCCGCAAGAATCTGAACGTGCATCCGGTGCTGGAAGATCCCGTGCAACGCCTGTTCAACGCCCTGGAACCCGGCACGTATGCCCGTCCCCATCGGCACGCTCGCGATAACGGCTGGGAATTGATGGTGGTGGTACGAGGCGCTTTCGCCGTGCTCCGCTTCGACGACGCTGGCCGCGTTCTGGCCCGCGCCGACCTGCGCGCCGGCGACGGCGATTGCGCAGTGGAAATCCCGGCCCATGCCTGGCACAGCGTGGTGAGCCTCACCCCCAGCACCATCATGTTCGAGGTCAAACCGGGACCCTATTCGCCTATCGAGGATAAGGACTTCGCCGCGTGGGCGCCGCCTGAGGGCGATTCCCGCGCGCCGGATTGGGTCCATTGGTTCGAGACGGCAAAACCTGGCGATCAAGCGCCGGCTTGAGCGATCTTCCATGACCTCGTCCACTCTGAACGGTTTCAGCGCGCTACGCCACCGGAATTTTGCCCTTTATCTCTGCGCCCGGTTGCTCGGGACCATCGCCGTGCAGATGCAAAACGTGGCGGTGGGCTGGCAGGTTTACGCGATCACCGGCAACGCGCTCGATCTGGGCTTTATCGGCCTCGCCCAATTCGCGCCCTTTGTCGCGCTGGTGCTCGTTGCCGGCCAGGTCGCCGATCACTTCAACCGACGCGCCATCATCATCGTTTGCCATGGGGTCGAGTTGCTCTGCGCGCTGATTCTATTGATTTTCACGTTCGGCGGCTTCCAGGCATTATGGCCGGTGTTCGCGGCCCTGGCGCTGTTCGGCGCGGCCCGCGCTTTCAGAATGCCCACCAGCCAGGCGATCCTGATGAACCTGGTGCCGCTGGAAAATTTTGGCAACGCGGTGGCAATCAGTTCGTCGGGCTTTCATGTCGCAGTGATCGTGGGACCGACCTTGGGCGGCATTCTTTATCTGCTCGGCCCGACCGTGGTGTACGGCGCCTCGGCGGTCCTGTTTCTGCTGGCCATGGTTTTGATGGGGTTGACGCGCGTCGAGCAACCAACCATCCATAAGGAAACGCCGAACTGGCATACGTTGCTGGAAGGGCTGCGTTTCGTCTGGTCGCGGCCCATCGTGCTCGGCGCGATCTCGCTCGACCTGTTCGCCGTGTTGTTCGGTGGTGCGACGGCGCTACTGCCCGCCTACGCCAGCGATATTCTTCAGGTCGGGCCGCAGGGCCTCGGCCTGCTGCGAACGGCGCCGGGAGTCGGGGCCGCGCTGACCGCTATCCTGCTCGCATTCAAACCGATGTCGCATCGGGTCGGGCACTGGATGTTCGGTGGCGTCGCCCTGTTCGGCCTGGCCACCGTGGTATTCGGCGTCTCGCAAAGTTTCTGGTTGTCTCTGGCGGTGCTGTTTATCCTCGGCGCCGGCGACATGGTCAGCGTCTACATCCGTCACATGCTGGTGCAACTGGAAACGCCGGACGCTATTCGCGGCCGCGTTAGCGCGGTCAACGCGGTCTTCATCGGCGCCTCGAACGAACTGGGGGAATTCGAATCCGGCCTCACCGCCGCCTGGTTCGGTCTGGTGCCAGCCGTGGTGGTCGGCGGCGTCGCGACGCTGCTGGTCACCGTCGTCTGGATGTGGCGCTTCCCGGCGCTGCGGCGGCTGGATCGGCTTCCAGGCGACGGGCACACGCCGTAGGACCGGCGCAACTCACACGGTTAGCAGAGGTCACAGCCCATGCCACCCTCACCGAGACCCGCGCCATGCTGATCCAACGCCCCACCGACATCCCGCCGTCCGAAATCACCCCACCCGAACTGTATGCCCGGCGCCGCGAGTTCCTGAAAGCCGCCGCCGTGCTGGGCGCTGCCATCCTGGCGCCGGCGGCTTGGTCCGGCGCAGCAGCCCAAGCAGCGACCCCCGACGACGATCTCAAGCCGACGCCCTACAAGGACATCACGTCCTATAACAACTTCTACGAGTTCGGCCCTAGCAAGACCGACCCGGCCGAATATGCCGGTAGCCTGAAAACCAAGCCCTGGACCGTGGCGGTCGAAGGCCATTGCGAAAAACCGGGCCAGTACGCGCTGGAGGATTTCCTGGCCCCGCACCGAGCCGAAGAACGCATCTACCGGCTGCGCTGCGTGGAGGCCTGGTCCATGGTGGTGCCGTGGCTGGGCATTCCGCTCGGTCAAATCCTGCCGCGCTTCCAACCGACCGCCAGCGCCAAATACGTCGAGTTCACCACCCTGCTCGACCCGGCGCAAATGCCAGGGCAACGCACCCGCCTGCTGGACTGGCCCTACGTCGAGGGGCTGCGGATGGACGAGGCCATGCACCCGCTGACCTTGCTGGCAACCGGCCTGTACGGCAAGGAACTACCCGGCCAGAACGGCGCACCGCTACGACTGGTCGTGCCGTGGAAGTACGGTTTCAAAAGTATCAAATCCATCGTCAATATCCGCTTTACCGAACAGCCGCCACGCACGTCCTGGGCCAGCGAGGGTCCGGGCGAATATGGGTTTTACGCCAACGTCAATCCCGCAGTGGACCATCCGCGCTGGAGCCAGAAACGGGAACGGCGCATCGGCGAACTGTTCCGTCGCGACACGCTGCCCTTTAACGGCTACGCCGAGCAAGTGGCCAATCTGTACGCCGGGATGGACCTGCGCAAGGATTTCTAAGGACGCGCGACTTGCCGACCGGCGCGAACCGCCGCCCGTGGACAACGGGCAAAAGAAAAGGAGTTAGGCTTTCACCTAACCCCTTATTTTTGCTGGTGGGCCCTGTAGGATTCGAACCTACAACCAAGGGATTATGAGTCCCCTGCTCTGACCGTTGAGCTAAGGGCCCCGAATGATGGGGATTTTAGCCGCCAGCCCGGTTTCCCGCCACCGGCTCATTCCAGATCCAGAAAACTGCGTAACTGCTCCGAACGGTTCGGATGCCGCAGCTTGCGCAGGGCCTTGGCCTCGATCTGCCGGATCCGCTCCCGAGTCACGTCGAACTGCTTGCCGACTTCCTCCAGCGTGTGATCGGTCGGCATGTCGATCCCGAACCGCATCCGCAGCACCTTGGCCTCGCGCGGGGTGAGCGTCGCCAGCACCTCGCGGGTCGCCTCGCGCAAGCCCTCGACCGTGGCTGCGTCCACCGGCGACAGCACGCTGAGATCCTCGATGAAATCGCCCAGATGCGAATCCTCGTCGTCGCCAATCGGCGTCTCCATCGAAATTGGCTCCTTGGCGATCTTCATCACCTTGCGGACTTTGTCTTCCGGCATTTCCATGCGCCGGGCCAGTTCGTCCGGAGTCGGCTCGCGGCCCATCTCCTGCAGCATCTGCCGGGAAATCCGGTTCAGCTTGTTGATGGTCTCGATCATGTGCACCGGAATCCGGATGGTGCGGGCCTGATCGGCAATCGAGCGGGTGATCGCCTGACGAATCCACCAGGTGGCGTAGGTCGAGAACTTGTAGCCACGCCGGTATTCGAACTTATCCACCGCCTTCATCAGGCCGATGTTGCCTTCCTGAATCAGATCGAGGAATTGCAAACCCCGGTTGGTGTACTTCTTGGCGATCGAGATCACCAGCCGCAGGTTGGCCTCAACCATCTCCTTCTTGGCGCGGCGGGCCTTGGCCTCGCCGATGGACATGTGGCGGTTGATGTCCTTGATTTCGTGAATGGTCAGCCGCGCCTCCCACTCGATGGCCTGCAACCGCTGCTGCGCCGCCATCACCGCCTCGCGCTGCACCGCCAGCGCGGCCGAGTACTTCTTGCCGGCCTGAACCTGTTCGTCCACCCAATCCAGCCGGGTTTCGTTCTGCGGGAACGAGGTGATAAAGGTCTTGCGCGGCATTTGCGCCCCGTTGACGCAATGGTTCATGATCTCTTTTTCACGCGCGCGGATGCGCTCGGCCATCTCGTGCAGGCCGGCGATCAACTGATCCAAGGTCTTCGGCACCAGGCGAAATTGCAGGAAACGGTCGCCGAGCTGCTGGCGCAGCGTCTGGGTCTGCTCGTGCTTGAAGCCGAACTCGTCCATGCTGGCCAGCGTTCCCTGGTACAGACTGCGCAGTTCCTCGAAGCGGCGCGCGGTTTCCTCGGGATCGGGGCCGCTATCGACCACGGTCGCGCCCTCCTCGCTCTCGTCTTCCTCGTCCACGACCACCACCGCCACCTCGTCCACGACCACCACCGCGTCCGGATCGTCGGCCGCCAGCAACAATTCCTCGTCCGGCAGCGGCGGCACCACCTCCTCGACATCGTTGAACCCGCTGATGATGTCGGACAGCCGAGTGCCGTTCTCGCTGATCGAGTCGTAAGTCCGCAGCAGTTCGCTGATGGTTGGCGGGTAGCTGGCCAGCGCCGACAGCACCTGGCTCATGCCCTCCTCGATGCGCTTGGCGATCTGGATTTCACCCTCGCGGGTCAACAGCTCGACCGTGCCCATCTCGCGCATGTACATCCGCACCGGGTCGGTGGTGCGGCCAAACTCGCTGTCCACGGCGGCCAGCGCGGCGGCGGCTTCCTCGGCCACCACGTCGTCGTCGGCGCTGGCCGGATTCTCGTTGAGCAACAGGGTCTCGGTGTCGGGCACGAATTCGTGCACTTCGATACCCATGTCGTTGATCATCGCAATGATATCTTCGATCTGTTCGGGATCGACGATGTCATCGGGCAGATGGTCATTCACCTCGGCATAGGTCAGAAACCCTTTTTCCTTGCCGCGGGCGATCAACTTCTTCAATTGCGACTGTTGCTGCTCGCTCATGACCTTTCACAGCGTGAGGTAGGAAAAACGTAAACCAATAAT
Source organism: uncultured Gammaproteobacteria bacterium (assembly GCA_963719395.1). GTDB lineage: Bacteria > Pseudomonadota > Gammaproteobacteria > Competibacterales > Competibacteraceae > Contendibacter. Next base: position 59,316 of record CAVRCC010000049.1, on the reverse strand, counting down.
TATATCACGAATGCCACATTTGGCTATCGCAACCAAAACCCTTAGATTTTTTGCGGCTTGCCAAGGTTCCGCAACGCCTCGCGTTCCTCGGCGCTCAACGCGCTGGGCGCGCCGCGCCGCAGCAGGATGTCGGGCAGATGCTCGCGCGGGTCAGCGCGCCGCCGCAGGTAGGCCAGAATGTCGGCGAATTCCGCTTCAAACTGGTAACCCTCCTCCGGCACTTCCGGCTCCCACGCTGCCAACCGCTCCAGAATCGCACCCTCGCGGGTATCCCGGTAGCGCTCCAGCAGCGTAGCCACACTGAGATGGGGACGGTCGCGCAACATTTCAATCAGTTCGGCCAGTAGCTGGGTCCCCGGCTCGCCGTTATCGAGCGGGGTGGAGTCGTTGACCATCGCCTGTTGCGCCAGTTCCGGCCGGTACAGCAACAACGCAATCGCCTTGCGCAGCGGGGTACGCGTCAGCCGCAGATTGCGGTCGGCGCGACTGGGGGTGGCGGGTGATGGGCGCAGCCGCGTGGCGGCCACCCCCGCTTCCCGCCGCAACCGTTCGTCCATCAGATCGCGGAAATGACCGTCGGGCAATTTTTCCAGCAGCGGCCGAGCCAATTGAGCCAGCCGGGCGCGTCCCGCCAGGGTTTCGGGATCGGTCTGGCCACGCAGTTCGGCGAACAGATAATCGGCCAGCGGCGTGGCTTGTTCCAGTCGCCGCTCGAACGCCGCCTGGCCTTCCCGGCGAACCAGGGTATCCGGATCCTCGCCCTCGGGCAGGAACAGAAAACCGACCTGCCGGCCATCGCGCAAGAAGGGCAACGCCACGTCCAGCGCCCGCCAGCCCGCCGCTCGACCGGCGCGGTCGCCGTCGAAACAGAACACCAGTTCGTCGACCACCCGAAACAGCCGCTCGATGTGTTCGGCGGTGGTGGCGGTACCCAGGGTGGCAACGGCGTAAGGGATGCCATGTTGGGCCAACGCCACCACGTCCATGTAGCCTTCGACCACGATCAGCCGGGGTAACGACCGGGTGTGAGCGCGCGCCTCGTGCAGGCCGTACAGCTCCGAACCCTTGTGAAACAGCGGCGTCTCCGGGGAGTTCAGATACTTGGGCGTGGTATCGCTATCCAGCGCCCGGCCGCCAAAGGCGATGACCCGGCCGCGCCGGTCGCGGATCGGAAAAATGATGCGATCGCGGAAGCGATCGCGCAGCCGGCCCTGCTCGTCGCGGCTGGCCAGCCCGGCAGCGAGCAGATCGTCGGCCGGGACGCCGGCCGCGCGCAGCGCTCGACACAGATTGTCCCAACCCGGTGGCGCGTAGCCGATGCCGAACGCACCGGCGATCTGGCCGGTGAGGCCGCGCTGGCGCAGATAATCCACCGCCCGTTGCCGGGCCGGATGCGCGCGCAGTTGCTGGCGAAAGAACTGATCGGCCTGGGCGACCCGTTCCAGCAACGCCCGGGAGGAATCCCCGCCGCCGCCAGTATGGGGCAATTCCAGCCCGGCATGCCGGGCCAACTCCTCCACCGCGTCCAGGAACTCCAACCGCTCGTAGGCCATCAGAAAGCCGATGGCGTTGCCGTGGGCGCCGCAGCCGAAGCAATGGTAGAACTGCTTGTTCGGGCTCACCGAAAAGGACGGGGTTTTTTCGGCGTGAAACGGGCAGCAGGCCATGAATTCACGGCCTGCCCGGCGCAACGGCACCCGGCTGTTGACGATCTCGATTAGATCGACCCGGTTCAGCAGTTGATCGAGGAATTCCTGGGGTATGCGGCCAGCCATAGCCCCAAAGCCTAGCGGACGCGCGCCCAACCGTCAGCGGTCGACGCAACAAAGAGTGAGAGGAATGAAGCGTGGCGGCGCCAGTTCAACCGCCGAAGCGAGCCTTGACTCGGGCGCTGACCACGGCCATGTCGGCTCGACCCTGCGCCTGCTCCTTGATCAGCGCCATCACCTTCCCCATGTCGCGCACCGACTGGGCGCCGGTCGCGGCGATGGCGTGGGCGATCAGGGCTTCGAGGTCGGCCTCGCTCAGCGGCGCCGGCAGGTAGGTCTGGATCAGGTCGATCTCGAAGGCTTCCTGGGCGGCCAGATCCTCGCGGCCCGCGCTCTGGTACTGGGCCAGCGATTCCCGGCGCTGCTTGGTCATTTTTTCCAGCACGGCCAGCACTTGGGCATCGTTCAGTTCGATGCGCTCGTCCACCTCGCGCTGCTTGATGGCGGCCAGGATCAGGCGGATCGCGCCGAGGCGTTGTTTGTCCTGGGCGCGCAGGGCGGCTTTCATGTCATCCTGAACGCGGTCTTTGAGCGACATGATGGCGAACTCGCAGGCGGTGGCGGAAGGGATGAGGCGACCTAGTACATACGGGTGCGGCGGGTGACTTCCCGGGAAAGTTTCTTCAAATGGCGCTTGACGGCGGCGGCCCGCTTGCGCTTGCGTTCCTGGGTGGGCTTTTCATAGGACTCGCGGCGGCGGACCTCGGACAGGACGCCGGCTTTCTCGCAGGAGCGCTTGAAGCGGCGCAGAGCAACGTCGAACGGCTCGTTTTCTTTGACTTTCACGGAAGGCATTAACCCATCACCTCATTCATGGTCGAGTACAATGTCGGGTTGAAGAATTGATAAACGGTGGATTGTAGTCACGCCCGTTGCTAAATGCAAAATCAGCGAGTTCTCATGGTCATTCTCGGCATCGAAACCTCCTGCGACGAAACCGGCCTGGCGCTGTACCACAGCGAGCAGGGCCTGCTGGCGCACGCCCTGCACAGCCAGATCGCGCTGCACGCCGAATACGGCGGCGTAGTGCCGGAACTGGCCTCACGCGATCACGTTCGCAAGACCCTGCCACTGCTGCGCAGGCTATTTCAGCAGGCGAACGTGGAACCGCGCGCGGTGGAGGGTGTGGCCTACACCCGGGGACCGGGTTTGATCGGCGCGCTGTTGGTGGGCGCCGCCATCGGGCGCAGTCTGGCCTGGACCTGGAACGTGCCGGCCATCGGCGTGCATCACATGGAAGGCCATCTGCTGGCCCCGATGCTGGAGTCGGACCCACCGGCGTTCCCGTTTGTGGCGCTGCTGGTGTCCGGCGGTCATACCCTGCTGGTGCGGGTGGACGGCATCGGCCAGTACCGCATTCTGGGCGAGTCGGTGGACGACGCCGCCGGCGAGGCCTTCGACAAGACCGCCAAGTTGCTCGGTCTGCCCTACCCCGGTGGCCCGGCGCTGGCCAAACTGGCGGAACAGGGCAATCCGGGGCGCTTCAAATTTCCGCGGCCGATGACCGACCGGCCCGGTTGCAACTTCAGTTTCAGTGGTCTGAAGACCGCCGCCATCAACACCTGGCGGACGCTGGAGCCGACGCCGGAGAATCGGGCCGACGTGGCGCGCGCCTTCGAGGAGGCGGTGGTGGAGACGCTGGCGATCAAGTGCCGGCGGGCGCTTGCAAGGCGACCCGGCTGAAGCGGCTGGTCATCGCCGGCGGCGTAGGCGCCAATCGACGACTACGGGAGCGGTTGCGGGAACTGACGACGGAATTGGGCGGGTGGGTCCATTACCCCCGGCTGGAATTCTGCACCGACAACGGCGCGATGATCGCCTATGCCGGCTGGCGGCGGCTGGCGGCGGGCCAGCGCGAGGACGCGGCTATCGATGTCATGCCACGCTGGCCGCTGGACAGTTTGCCGGCGGTGTAATGCCAAAGGCTACCGGCATCAGGTTCCAGATGACGCCTGCCTCAGGCATCGTTATTTCCCAGCACCACCCGCTTGCGCTGCTTGGCGAATTCCAGCAACCGGCGGATCGGCAGCGCCGCCCGTTCGCGCATCGCCTTCGTCGATGATAATTTCGTTATCGCCGGTTTCCAGCACCTGGGCCAGATTGCGCAAGCCGTTCATCGCCATCCATGGACAATGCGCGCAACTGACGCAGGTCGCGCCCTTGCCGGCGATGGGCGCTTCCAGAAAGATTTTGTCCGGCGCCACCTGCTTCATCTTGTGGAACAGGCCATTGTCGGTGGCGACGATAAACTTCTTCGCCGGCAAGTTCCGCGCCGCCTCGACCAGCGCCGTGGTCGAACCCACCACGTCGGCCTGGGCGATCACGTCCAGCGGCGATTCCGGATGCACCAGCACCTTGGCGTCGGGATGTTCGGCGCGCAGCTTGCGCAACCCGTCGGCCTTGAACGCATCATGCACCACGCAGGCGGCGCTCCACAGCAGCATGTCCACCCCGGTTTCCCGCTGGATATACGCGCCCAGATGCCGGTCTGGCGCCCAGATCAGCTTCTCCCCGCGTTCCGCCAAGATGGCGCACCAAATCCAGCGCAATGCCCGAGGTCACCACCCAATCGGAGCGGGCCTTCACCGCCGCGCTGGTGTTGGCGTAGACCACCACCGTCCGGTCGGGATGCTGGTCGCAGAAGGCGGCGAACTCGTCGGCCGGGCAGCCCAGGTCCAGCGAGCATTCAGCATGCAAATCCGGCATCAGCACCCGCTTCTCCGGGTTGAGAATCTTGGCGGTCTCGCCCATGAACCGCACCCCCGCCACCACCAGGGTGCTGGATTGGCACTCGGCGCCGAAACGGGCCATGTCCAGCGAATCCGATACGTAGCCGCCGGTGGCCTCGGCCAGTTCCTGCAACTCGGGCGAGGTGTAGTAGTGCGCGACCAGCGTGGCGTCCCGCTCGACCAGCAAGCGTTTGATCCGCTCGGTCAGCGCGACCCGTTCGGCGGCGTCCAGCGTTTCGACCACGGTGGGCGGCACCTGCACCGGCGTCAAACGGCGATCCTGGATGATTCTCTCGGAAATAACTGCGCTCATGGTGTTCTCCGGCAACGGTGGCGATCGCCTCAGTGATCATAGGACTGTGTGGTTCCATCTTAGTTTCATTTTGAAACTATTACAAGACGATGACACGATTTTCGAAAGAGTCAGCCCGGAAGGCGCCGATTTTCGTTAAAATCCACTGTCGCAACCCAAATCCGAGGAGAAAATCGCAATGGTGGCCCAGCGGGAAACGGTGGTGCTGGTGCATGGTTTGTACGTGCATGGACTGTGGATGCAATTGCTTGAATACTGGTTGGAGGAAGCCGGCTACCACACGGTGAATTACTCCTACCCCTCCATCACCCGCACGCCGGCGGAAAACGCCGAGGATCTGCACGCGCTGCTGGAACATGTAGATACACCCGTGGTGAATTTTCTGGCGCACAGCATGGGCGGGCTGGTGGTGCGCCATCTGTTCCACCACTATCCCCAAGCAGCGACCGGGCCGGGTGGTGACCCTGGGTACGCCGCACCAGGGCAGCTATGCCGCCCAGATCATGCACTACAGCGGCATGGGTTACTTCGTCGGCCAAGCGCTGGAGGGGGGTCTGCTAGGCGATGCCCCGGCCTGGACCAATTCCCATCAGCTCGGCTCCATCGCCGGCACCCTGAATCTCGGGCTGGGGTTGCTGTTCCCCGGTATGCCAGCCCCGGCGGACGGCATGATCGCCGTGGTCGAGACCCAGTTGCCGGGCATGAGCGATCATATTTGCCTGCCGGTCTCGCACATGCAGATGCTGGTGGATCCAACGGCGGTCGCCCAGGCCTGCGCATTCTTCGCCACCGGCCGGTTTCGCCATCCGCGACGGGATGGCAAGATGGTAGACTGAACGTATTTCTTCTCCCCCGCACGGTATTCAGGCAAGAGGCTTCGCATGGCTGGACATAGCAAATGGGCGAACATTCAACACCGGAAGAACGCCCAGGACGCCAAACGCGGCAAACTGTTCACCCGGCTGATCCGGGAAATCACGGTCGCGGCCCGCATGGGCGGCGGCGACCCCGGCGCCAATGCCCGGTTGCGGCTGGCCATGGACAAGGCGTTGACCGCCAACATGCCCAGGGACACCATCGACCGGGCCATCAAGCGCGGCGCCGGGACGCTGGACGGCGTGGAATACGAGGAAATCCGCTACGAGGGCTACGGACCGGGCGGGGTGGCGGTGATGGTCGATACCATGACCGACAACCGCAACCGCACGGTGGCGGAAGTCCGCCATGCCTTCACCAAATGCGGCGGCAATCTCGGCACCAGCGGCTCGGTCGCGTTCCAGTTCGCCGAACGGGGCGTGTTGAGCTACCCGGCGGGCAGCGATGAAGACCGCATCATGGAGGTGGCCATCGAAGCCGGCGCCGATGATGTGGTGAGCAACGACGACGGTTCGGTGGACGTGCTCACCGATCCGGCAACGTTCCAGACGGTCAAGGACGCGATGACCGCCGCCGGCCTGACGCCGGAGGAAGCCGAAGTGACCCAGCGCGCCGCGTCCAGCACCACCCTGAGTTTCGAGGACGCCCAGAAAATGGTCAAGCTGCTGGATCTGCTGGAGGATCTGGACGACACCCAGAACGTCTACTCCAACGCCGACATCCCCGACGACATTCTGGCGAAGCTCTGAGCGTGGCGACGGTTCGGCTCATGGGCATCGATCCCGGCTCGCGCATGACCGGCTACGGCATCATCGACATGGACGGGCCACGCAGCCGCTACATTGCCAGCGGCTGTATCCAGACCGACAGCAGCCGGCCGTTGCCGGAACGGTTGAAAACCATCTTCGAGGGCATGACCGAAATCGTTCGTCTCCATCGACCGGCGGAAGTGGCGGTCGAACAGGTGTTCATGCATCGCAATCCCGATTCGGCGCTCAAACTCGGCCAAGCGCGCGGAGCGGCGATTTGCGCCGTGGTCGTGGCGGGGCTGCCGGTCAGCGAATACGCGGCGCGCGCCATCAAACAGGCGGTGGTCGGCAGTGGGGCGGCGGATAAGGCGCAGGTGCAGCACATGGTGGCCCTGTTGCTGAACCTGGCGGCGCCGCCGCAGGCCGACGCCGCCGACGCGCTGGCGGTGGCGATCTGCCACGGCCACACCCGGCAGACCTTGCAGCGCTTCGGCGCGGCCGCCGTGCTGGCCGGGAGGCGGCGATGATCGGCCGCTTGCGCGGGTTGCTGGCCTGGAAGCAGCCGCCGTATCTGATGATCGACGCTCACGGAGTCGGCTACGAGCTGGAAGCCTCGCTGACCACCTTCCAGACCCTGCCGGAGATCGGCGCGGAGGTAGTGCTGCACACCCATCTGGCGGTGCGCGAGGACGCCCACACGTTGTACGGCTTCGCCAGCACCGCCGAACGCAGCCTGTTTCGCAACCTGATCCGGGTGAGCGGCATCGGCCCGCGCCTGGCGCTGTTGATCCTGTCGGGAATGAGCGTGGAACTGTTCGGGCGCTGCGTGCGCGAGAACGATACCGCGTCGTTGACCCGATTGCCGGGGATCGGCAAGAAAACCGCCGAGCGGCTGATCATCGAGTTGCGCGACCGCATCGGCGAACTGGGTCTGGATCCCACGGCGGTCGTATTGCCGGGCGGACGCGCGGTCGCGCCGGCCATCAACCCGGTGGACGACGCCATCAGCGCCCTGGTGGCGCTGGGTTACAAGCTGCCCGAAGCCTCGCGCATGGTGCAATCGCTCGAAACCGATGGGCTCGGCAGCGAGGCGATCATCCGGCTGGCGTTGCAGGCCAGCGTGCGGCGTTAAGCGAAACTTCAGGGTTCGGCTCGCACACTTTCCACTAAAAACCTTTAAAACCGCGCTGCTACTTGCATGAACTCACCCGACCGTCTGATTGCTCCCGTCGCCAGCGGCGAAGACGCCACGCTGGACCGGGCGGTGCGTCCCCGGCGGCTGGCGGACTACATCGGCCAGCAGGCCATGCGCGAGCAGTTGGAGATTTTCATCCACGCCGCCCGCGCCCGGAGCGAGGCGCTGGATCACGTGCTGCTGTTCGGCCCGCCGGGATTGGGCAAGACCACGCTGGCGCACATCATCGCGGTCGAGATGGGCGTCAACCTGCGCCAGACGTCGGGGCCGGTGCTGGAGCGGCCCGGTGATGTCGCCGCTCTGCTGACCAACCTGGAACCGCGCGATGTGCTGTTCATCGACGAGATTCACCGGCTGAGTCCCGTGGTGGAGGAAGTGCTGTATCCGGCGATGGAGGATTACCAGATCGACATCCTGATCGGCGAGGGGCCGGCGGCGCGGTCGATCAAGCTGGATCTGCCGCCGTTTACCCTGGTCGGCGCCACCACCCGCGCCGGGCTGCTCACCTCGCCGCTGCGGGACCGCTTCGGCATCGTTCACCGGCTGGAGTTCTACACCCCGGAGGAACTGACCGAGATCGTGACCCGCTCGGCGCGGATTCTCGGCGTCGAAACCGATGTTCCCGCTGGCGCGGCGGAAATCGGCCGGCGTTCGCGCGGCACGCCGCGCATCGCCAACCGGTTGCTGCGGCGGGTGCGGGATTTTGCTCAGGTGAAAGCAGATGGGCGAATCACCGTCGAGGTGGCGCAACGGGCGCTCGATCTGCTGAAAGTGGACGAACGTGGTTTCGACGAGCAGGACCGGCGACTGCTGTGGCTGATGATCGACAAGTTTGGCGGCGGGCCAGTGGGGCTGGACACGCTGGCGGCGGCGCTGGGCGAGGAGCGCGGCACCATCGAGGACGTGCTGGAGCCCTTTCTGATCCAGCAAGGCTTTCTGATGCGCACCCCGCGCGGGCGGGTGGCGACGGCGCACGCCTACCGCCATTTTGGCTTGGCGACCGCCAGCCCGGCAGCCAGCGGCGATCTGTTTGGCGGTGCGCCTTGATGTCGGCGCGACGCATGCGTCGTCCGCACACAGCCGGTTATGGCTTCGGGGGTGTCGGGGGCACCGTGGGTTTGACGGCGTCAGCCCCGGTGGAAGGTGCGGCTGGCGGGTTGGATTTCTCGGCGTCGGCGTCGGTATCGGCGTCGGTGTCGGCATCGGTCGGAGGAGCGACGTCGGTGGGCGACGCCAGACTTTCCACCGCGATATCGTATTCGTCCACGCTGAGCGTACCGTCGTTGTCGCCGTCGGCGGCGTTAAAATCCAGATCCTCGACGCTGGCGGCTTCGTCGGCGCTGATCAGACCATCGCCGTCGGTGTCGACTTCCTCGAAAGTCAGCGTCGCCGCCGCGAGGGTGGGAAGCGCGGCCAGCAGCAAGACTGGCAGAATTGGAGTGCGCATCGGGGAATCCTCCATGGGTTCGCGCCGATCCATCGGATGGGCGCGTGCGGGTTTTCGAATGACTAAAATGGCATTTTAACGAAAGATGGAAACCTTTGTCTGGCCCATCCGGGTTTATTACGAAGATACCGATAGCGGCGGCGTGGTTTACTACGCCAATTATTTGAAGTTCATGGAGCGCGCTCGCACCGAGTGGCTGCGCGCCCACGGCTTCGAGCAGGATGCGCTGCTACGCGATCAACGGTTGTTGTTCGCGGTGCGGCGGTTGGAGGTGGACTACCGTCGACCGGCTCGCTTCAACGACCGGCTGGAGGTGATCAGTCAGGTCGCGGCGGCCGGCGGCGCCAGCCTGACGTTCGCCCAGACCATCCGGCGGGCCGATTCCGCCGAAGTGCTGTGCGGCGCGCAGGTCAAAGTGGCCTGCCTCGACGCCGAGAGTTTTCAGGCATGTCGGATGCCCCAGGACTTGATGAGGGAGATCGTCGGTGACGCATGATTTATCGTTTTGGAGTCTGATCGCCAACGCCAGTCTGATCGTGCAGTTGATCATGCTGGGGCTGGTGCTGATTTCGCTGGCTTCGTGGTGGGTGATCGTCAAGAAGGCGCTGGTCCTGGCTTCCGCGAAACGGGCGACCAACCAGTTCGAGGACGATTTCTGGTCGGGGATCGATCTGGCCTCGCTGTACGCGCGCATTAACCGCCAGAAGGAGGAGGTGTGGGGCATGGAGGCCATCTTCCTGGCGGGTTTTCAGGAATTTCTGCGCTTGCGCTCCCAGCCGACCGTGGATCCGGAATCGGTGGTCAGCGGCGCGCAGCGGGCGATGCGGGCCGCCGGTTCGCGGGAACTGGATCATCTGGACATATATCTGTCCCTGTTGGCGACCACTGGCTCGACCAGTCCGTACATCGGGCTGTTCGGCACGGTCTGGGGCATCATGAACGCCTTCCGGGCGCTTGGAATGGCGCAGCAGGCGACGCTGGCGCAGGTGGCGCCGGGCATCGCCGAGGCGTTGATCGCGACCGCGATGGGCCTGTTCGCGGCTATTCCAGCGGTGATCGCCTACAACCGGTACGCGCACGAGGTGGACCGGTTAGCCAACCGGTACGAGACCTTCATGGAAGAGTTCTCCAACATCCTCCAGCGCCAGTCCTACAGCCTGCGCAAGAGCCACGCCGAGGCCGCTCGCGCCCCGGCCGCCCAAGGTTGACCCCATGGCCCGGCGCAGCTCGCACGGCCGCCTCAAGGCGGAAATTAACATCGTCCCGTACATCGACGTGATGCTGGTGTTGCTGGTCATTTTCATGGTTACCGCACCGCTGCTCAACCAGGGCGTCGAGGTGGATTTGCCCAAGGCCCCAGCGGAATCCCTGGATGCCCGGACGCCGGAGACCGAGGTGCTGGTGCTGTCGGTGCAACGGGATGGCGCCTGCTATTTCAATGTCGGCTCGGAAAAAGCGCAACCGGTGGATTGCCAGCAACTCGCCCCGCACCGCACGGAGATTGAGGAACGGTTACAGCGCGCGCCGCAGCCGCCGGTGCTGGTTCGCGCCGACAAAGAGGTGCGCTACGAGCAGGTCATCCAGGCCATGGCGGCCTTGAAAGCAGTGGGCGCGAACAAGGTGGGATTGTCCACCGCGCCGCCGGATACACCGCCGGACGGTCGGTAGTCGCGGCCGATGCATCTGGAGCGCCAGACCACCTATCAAGATATTGTAGCCACGGCGGTCACCCTCGCGGTGCATACCGTGGTGGGCGTATTTTTGCTGCTCAACTTGAACCTGTCGGACGTGCCGCGCACCGAACAGAGTGAAATTGAACCCATTCAATCGGAGGTGGTGGACGAAGCCGCCATCCGGGAGGAACTGGAACGGCAGGCGCAGGAAGAGCTTCGTCGAAAGCGCGAGGAAGCGGAACGGCAGGCCAGGCTGGCGCGGGCTGAGCGCGAAGCAGAGGCGCGACGCCAAGCGGAAATCCGTCGTCAGCATGAAGAAGAAGCGCGTCGCGAAGCCGCCGAGGAAGCCAAGCGTCAAGCTGCTGAAAAAGCGCGCCGCGAAGCCGCTGAAGAAGCGCGTCGTGAAGCGGCTGAAGAGGCCAAACGCCAGGCCGCCGCCGAGGCCAAACAGCAGGCCGCCGCCGAGGCCAAACAGCAGGCCGCCGCCGAAGAGGACAAGCGTCAGGCTACCGCTGACGCCAAACGCCGCGAAGCCGCCGAGGAGGCCAAGCGCCAAGCCGCCGCCGACGCCAAACAGCAGGCTGCCGCCGAAGCCGCGCGCCGCGAAGCCAACGAAGAGGCCAAGCGCCAAGCCGCCGCCGACGCCAAACGCCGCGACGCCACCGAGGAGGCCAAGCGCCAGGACCGCCGCCGACGCCAAACGTCAGGCCGCCGCTGAAGAGACCAAGCGCCAGGCCGCCGCCGACGCCAAGCGTCAAGCCGCCGCTGAAGAGACCAAGCGCCAGGCTGCCGCCGACGCCAAACGCCGCGACGCCGCCGAGGAGGCCAAGCGTCAAGCCGAAGCCGCGCGCCGCGAAGCCAACGAAGAGACCAAGCGTCAAGCCGCCGCCGGCGCCAAACGCCGCGACGCCGCCGAGGAGGCCAAGCGTCAAGCCGCCGCCGACGCCAAACGCCGCGACGCCGCCGAGGAGGCCAAGCGTCAAGCCGCCGAAGCCGCGCGCCGCGACGCCAACGAAGAGGCCAAGCGCCAGGCTGCCGAAGCCGCGCGCCGCGAAGCCAACGGAAGCCGCCAAGCGCCAGGCCGCCGAAGCCGCGCGCCGCGACGCCAACGAAGAGGCCAAGCGTCAAGCCGCCGCCGACGCCAAGCGCCAAGCTGCCGAAGCCGCGCGCCGCGAAGCCAACGCAGCCGCCAAACGTCAGGCCGCCGAAGCCGCGCGCCGCGAAGCCAACGAAGCCGCCAAGCGTCAGGCCGCCGCCGACGCCAAGCGTCAGGCCGCCGACGCCGCGCGCCGCGAAGCCAACGAAGCCGCCAAGCGTCAGGCCGCCGAAGCCGCGCGCCGCGAAGCCAACGAAGCCGCCAAGCGTCAGGCCGCCGACGCCGCGCGCCGCGAAGCCAACGAAGCCGCCAAGCGTCAGGCCGCCGAAGCCGCGCGCCGCGAAGCCAACGAAGCCGCCAAGCGCCAGGCCGCCGAAGCCGCGCGCCGCGAAGCCAACGAAGCCGCCAAGCGTCAGGCCGCCGCCGAGGAAACCAAGCGTCAGGCCGCCGCCGAGGCCAAACGCAAAGCGGAGGAAGCTCGCAAATTGGCTCAGGAACTGGCGGCTCGCGAACAATTCCTTAGAGAAGCCGTGGCGCGGCACGCGGCCCTGATTAAACAGCGCGTCGAACGTTACTGGTCTTTACCACTGGACAGTAGCGGCAGCCTGTCCTGTACGCTACGGATTACCATGATGCCATCTGGCGCGGTTACCGGCGTTCAAATCGCACAGAGCAGCGGCGATACCGCCTTCGATAATTCCGCCGTCGCCGCTGTACAGAAAGCATCGCCGCTGCCGGTGCCCGGCGACCCCGACGTGCTCGCCAAGTTTCGTAACTTCAATTTCCGTTTCAGACCAGGAGGTTAGGCATTGAGACCCGTAATTAAACTGTTTGGACTGACTGCCCTGCTGCTTATCGGCCGCTCGGCCCTCGCGGAGCCACTGACCATCGACATCACCAAAGGCATCGAGGGCAGCGGTATTCCCGTTGCCATCGCGCCTTTTGGCGGTGGGGCCCCCGAGGATATCGCCAGCATTGTCACCGCCGATCTGCAACGCACTGGTAAAATCGCACCGCAGCCCGCCGGATCGCGGGCGGACTACTCCGTCACCGGTCAAGCCCAGCCCGGCGGTCCCCGCGGTTACGTCGTGCGGTTCCAACTGGCCGGCGCCCAGGGCGGTCCGTTGCTGAATCTATCTTTCGATGTACCACCGAACCAGTTGCGGCCAGTCGCCCACCGGATCAGCGATCTGATTTACGAAAAACTCACGGGCGAAAAAGGGTTGGCGGGAACCCGTATCGCCTACGTCGCGAGCAGTGGCGGTTCCTGGTATCTGGTGGTTGCCGACGCTGATGGCCAGAATCCCCGGATGATTCTGCGCTCCAGCCAGCCGCTCATGTCGCCGGCCTGGTCGCCAGACGGCGGCAAGCTGGCCTATGTCTCCTTCGAAGGGCGCCGGCCGCAAATCATCGTTCAGGATGTCTACAGCGGCGCCCGGCGCGTGGTGTCCGCCGCGCCCGGCATCAACGGCGCTCCTTCGTGGGCGCCGAACGGCCAGCGCCTGGCGTTCACCCTGTCCAAGGATGGTAACCCGGAAATTTACGCGCTCGATCTGGCGACCCAGAGTCCCGTCCGCCTCACCAGCAGCAGCGCTATCGACACCGAGCCGGTCTGGTTGCCAGACGGCAGTATCATCTTTACCTCGGATCGGGGTGGTTCGCCGCAGTTGTACCGGATCGGCCCCGGCGGCGGCGCGGCGCAACGGCTCACCTTCCAGGGGGATTACAACGCTCGACCGACCGCTTCGCCAGATGGCCGCTATATTGCGATGGTGCATCGGCGCGGTGGTCGCTTCTACATCGCCGTGCTGGACCTGCAAAACCGGCAGTTCCGGGTGCTGACCTCAGGCGGGCTGGACGAATCGCCCAGCTTCGCGCCCAACGGCAAGATGATCATCTACTCCAATGGTCAGCGCCTGACGGCGGTATCCTTGGATGGCAGCGTCAAACAGGACTTCACCCTGCGCGGCAACGGCCGCGATCCAGTCTGGGCGCCCTACGGCCGCTAATTTCGTCCTTCACTTCGTTAGGGGAGCATCGTCATGCAACACTTCAATCGAAACCTGATCGCCGCCGCCGCGCTCGCGCTGCTGGCCGGCTGCGCCTCGACCGGCGACACCACCGGCGAGGACCAGACCGGCGTCCAGCAGGACGCCACAACCGAACAACAGGGCATCACCGCGCAACCGGGGCAGGATGCCTACAGTTATCCCTACGGTCAGGCCCCCAGCCAGTACGACACCTACGACACTACCACGGGCGCCCAGGCCGGTGGCGGACAGGCCGGGCAGGCGGTCGCCGGGGGCGAACAGGCCGGGCAGGCGGTCGCCGGGGGGGGGGCGGCACCGCTTCGGCGGATCGCATCATCTATTTCGCGTATGACAGCGCCGAAATCCCGGCCGAAGGCCAAGCAGTCATTGCGGCGAACGCTCGCGCCCTGACCGGCAACGCACGCATCATCACCCAGTTGGAAGGGCACACCGACGAGCGCGGCAGTCGCGAATATAACATCGCATTGGGCGAGCGCCGCGCCAATTCCGTGCGCCAGGCGATGATCGCCACGGGTGTACCGCCCCAGCAGATCCGGATCGTCAGCTATGGCGAGGAACGCCCAGCCGCCAGCGGCCAAAGCGAGCAAAGCTACGCCTTGAACCGGCGCGTGGAAATCGTCTACTGACGGATGAGTCCTGCTCATGATTAAGCACGGTTCCTCGTGGCTCATGGCGCTGCTGCTGGGTGGCTGGCTGCTGCCCGGCACGGTTCACCCCCAACGCCCCCCGGATAACGAGTTGACTCTGGAACTGCTCCAGCGCATCGAGCAGTTGGAAGCCGAAGTCCGGCAAATCCGGGGGGAGCTGGAACTCCAACGGAATTGGATCGAAACGTTCGCCCGGGAACGGGCGGCAGCGCCCGGCCATCCAGCGCATCCGCCGGAAACAGCCACGCCATCGGCCGCACCGCCGGTGGTGGAACCCCCGGAGGATGCCCGTGGCCAGCCGGCGCCGACTCAGCCTTCCGCCGCCGCGCCACCAACCGCCCCGACCGGCACGGAACGGGCGGAGTTCGACGCAGCCCTGGGCGAACTTCGCGAAGGCCGTTACTCGGAAGCGATTTCCGCATGGCAACGCTTTCTGGAAGCGCATCCGAACGGCGACCTGGCGGGCGATGCCCAATACTGGCTGGGCGAGGCCTACTACCTCAGCCGGGATTACAACGCGGCCAAGGAGGCGTTCATCAATCTCGGCCTGAACCACCCACAAAGCGTGCGGCTGCCGGATGCGCTGCTAAAGCTCGGCTACCTGTATGGGGAACAAGGCGATACCGCTCGGGCGCGCGACGTGCTGCAAAAACTGGTGCAGGTCTATCCCAACACTCAAGCGGCTAATCTCGCCGAACGACGGTTGCAATCCTTGCGCTAATCTTCGTCGAGTCTTGCGATTTCGACGGATTGTTGTAACATGACCGCCCTTTCGTGGGCCGTTAGCTCAGTCGGTAGAGCAGCAGACTTTTAATCTGTTGGTCGTGCGTTCGAATCGCACACGGCCCACCATACAAAACAAGGGGTTAGGTGAAAGCCTAGCCCCTTTCCTTTTGCCCGTTGTCCACGGGCTGTCCAATGCCCGGCAACTGCTGGCGACGGTCCATTCATCGCCTTTCGTCCGATTGCGGGAGGGGCTGATACTCCACGGCAGGCGGTCCGAATAAGGTCAAGATCGAACTCACGGCGGCGGTGGAGCTAGCACCTCACGACTACCGTTGGACTGCACCGGACCCACCACGCCCGCTGTCTCCATCTCCTCGACCAGCCGCGCCGCCCGGTTGTAACCGATGCGCAAGCGGCGCTGCACCCCGGACACCGAGGCCCGGCGCGATTCGGTGACGATGCGCACCGCATCGTCGTACAGCGGATCGCTCTCCCCACCACGCCCGCCGCTACCGTCGACTTCCTCCGCACCGTCGGCTTCCTCGCGCGGCTCGGCCAGCACGTCGTCGATGTAATCCGGGGTACCGGTTTGCCGCAGATAGTCCACCACCCGCGGGACTTCGTGATCGTCCACGAACGCGCCATGCACCCGCTGCGGCAGTCCGGTGCCCGGCGGCAGATAGAGCATGTCGCCATGACCCAGCAGTTGCTCCGCGCCCATCTGGTCGAGAATGGTGCGCGAATCCACCCGCGATGACACCTGGAACGCGATTCGGGTCGGAATATTGGCCTTGATCAGCCCGGTAATCACGTCCACCGACGGCCGCTGGGTGGCCAGAATCAGGTGGATGCCGGAGGCGCGCGCCTTCTGCGCCAGCCGCGCGATCAATTCTTCCACCTTCTTGCCGACGATCATCATCATGTCGGCCAGTTCGTCGATGACCACCACGATGAACGGCAGTGGCTGCAGCAACGGGATTTCGCCCGAAAAACCGCCCTCCCCCGGCTTCCAGAACGGGTCGGTGATGCCTTCGCCCGCCGCCCAGGCATCGGCGAGCTTGCGGTTGAAACCGGCGATGTTGCGCACCTTCAACGCCGCCATCAGCCGGTAACGGCGATCCATCTCAACCACGCACCAGCGCAAGGCATTGGCCGCCTCCTTCATGTCGGTGACGACCGGGGTCAACAGATGCGGAATATCCTCGTACATGGACAGCTCCAGCATCTTCGGATCCACCAGGATCAGTCGGACCTCCTGAGGCGATGCCTTGTACAGCAGGCTGAGCAGCATGGCGTTGATGGCCACCGACTTGCCGGAACCGGTGGTGCCGGCCACCAGCAGATGCGGCATTTTCGCCAGATTGGCGACCACCGGATTGCCGCCGATGTCCTTGCCCAAGGCCAAGGTCAGCGGCGAGATGGACTGGGTGTAGATGGGTGACTCCAGCACTTCGCGCAGGTATACAATCTCGCGCTGCTGGTTGGGAATCTCCAGCCCGATCACCGACTTGCCAGGGATGATTTCCACCACCCGCACGCTGATCACCGACAGGCCGCGCGCCAGATCCTTGGCCAGATTGCTGATCTGGCTCACCTTCACCCCCGGCGCCGGCTCAACCTCGAAGCGGGTAATCACCGGCCCCGGCTCCACCGCCACCACCTTGACCACGATGCCGAAATGCCGGAGCAGGATTTCCACTCGCCGCGACATGTGCTCCAACGTTTCCGGAGAATAGCCAGTGGTGTTGGTAACCGGCGGGTCGAGCAACTGCAGCGGCGGCAACGGATACGACGCAACCGGCATCGGCGACGCAACCCGGCGCACCATGACCGCCGTCTCGGCCCGCGTCGGCATCGGCGGTTGCAACGCCGATGCCGGACGTGGCGTCACGGTCAATTCGGGTCGAAACCCCAGCAAGGATGAATCGTCGGCGTTCAGATCGCTCTCCTCACTGTCGAAATCGGTTTCGGAGACTACCCACGGAACCGAAGAAACCCTGGACGGCGGGGACAGCGGCGATACCACCGATGCCAGCGGATCGTTCGATGCAGCGGCGGTCAAGCCCTGCACCGGCATCAGCGGCGTGGACCGGTTCGCTATCGGCGGCGAGGTAGGGGCAACCCCAGGAATCTTCCCGGGAAACGGCGCGACAGTCGGCACCAGCGTCAAGCAGTCCGGCGCGGTTGGCGGCTCCTTGTCAGCAGCCGGCGACCCGGCAGGACCCGCAGTGGGACGCCCCGATGGCGACGGGTGGTTCGACGGCAGGTTCAATACCGGCTCGATGCGCGTCCCAGGGCGGTTGGCGGACGCAGTCGCCCGCGGTTCGCCGCCCCCGGCCGGCGCGGGCTTTGGCTCGGGTGGCGAGGCCGGAACCACGGGCTCGGTGGAAACCACGGGCGTGGCCGCTGTGGCCACCTCTCGGCGGGACCGCCATTTCGCCAGGAATTTCTCGGCGACCTGCTCAAACTGGTCCGCCAGCGCCGGGAAAAACCGGGCCAAGGGCGTCGTCCCGGGCGTCGGCGTGGCGTCCGGCGAATCGGATGCCGGCGCGGTCCCTGCGGCAGATTTGCTTTGCGCGCCGCCGCCCCCCATCGTCTTCGGCTGAATCCAGCGCAATGGCGCCATTACCAAACCGCCGATCCAATCCACCATTTTCAGCACTGCCAGACCGATCCAGTCCAGCAAGGTCAGCCAGGATAGTCCGGTGGTCAGAACCACGCCGGCCAGCAACAACAAGGCCATGAACAGGTTACCGCCCACGGATTCGAAAGCCTGGATCAGAAACTGGCTAACATGCATCCCCACCAAACCACCGGCCGGGCCGGCGCCGGGCACGGTTCCAGGCACCGCGCGCACGTGCGCGGCCACCAGGCCGCAAACCGTCGCCAGCGTCACCAAAAACCCCAGCACCCGCAGCAGCACGATCTCGCCGTCCAGGTCCAGCAGAGCGCCGCGCTTGAACAGTCGCCAGCCCGCGAATGCCACGCCCAGCGGCAGCAGATAGGCGGCATAACCGAAGAAGTATAGAGTCACGTCGGCGAACCAGGCGCCGACCACGCCGCCAAGATTATGAAACCGGGTCACCGTCGCGGCATGGGTCCAGGCGGGGTCTTCGGGACTGAACGTCACCAGCGCGCCGATCATCCCCAGCGCGACTGACGCCAGCAACCAGAAACTGAGTTCTCGCAATACTTTATGGACGAAACGGAGGATCCCCGCCCGAATTGCGGGCGGGTCGGGCTTGATTCGATGTGCCTGCGCCAAAATTCAATCCTGTTGTGATCGTTGCACGACGCCATCGGTCGCGAAGGACACGGCCGCCAGCGGGGCCGTCGGGGAACTGAATGAGGAGCCATTGTCCCATTCCGGGGCGATGAGGTGAAGGGCGCGGGCGAACCGATGCGCGGTTTCGAGTTCCAATCAACGCGACGAACCCGCCACGTTCGCGCGCCGACGTTTTCTGCCCGACTCTATCGCCGATTTCGAACCATGCGCATCCAACGCCTCGACGCCCTGAGCGACCTTCCCGCCGCCGAGTGGAACGCCCTGGTTCCCGACCATAACCCGTTTCTCAGCCACGAATTCCTCAGCGCCCTGGAACGCCACCAGTGCGTCGGCGAGCAGGCCGGCTGGCTGCCATGGCACGTCGTCTGCCGGGACGAGTGCGGCCGGTTGCTGGGCGCGGCGCCGCTGTATCTGAAATTCAACTCCTACGGCGAGTTCGTGTTCGACTGGGGCTGGGCCGAAGCCTACCGGCGCAACAACCTGCCCTACTACCCCAAGCTGGTCGGCGCCATCCCCTACACGCCGGCCACCAGTCCCCGGCTGCTGCTGGCGCCCGACCAGGCCGCGCCCGAGGATACCGCGCGCGCCATGATCGAATATCTGCTGGAGGAAGCCCGTCGCCGACGCTGGTCCTCGATTCACTGGCTGTTTCCGCCGCCGGTCGAGTTGGACCGGCTGCAAGCCCGGGGCTTTTTGCCCCGGCTGGGCTGTCAGTTCCATTGGCAAAACCGTGGCTACCGGGATTTCCAGGACTTCCTCGACCATTTCACCGCCAAGCGGCGCAAGAACATCAACCGCGAACGCCGGTTGGTGCGCGAGGCCGGGCTGGAACTGCGCGTGTTGGCCGGGCGGGAACTCAGCGAAGCACAATGGCATACCGCGCATGAATTCTACCGCTCCACCTTTCAGCGGCTGGGCGGCATCCCGACCCTGAGCCTGCCCTTCTTCCAGGACATTGCCGAGACCTTGGGCGACCGGCTGATGCTGGTTTTGGCCTTCGACCAAGGCCGCGAGGTCGCCGGCGCCATCAGTTTTCGCAGCGCCAGCACCCTCTACGGCCGCCATTGGGGCTGCCGGGCCGATTATGACAGCCTGCATTTCGAAGCCTGCTATTATCAGGGTTTGGATTATTGCATCCAGCGGGGCCTGCAACGGTTCGAGCCGGGCGCGCAGGGCGAACACAAGATTTATCGGGGCTTTCTGCCGACCTTCACCCATTCCGCCCATTGGATCGCCCATCCCGGCTTTCGCCAGGCCATCGCCGATTTTCTCGCCCGGGAAACGCCGGCGGTGCGCGAGTACGCCCGGGAACTGCTGCAACATTCACCCTACCGTGACGAGGTGACGCCCGATGCGCCTGCCATGGCTGGATCCGCGTGACGATAACCAGCCGTTTCCTCCGCCGGATCGGGCCCTGACCGAGCCCGACGGCCTGCTGGCCGCCGGCGGCAACCTGTCACCGCGCCGGCTGCTGCGCGCCTACCGGCTGGGTATCTTCCCCTGGTATTCCACCGGCCAGCCGATTCTGTGGTGGTCGCCAGATCCGCGGCTGGTGTTGTTGCCGGAATCGGTCAACGTCTCGCGCAGCCTGCGCAAGACGCTGAAAAAAAATCAATTTACCATCACTAGCGACATTGCCTTCGCGGCGGTTATCGCTGCGTGCGCCGCGCCGCGCGCCCTGGATTCCGGCACTTGGATCACGCTGGAGATGCACCGGGCCTATTGCCGGCTACACCAGCTCGGGCATGCCCATTCCATCGAGATCTGGCATAAGAACGAGTTGGTGGGTGGCTTGTACGGGGTCGCGGTGGGCCAGGTGTTCTTTGGCGAATCCATGTTCAGCGCGATGAGCGACGCCTCCAAGGTGGCGTTGGTGGCGCTGGCCGCGCAACTACGGCGCTGGGCGTTCGCCCTGATCGACTGCCAGGTGCACACCGAGCATCTGGCGCGCATGGGAGCGGTGGACATTCCCCGCGTCATGTTTCTCCAGTTGCTGGCGCGGTATTGCCCCCTCCCCGGCCAGGATGGACCCTGGCGCCTTGATGACGACTTACTCGCCGATCTGCTGACTCCCCCCACGCCGCCATGAGCAACCCTCGCGATTCGCTGTACGACCTGCGCATGTTCCTGACTACCGAGTATCCCTGTAGCTATCTACCGGGCCGGCGGGCGCGCAACCTGGTCGCCGACCCGGCGGTGACCGACGGCCGGCTCTACACCCAGTTGGCGGACCTGGGCTTCCGGCGCAGCGGCGACCATGTCTACCGGCCGCATTGCCGGGGCTGCGTGGCCTGCCGGTCGCTGCGCATTCCGGTGGAACGATTCCTCCCGAACCGCTCGCAGCGGCGCATCTGGGCGCGCAATCAGGATCTGCGGGCGCGGATGACGGAGGCGGAGTTCCACGACGAGCATTTCGAGCTGTTCGCCCGCTACATCGAGCTCCGACATGCCGGCGGCGGCATGGACCCGGCCAGCCCGGACAATTATTGGTCGTTCATCGCCTCGCGCTGGTGTCCGACCTGGCTATGCGAATTCCGCCACGACCGGGAGTTATTAGCGGTGGCGGTGGTGGATCGCTTGGGCGACGGGCTATCGGCAGTCTATACTTTCTTTGATCCACTTCAGGAGGCGCGCGGTCTTGGGACCTTCGCGATCCTGTGGCAAATCGCCGAGGCGCGGCGGCTGGGGTTGAAATGGGCGTATCTGGGCTACTGGGTGGAACGCTGCGATAAAATGTCCTATAAAGCTCGTTTCAATCCGCACGAGATCTTCGTTATGGAACGTTGGGGGTGGGTGGCGGTCGACGGCTAGTCTAGATTTTCGGCGCAGAGAACGATAATTCCGGGATTAGCTTATAACCCATGGTTTTTCAAGATTCTTTTTATTAACACCTACAAATTTGCATATTAGGATTCTGACTACAACTCCCTTGGTGACGGCTGAGAAAAGAGGCTAGCAATGATAAACGATTGGCTTAGAAGTGGACTTTTTTTTATCTTAATGAGTATTGCCGGCATAACCCAAGCGGCTGTCCCTGGTGAACAGGCTACCGCTCCGCCGGAGCGGTCCAGCAAAGGCGAGGTAGGCATCATTGCGGGTGGCGTTAACGGCACCTATATCCGCATCGCCGCCGATATGACCACGGTCTTGGATACGGATAATTTACGCGTCCTGGCGATTATCGGTAAAGGCTCGGTTCAAAATATTAGCGATCTTTTATATCTTAGAGGCGTCGATATGGCCATCGTCCAGTCGGATGTGCTGGAATATCTAAAGCGCCAAGGAACTTATAAAAACATCGAAAAACGCATTTATTACATTACAAAACTGTACAACGAAGAATTCCATTTAATCGCAAAGTCTGGAATCAACAATCTCAGCGACCTTGCTGGTCGTAGGGTCAACTTCGATACGAAAGGTAGTGGGACATCTATTACCGCTTCTATTCTTTTCGACATCTTGAAGATTCAAGTAGAACCCACTTATTATGATCAGGCAACTGCGTTGGAAAAATTGAAAAGTGGTGAAATCGACGCGCTGGTTTATGTGGCCGGCAAGCCAGCTCAGTTGTTTGAGAAGTTGACAGCCGCTGACTCCTTACACTTCGTATCCGTCGATCACACCCCAACACTGCTGGAAACCTATCTGCCGACTCAACTGAACAGTCAAGATTATCCTAATCTGATCAAACCCGACCAAGATGTTAAAACAGTTGCTGTCGGCGCTGTGCTGGCGGTATACAACTGGGAACGCATCAATGCCCGTCATAAAAAAGTGGCCAACTTCGTCAATCACTTTTTTAGACGTTTCAACGAATTTCAGCAACCAGGCCGGCATCCCAAGTGGCGGGAAGTCAGTTTATCCGCCGTGATTCCCGGATGGACGCGGTTTCAGCCAGCACAAGAATGGCTACAACGCCAATAATTAAGGATGCGATCTTGCCGTTGATTCCACTGGCAATACTGATATGCAAGCTAGCGCAGCAATTCCCGCAGATTATTCGCCTCAATTTCTTCTAGCGCCGGAGATTTGGACAGCCAGCGTTTCAACTCTTCAAGACGCTCGATGCTTTCTGAATCACCGGCTTTTTTGGCCTTCAAGTACCACTCCGCTGCTTTGACAGGGTCAGCACGGAATCCCTTGGTTCCCAGTTGATTCAATATCATCGGGTCATAGGTTTTGCCAACCGCCATCATCCCCACAACAGAACCGGCGTTAGCTGCTTCCAAGTAAAAAAGGCGTGCCGAAATAATATCACCCCGTGCCAGTAATAAATCGCCACTGCTCATATAAGATGAAATCAGTGATGTCTCTGGCGGCTTTGCTGCCGTGGTTGATGGTGAAGCAGGTGGCAATTCGATCTTCGCGACGGGATGAGTAGTTTCGGTTACCGTTTTAGGAGCTTGGGATGATTCCAATGGTTTCTGTGGTGAGCCAGCCTCCAATATAGCGACCGGCTTAGTCGACATTTCTGGACTGGTTGTAAGGGGTGCTTGCGCCGATCCCGGCATAGCCGGCGGTTCAACTTTATTGATTGGGGCTGGTACAGATGTCGTTATATCGGCAGGTGTGGACGCGGCTGGCGTCAGCGGTTTGACCTCGGCGATAGTACGCTGGTACAAATAAACACTTCCCGTACCACCAAGCAGACCGGCTAACAGCGCCATTAATATCAATAATACAATTTGTAGCCCAGTAGAGTTAAACAGTTTGGAACGCTTTTTCCCAAATTGAAGATCATCCCACTGCTGCATCACGGCTTGGGAATGCTCTTCAGGTTCATCCGCCGATAGCGA
This sequence comes from uncultured Gammaproteobacteria bacterium, assembly GCA_963719395.1. Lineage (GTDB taxonomy): Bacteria > Pseudomonadota > Gammaproteobacteria > Competibacterales > Competibacteraceae > Contendibacter. Next base: position 35,963 of record CAVRCC010000049.1, on the reverse strand, counting down.
CCCGATCAATATGGATTGGGTTTCTTCGCCAAGGAGACTATCACTTTTAGCAAGTAACTGTTCCATTCTCGCAACCTGAACAGTATTGCCTGAACGGGTCTCTTCCAAGGATGGAAAATCGGCGACAGGAGATGAAGTCATCGTCCTATCCCGTAGTATTAACTCACTGGCGGCTTCATCGACGGTGGCTATCGATACAGTTACTTGCCCTTTAATTTGGGTGCTTAATAACGCACGCTCGCAGAGCGTGTTGATCAAACGCGGGATACCTCCAGTATAATGAGTAATCCGCTCGATGACTGGCAACGGAAATAGCGACTCCATGGACGGACCATCTGCGTGTTGCACTTGTCGGGATATGAAAGCCGCCACATCCGCAGTAGTCAGAGGTTCTAGGCGAATACGCACGGCACTAGCTAGATAGCTATGAAAAACCTGGATCTTGGCCAGGATCTCTTCGAGTACCGGCGTCCCGCTCAACACGATCTGTACAGTGTTACCCGCTTCAAACTCCAAGTGGGATAGAGCGAGCAGCCCATTCAGTACATCTTCGTTCAGATGATGCGCATCATCAATAAGCAAAGCGATATCTATCCCCTGTGAAAAACAATGACTAAAATAGTTCTTTAGCGCTTCGAGTCTATCGGAAAATTCCTGTCCTTGGGTCATTACCCCCAATTGATCACTAATAACCGCGAGTAGATTATTGAAGTCAAGATTGGTCGAATAACAAAAAACGAATTTGATTTTTGCCGGTGCTTCGTTAACCAGTTTACGTAACAATAAGGTTTTTCCGATACCAGCCTCGCTGGTCAAAACTAACAAACCACGATGTTGACGAATACCCTCTAGTAACTCAATATAAGCATCTAAGTAAGCCGTATTGATGAAAAAAAATTCCGCATCGGCAGTATTAAAAATTTTACGTCTAAATCCAAGATTCATCGGGCTTATTCGCAAAGTATCTGTAAAATTTGTCATAATCAATATCTCCGGCAATTCTGTATAAGATTAAGTATAGCCGAAAGACAGGACGGGTTGGGCCGGTTCTTGGGACAACGCCAGCGGGCTTGCGCCGAGGCGAAGAAGCCAACGTCATAGTCGGAACTCTCGCCGGAGCGGACTGCCACTCCACCCTTCACCACGCCTGCCCGACCTCGCCACCGACGATCCAGTCGTGCTCGGCCCCGCCCACGTCCGAACAGCGCTAAGGAAAATTTTGGCATGAATTCAGCGGTTCGGGTCTTTTATGCCATATCGATTTTTTACAGTTTAAGCCTTGTTCGGCTAACCTTCACCCAGTCCCTCCCCATCGAAAGAAATCCACACCGTCATCCCAAGGACTTCATGAAACAACTCTACATCATCGGCGCTGGCCCCGGCGGGCTGGACCATCTCAGTCCCGCCGCCCGCGCAGCGCTGGAATCCTGCACCGATCTGGCCGGCCACGGGCTGTATCTGAACCTGCTCGGCGAACTGACCGCAGGCAAGACCCGCCATAAGACGCCGATGGGGGAGGAACTGGCCCGCGCCACCCTGGCGCTCGACCTCGCCGCCAACGGCCGGACCACAGCGCTCATTTCCAGTGGCGATGCCGGCATCTACGGTATGGCGACGGTAGTGTTCGAACTGCTGGCGCGCAAACCGAAACCAGAATGGGCCGAGGTCGACATCGAAGTGATCCCCGGCATCTCGGCGATGCAGGCGGCGGCGGCGCGGGTCGGCGCTCCGCTGGCGCACGATTTCTGCGTGATTTCCCTCTCCGACCTGCTGACGCCGTGGGAACTGATCGCCAAGCGCATCGACTTGGCCGGTCAGGGCGATTTCGCCATCACTTTCTACAACGCGGTATCCAACAAACGCTCCTGGCAACTGCTGGAAGCCCGGCAAATCCTGTCGTGCTACCGCCAGCCGGAAACCCCCGTTGTCGTCGCCTTCAACGTCACCCGCAAGGGCGAGCAGATCACCGTGACCACCTTGGGCGAACTCGATCCGGAACCGCTGAACATGCTATCGCTGGTCATGGTCGGCAACAGCGAAACCCGGCGGGCGGGAAATGGGTCTACACCCCGCGCGGCTATCACACCAAGCCGGAGTTGGCGGGTTGAGAAACCAACCGCTGATCGCACTCAATGACTTACCAGCTAAAGCCGGTAGGTTGAGCTGGCGGGGGATAAACCCCCGCCTGAAACGCTTTGCGGCGGATTAAACCGCCACCTGAAGGGCGCGACGCCTGAAGGCGGTGGTTTGTACCACGGCTGCCGCTTGCGCGGCTAAAGCGCGGGCTAAAGCCGCAGCCATGGAAATCAAGTTGGCTTTATCGCTTTTCGAGTCCTGAACTCGACCAAACGGCTGCATTCGACCAATCTGTCAAGGTTCTCCAAAGTGAATACCTTGCCACGGGTAGACAGCAGCAGTTTCTTCATGTCTTCGCGGCGAACTTTGAAGCCACGACCGGCAATGCATGCGATGACTTCAAAGCGCGGCGGTTCGTGCAGCTGCCGGCCCTGCATGCCGAGCGTGCCGAGATGCTGGACGCGCGTCACTTTGTCGCGCGCGGTACCGTCATCTTCCGTGATCTTGGCCTCGATAACGACCTGGGGGTTGAATTCGTCGGGCACAATGAAATCGGGAGCCTGATCGAAACCGTTCACGCGCTCGGCGCGCTTCGTTTTCCGAAAGCTGATGCCTGCATCGGATAGCACGGCTTCGATTGCAGTTTCCAGCACGTCCCCGACCAGTTCGGAGATGCTGTCGCGATGGCCAGCGAACGGCCGGCCCAGAAATCGCTCGTAGAGCACCATGGCATAAGGCACACCCAGATCGACCAGCGGTTGAAGACTTGCGAGCCCTTGCCGGGTATCGGCCTTGTCCAACCGATGTAGCACGCCGGGTATCTCCGACATACCCTCGGCCAGAAGCTGACAAGCGGTCGTCACCAAAGCGCGAATGCGCTGATCGGTAACGCCCCCATGCTCGCGCAGGGGCTTGGTCGGATTCAGCCGCACGGTACGATCAAGCGTGCGTGCCGCGCCTTGCGGGACTTCGATATCAAGGCGTTGGGTCGTGACATAAGCCCACTCTGGCGGGGTAAAACCGAGCATCGAGCGCAGCACGATGAGCGCGATGGGCATTCGGTACACCGCCTCGATGACCGGTTCCGGAGATAGATCGCGGAAACCGCCAGTAGCGCGTTTCAGCATTTCGTAGCCTCGTTCGAATACCGGGTACTCGATGAAGCCATCGCCCTTGGGCAAGGTCAGAAATTCGGAACGGAGCGCCCCGAAAACCGCATCTACATAGGCATCCAGATCCGATTGCACCTGCTCGAAAGGAACTTCAAAAGGAAACGGCATCACGGTCTTCCTGTTCGTAGAGAGGGCTTAACTCAGCTACACAGGTAGCCGTTGGCACTATTGCTCGCGCAAGGGTATCGATAATAACCCGAGAGTCGCCGAAGGCCGCAAGGGTATCCGCGAAACGCGCGAGACGCTCCCGAGCGGGCGCGTCGGCCGCCCAAGACGCACGGAGTTTCCAAACGCTCATGCGCGTGAGATGGCCGTAGACGATGCAACGCATATCGCCAGCAGTCGGCTTCATGCCGGCCATGCGAAGCTTATCCAAGTCGTTGTGGGCTAACTCGATTAGTTCGGCGGCATTATCGAAAATCAGGCTGCGCTGGACACGGCCTTGCGAACGGCAGACAAAAACAGTATCGACGATGGAAGAACCCGTGCCGTGGATATGTATGGAACCACCCATCTCGGCTGGACAGGGAAAGCTGGCCGAGCAAACAAGACCTGCGTCGAGAATCGCCACTCCAACCGCATGGTAAGCATCCAACCGATTGTAATGAAAAGTAAAGGCGAGTGGTGCTCCCGGCTTGAGGGCACGAGCCACGACCTGATAGGCAGCCGACAAACCATCAGTGAAGTGATGGAGCCCGCGTGCCTGAGCTTGATTGCCGGTCAACTCACCCGGAGAGCGCGTGTTTTCCCGGTCGAAACCTTCGGATTCCGTGCCGACCAAACGCCGAAGCCAGACGTAGCAGAAATCCATCAATTCGCCGTACTGCACGTTTCCGAAATAAGGCGGGTCGGTGAAAACTGCGTCCAAACTTGCTACCTCGATCCGCGCCCGCGTGGAATCGGCGCAACGGATGATCACCGACCGGCAAGGCTTGCCATTCAAGCGCTCGCCAATCCATTCGCCCTTGATGGGTACTACAATCTTTCGGCCACCTTGCTGCCGCGTCTCGAAAGGTTCGTCGCAGTACTGCTTAGCCTTGGCATACTTCTCGACGATGTTATGCCAACCACCCGAACCTACTGTCGCGCCTGAACCGTTGACGAGCCCGAGCAGATTGGATTCGCACTGCACCAACCCGACCGGAAACCCATGGATGGAAAAGATATCCAGCGATTTCAGCGCCATGGTATCGTAGCGGCATAGCATGTTTTGGTAGCGCAACAGGTCTGAGAGATTGGTCGCCAATGCTTGCCGTATGCGCCGATTACTTACATCAACGATTAGCTGGCAACCCAATTCCAAGCCGAGAAGTTGACGTTCGTTGAATAGATCTCGATAGCGGCGATAGCCCCAACGATGCAGCCGATCCGTTTCGTCACCTGATGGAATATCCTGAACTGGGACAAAACGTGGCTCCATAGTCCGCCAAAGCGCCTCAGCGGCGGCAATCCGCTCCAGGTCTCGCGCATCTGGCTTTTTGAAGAACCGGCCGGTGTGGTTGTTTTTACGGTGCGGGTTGTAATACTCGATAGCAAACAAATAATGTCGTGGAGGGCCAGCGGCTGGTCGAGGGTATATATTGATGTAGCCGCAGTACCGACATGCGCAGCGATTGCGTCTGGCTGGTCCCGTCGCGGCGAGATCGCTACTGCAATAACGGCATTTACCCGGCTTGTGCGTATCGGTAACCTCGTTCAACTCACCACAGTCGGGACAAACCAAGACGTTCTTGGGATGTCGGCTATCGTTAGCCAGCAGGTAGCCAGGGAACAGCTTCACTTCCCGAGCGCATCGCTCGCAATCGATCATCTTGACCCACATAAAGTATTTGACCGGTACGTCGCGATCACCGTGTATCGGGCAATCGGTACGGTAGAATCTGCCAACCTCTCTTTCCAGTTTGGCGATTAACTCACGCGCGGCCTGACGATAGACACTAAGATCTAGATACTCAATTTCTTCCCGGACGATCCACGCAGCCATCGGGTTTATGTCGAAACCAAGCACATCGCAACCGACGCGGTTGGCTTCTATAAGCGGGGTGCCGCCACCCATAAAGGGGTCAGCAACTACGCGACCAGGGAAGTCGTTGGCGCAAAAAAACGTCTCGATCAGCGGACGATTCGCAAACTCGGCCAGGATCAACCCACGAAACAGGGCACCGGGTCTCCTTGCGAACCATTTATGAACAGCGATGATGGGCCTGTAATTCTGCTGAATCTGCTTTTCCTTGAGTGCCATCGCGGCGACCATGGAAACGTCGAAATGCTTTTCGATAGTCACGAATTTAGAAAACTCCTAACGAACTTGTCGATTAAATCACTCAAGTAGCAGCGGAATTGTATGGCCTTTCTTTGGGAAAGCCCTATCAAGTAACCCAATAAATTGTTCCCAACTAGCACATGCCCGCATAAATCCTATCACTGCATGGAGATGTTGTGCTAAAGCTGGATGCCCGATATCATCGGAAAGCCACTGATGATGGCGAGCGCGCCGGTTTCCGCGTTCGTTTTTTGGATTGATTCGTTCTAATTCTTCCACAATGCCAGGTGCCAACCGTTCGTACACCACATCCGTGGTATATTTTCCCACAATACCAGGACGTGCAACGGACATTGGATTATAGCTCCAATTCTTCAGGCGAAACATTTCACGATAAAATTCATCGGGAAAGCGTTTCGCCCAAGCTGCAAATTCTTTCCGAAGGTACTTATCGAGAATGGCTTGAAGCGCTAACCTATCACGAACTTCCTGGTAACCTGTCGCTTCGTCTACCAGTGCAACGATGCCAACGTGAGCAAGTCCTCGCATCAAGATTTCTGCACGCTGCACCTTGTCAAGTTGCTGCGCTTGGAGAACACCGGCGTCTCGCGCCTTTAGCCAGATTTCGCAAGTGGCCGGGAGAATCGCTGCTTCGTATCCTACGACTGCCCGGCTTCCGTCGAGATATTGAACGGGCGCGAGAGGACCCTCAATCATTTCTTTTGAAATAAATGGCTTGAGTCTTTCCGGCGCGAGAAAGAGCGGTACGATAGTTCCTGTTTCAGAATGTGCTTTTTTCAAGCGTTTCGATGCTCCGCTGCGGGAGCCAAGCAAAGCATGACTAATACCGTGTTCCGTCAACACGCGACGACCATCTTCCAGTACCGCGCATGGAATATGAATTTCCCCGATTATCAGTTCTCCCCGATGGGTAGCCTTCGGAATCCCCCAGCGTGCGGCGGCGGCATTTCGCGCGATCTCGACACGATGCTGAGGAGATAACTTGTTAGCGCGCGCTATAGCGCCAGGAACTTTGCGTTCGTCTTTTCCCATGCTTGCATACCTTAAAAAACCGTGCTTGCAAATGCAGAGCATACCATAAATTATCTGCAAGCATACAAGCGCGGAATTCTAAACGTTGCATCATCCCTCTCCGACCTGCTGACGCCGTGGGAACTGATCGCCAAGCGCATCGACTTGGCCGGTCAGGGCGATTTCGCCATCGTTTTCTACAACGCGGTGTCCAACAAACGCTCCTGGCAACTGCTGGAAGCCCGGCAAATCCTGTCGCGCTACCGCCAGCCGGAAACTCCCGTCGTCGTCGCCTTCAACGTCACCCGCAAAGGGGAGCAGATCACCGTGACCACCTTGGGCGAACTCGATCCGGAACCGCTGAACATGCTATCGCTGGTCATGGTCGGCAACAGCGAAACCCGGCGGGTGGGCAAATGGGTCTATACCCCGCGCGGCTATCACACCAAGCCGGAACTGGCGGACACCGATCAGTAGTACAGCAACCCGCAAGTTTGTCCCCCTATGATTGAGCCACGGTGTGAATAGAGGTGAAGATCAAATATTCTTTGTAAGCGCTACGGTATTTATTTAAAATAAAGCAACGAAATCTAAATTCAAGTGAGGCAATAAACCATGAAATTGATGGATCGCGTTAAAAAAACCATCGAAATAATTTTTCCAAAAAATAAATTTGAATCCGATTCAACAAGCGATACAAAACCTGTCAATTTACCCTCTCCAACATTCAACGATTCGACCCCTGAAACGACCTCACCTTCTTGCCCCTCGATAGCTTATCTTACCGTTCCTGCACGCACCATTGAAAATCGATCTTCGGCCCCAGATCCACTGGAAGTCCCCAGGTCATTAGAATCATCGGTCCTCTCCTCCTCCTCGACCGAGTTCGGTATATCCTTCACCGATCGGCTCGGCGACACCCAAAAACGGGTGCTGGAAAAGATGGTGCGCGGCGGTCGTTCCGAGCAAAGATTGATCGAACGGAGCAGAATTATTTTAGCCTATGGATCGGGACAAGGTATCAACTTAATCGCCAAGCAACTCGGTGTCGATCGCAAGACCGTTCGCAAATGGTGTGGTCGCTGGGATGAGGTCAAACCGTTATTGCGCGAGTTAGAGAGTCAGATTAACCCGATCTCGGATGCGGCCTATCGAAAGATTTTCACCGAGGTGCTCGGTGACGAGTATACGCTCGGGCGCACCCGACACGTTTACCCCAGAACAAGTGACCCAGTTGTACGCGATCACCTGTGAAGTATTGGACGATTCTACCGAAGGCGTGAGCCACTGGACTCATCAAGAACTGGCCAATCAAATGGTTAAAAGAGGAGTGGTGGAACACATTTCACCCTCGAGCGTGGGAAGACTGCTCCAAGCCGCTCGTCTCAAGCCGCACAAAACCCGGTATTGGCTCAACTCCCCAGAACAGGGTACGGAATCTTTCCAGAACGCGTCCCAAACGGTCTGTGCTCTCTATCAAAATGCTGCCGAATGGCATCAACAAGGCATTCATGTCATCAGCACCGACGAAAAGACGGGGATACAAGCGCTGGAGCGCTTGCATCCGACACAACCGATGGAACCGAAAGTCCAGAGTTGCGAGCGACGCGAACATAGTGATGAACGACACGGCACGCAAACCTTGATCGCGAATTTTGAAGTCGCGACGGGTCGAGTCATTCATCCGACCATCGGCGACACGCGTACCGAGAAAGATTTTGTCGAACACATTGAAAAGACGATGGATACCGATCCGGATAGTCAATGGATTTTTATTGTTGATCAACTCAATACTCATCAATCGGCCAGCTTGGTAGAACGGGTTGCGGAGCGTTGTAATATTAAAGAAGATTTAGGCAAAAAAGGGAAAGAAGGTATTTTAGAGAGTATGAATAGTCATAAACAATTTCTTGAGGATAAGAGCCATCGAATCCGATTTGTTTATACCCCAAAACATGCATCGTGGCTCAATCAGGTTGAGATTTGGTTTTCGATTCTGACCCGGCGCTTATTAAGACGTGGAAGCTTTTCATCAATAGAAAAGCTTCAAGCAAGAATACTCAGTTTCATCGAGTTTTTCAACAAAACCATGGCAAAACCTTTCAAGTGGATATACACCGGGCGCCCGCTAGCAGCCTAAAAAAAGAGGGGGACGTATTTGCGGGGTGTTGTAGTAGAGAAACGCCTCCCGGCGAATTTCCTCGAACGCCGCCCGCTCTTGCGCCCACTGGCGGGCAAGCTCGGCCAGATCGGTGTCCGGATTCCAGCGCCAAGCCGCAGCCGGTCATCTCCCGCCAGCAGATCGATGGCGGGAATGTCGGCCACGAATTCGTAGGGTTTCGCGCGCCAAGCGAACGCATCCGGGGCGACGCGCTTGACGCTTTGCAGGAAGGCAACGCCCGCCGCATACGAATCGAACCGTCGGCGGTCGGTGACGTGGATTTGCACGCCCCCACAAGTACCGCCGGCGTGCTTTTGAAACTTGGGCCGGAAATAGAGCGGGCGAAACCGGCAGCCGGCGAGATTTTGCCGGGACAGGTCAGCGGCGAGCGCCTCCGGGTCGATACCTGGCGCTCCGGCCACTTCGAACGGCCGGCAGGTGCCGCGCCCCTCCGACAATTCGGTGGCCTCCACCAGGCACATGCCGGGATAGACCAGCGCGGTGTCGACCGTGGGCATGTTGGGCGAGGGATAGACCCAGGGCAGTCCGGTGTCCTCGAAAACCATTTCGCGCCGCCAACCACGCATGGGCAGCACGTCCAACTCACATTCGACGCCCCGCCGACGTTGGACGTAACGGGCGATCTCGCCGGGCGTCAGGCCGTGGCGGTTGGGCAGCGGATGGAGGCCAACGAAGGATTCAAAACCAGGCTTGATCAGATTGCCCTCGGTGGTCAGACCGTCGAGCGGATTGGGACGGTCGCACACCAGAACCCGCACCCCAACCGCGCCGGCCGCTTCCATGCACAGCGCCATGGTCCAGACGAAGGTGTAATAGCGCGCGCCCACATCTTGCAGGTCGATCACCAGCGCATCGAGACCCTCAAGCTGTTCCCGGCGAGGAGTCAAACTTTCGAAGGTCGCGCCGTACAAGCTATGCACCGGGACTCCAAGCCGGGGATCGAGCGGCACGTCTTCAACATCCTCCATGTCCTGCGCTTCGCCCCGGGCGCCGTGCTCGGGGCCAAAAATGGCGACGATCCGGGCGCCGGCTGCTTGCAACAGATCCAGCGCGTGACGCAATTCGGCATCGACGCTGGCGGGATGGCACACCACCCCAATTCGGGCATTACGGATTTTTTCGGGAAATTCGTTGAGAAGCGTTTCCAAGCCAGTTTGAACGCGGGACATCGCGATTCTCGCTCCTTGATTGAGGGTTCGGGAGCGATGATTCTAGCCTTGCGCGATCAGTTGTCGTAGCTCCGGCACGCAGGAGCCGCAGTTAGTGCCGGCTTTCAGCGTCGCGCCAATGGCCTCCGGCGTCGCCAGTCCCCGTTCGCGAATGGCGGTGGTCAGCGTATTCAACCCGACCCCGAAGCAGGCGCAGATGATTCGCCCGCAGTCGCGCTGTCCTCCTCCCGGCCGCCCGGCCAGCAGACTGGCGCGTTCGGCGGAATCGAGTCCCGGTCTGGCGAATAGTCCGGCCAGCCAGCCCCGCAACGGCAATTCGTGACCGGGCGCGACGAACAAACAGGCTTGCAGGCGTCCCCCCACCAGCACCGCACCCCGGTAGCGACCCGTGCCCACATCGGCGAATTCCAGCCATTCCCGGTCTGGATCATCGCCGAGCAAGCCGCGCGCCCAAGCCGGCCAACCGTCAATCGCGGCTTCTCCCGCCAATTCGTAGCGCCAGCAGGTCTGCTCGCGCACGCTGACCCGGTACTCGACCGCCGGCGGGTTCGATGGCTGTCGCGCGACAACAGAAACCCGTGCCAGCGCGGGCGGTACGCCTGGACCCGCACCGGGGTATGCTTCGATTCTGGCTGACCGGACAAGGGGTCCACGACCGGATTGACCGCCGCGTTGACCCGCCCGCGCGGCGCCAGCGGCGAACCCCAGTGCATCGGCACGAACACGCTGCCCGGTTGCTGCTCCGCGCTGGTGCGCACCCGGACGATAACCTCGCCCCAGCGGCTGTGCACCCGCGCCAGGCCGTTCTCGCTCACCCCGCAAGCCAGCGCGTCCACCGGATGAATCTCGACGTAAGGCTCGGGGATATGCCCGGTCAACCGCGCGGTCTTGCCGGTGCGGGTCATGGTGTGCCACTGATCGCGAATCCGGCCACTGTTGAGAACCAACGGAAAGCTGTCGTCCACCGCGTGCGCCGGCGCGCGTTCGCCGACCGCGACGCAACGGGCCTTGCCGTCGGCGGTGAAGAAACCGCCCGCGCCGAACAGGCGTGCCGCCCCCGTCGTCGCGCCGCGTGGCAACGGCCACTGCAGGGGTTGCAGGGTGTCGTAGTCGGCATCGGTGAGGCCGGCGAGCGCGGAGATATCGAAGTCGCGACGACTGCCCGCCTCGTTCTCGAATCCCGACAGAGCCGCATGTTCGCGGAAAATGGCCGCTGGCGACTCGAAAGGAAACAGCGCGCCGAATCCCAGTCGGCGGGCCACTTGGGTCATGGCCCACCAGTCGGGTTTCGCTTCGCCCGGCGATGGCAGAAAGGTCCGTTGGCGGGAAATCCGCCGCTCGGAATTGGTCACCGTACCCTCCTTCTCGCCCCAAGTCAGCGCCGGCAACTGGATGTGCGCCAGCCGCACGGTGTCGGTATCGGCCACGGCGTCGGACACCACCACCAACGGACAGCGTTGCAAAGCCGCCCGCGCGGCGTCGGCATCGGGCAAGCTGACCACCGGATTGGTGCCCATGATCCAGAGCGCCTTGATCTGGCCGTCGGCGACCGCCTGAAACAGCTCGACCGCTTTTAACCCGGGACGACTGGCGATGGCCGGCGCTGTCCCCTCACCCCAACCCCTCTCCCGGAGGGCGAGGGGCATAAACTCCCTTCCCCCTCTGGGGGAAGGGTCGGGGATGAGGGTATGCTCGTGCCAAAACCGCCGCACTCGCTCGACATCCTCCGGCGCAAAGTCCATGTGCGCCGCCAGTTGGTTCGCCAGCCCGCCGACTTCGCGTCCGCCCATCGCGTTGGGCTGCCCGGTCACGGAGAACGGTCCCATGCCTGGCTGACCGATGCGTCCGGTCGCTAGATGGCAGTTGATGATGGCGTTGACCTTATCGCTGCCGTGAGCGGACTGATTCACGCCCTGCGAGTAGACCGTCACCACCTTGCGGGTACGGCCCCACAGCCCGTAGAACTCGGCAACCTCGCTTTCCGGCAAGCCGGTCCGGGCAGCGACGGCGGGGACGTTGGGCGCGACGTCCTTGGCTGCCCGATAGGCCGGCCAGAATCCCGCGACATGCTGTTCCAAAAACTCCGGGTCCAAGCGGTCCTGCTGATAGAGATGCACCAGCAGACCGTTGAACAGCGCCGTGTCGGAACCGGGCCTGAGCGGCAAGTGCGTTTCGGCGGCATCGCAGGTGGTGGTGCGGCGCGGGTCGATCACCACCAGTTTCGGCTGGCCCGCGCGCCGCTCCCGCGCGGCCAGGATGCGCTGATACAGCACCGGATGGCACCAGGCCAGATTGGAGCCCACCAACACCACCAAATCGGCTTCCTCCAGATCCTCGTAGCAACCGGGCACGGTATCCGAACCGAACGCCCGCTTGTGGCCAGCGACCGAGGACGCCATGCACAGCCGCGAGTTGGTGTCGATGTTGGCGCCGCCGAGACAGCCTTTCATCAGCTTGTTGGCGACGTAGTAATCCTCGGTCAGCAACTGCCCGGAGACGTAAAAAGCGATGGCGTCGGGTCCATATTCCGCCAGCGCACGGCGAAAGCCCTCGGCCACCGCATCCAGCGCCTCGTCCCAAGTGGCGCGCTGGCCGTGGATTTCGGGATAGAGCAGGCGATCCTCCAGACTCAGGGTTTCACCCAGCGCCGCGCCCTTCGAACACAATCGCCCGTAATTGGCGGGATGTTGCTCGTCGCCCTCCACCCGCGCGCCACCGTCGGAATCGACCGTGACTTTGATGCCGCAGCCGACCCCGCAATAGGGGCAGGTGGTGCGAACCGTTTCGCCAGCGCCGCTCATTGCCCTACCCTCCCGTTCAGGCCACTTCCCGCGACGCGGTCGCCAGGCCGACCACGTTGTTCAGCCCCAGCCAGAGCCGCCCGTTTTCCAGCCGAAGCGGATAGCGAGTGGCACAGCCCACGTCGGGCGCGACCGCCTGGCCGCTCTCCAGTTCCAGCACCCAGTTGTGCAGCGGACAAGTGATCCGGTGGCCGTGAACGATGCCTTGCGACAACGGCCCACCCTTGTGCGGGCAGCGGTCGCGCAAGGCGAACGCTTGGTCATCGGCGGTACGGAAGATCGCTACGTCGCCGTGCGGCGTTTGCACCACTCGCGAACCCAGGCGAGGAATGTCGTCGAGCGCGCCGATTTCGTGCCAGTCGTACATGATGATGGTCTCCGCTCCTCAACCTACTCGCTGTAAAGGTTGGAACTCGTGCGCGTCCACCCGACCGCTGGCGCGCTCGGCCCAAGGATCGATCTGGGCGTACTGTTGCGATGCGAGAAAACGGGCGCAGAGCGCCTTGCGATTCTCTTCGTCCTCGACGATGCGCGATTTCACGTAACTGAGACCGACGCGCTCGATCCACGGCGCGGTGCGTTCCAGATAGCGGCCTTCCTCGCGGTAAAGCTGCATGAATGCGCAACAGTATTCCTTCACCTCCTCTTCGGTCGCACACTTGCAGAGCAAGTCGGTGCCCCGGATTTTGATGCCCCCGTTGCCGCCGACGTGAATCTCATAGCCGGAATCGACGCAGACCACGCCGAAGTCCTTGATCGTGGCTTCGGCGCAGTTGCGCGGACAGCCGGACACCGCCATTTTGAATTTGTGCGGCGTCCACGACCCCCAGGTCATTTTTTCCAGCTTGACGCCGAGGCCGGTCGAATCTTGCGTGCCGAAGCGGCACCAGTCGGTGCCGACGCAGGTTTTTACCGTGCGCAGACTCTTGCCGTAGGCGTGGCCGGACACCATGCCGGCGGCGTTGAGATCGGCCCAGACTTTCGGCAAATCTTCTTTCTTGACGCCGAGCAGGTCGATGCGCTGGCCGCCGGTCACTTTCACCGTCGGAATCTGGAACTTGTCGGCCACGTCGGCGATGGCGCGCAATTCCTTCGGATTGGTCAGGCCGCCCCACATGCGCGGGACCACCGAGTAAGTGCCGTCCTTCTGAATGTTGGCGTGCACGCGCTCGTTGATGAAGCGCGATTGCGGGTCGTCCTGTGCTTCGCTGGGCCAAGTGGAGATCAGGTAGTAATTGATCGCCGGGCGGCAGGAATGACAACCGTCGGGCGTCTTCCATTCCATGAAATCGAACACCGCTCGCAAACTTTTCAAATGCTGCTCGCGGATCGTCTTGCGGACCTGATCGTGGCTGTGCTCGGTGCACTTGCACAGAGCCTTTTCCTTCGGCGTCTTGTCGAAGGCGCCGACGGTGGCGGCGAGGATTTGTTCGACCAGTCCGGTACAGGAACCGCAGGACGCCGACGCCTTGGTGTGAGCGCGTACTTCGTCGACGGTAAACAGCTTCTTCTCGGAGATGGCCTTGGTGATGGCGCCCTTGCACACGCCGTTGCAACCGCAAATCTCGGCATCGTCGGCCATCGTCATCACGCTGAAGCCGTCGCGGCCCGAATCGGCCATGTGCGCGTGGCCGAACAGCACGGTTTCGCGGAAAGCGCCGATGTCGGTGCCTTCGCGCAGCAACTGGAAATACCAGGCGCCGTCCACGGTATCGCCGTACAGCACCGCGCCCTGTACCCGGTTTTCCTTGATCACCAGCTTCTTGTAGACACCGCGCGCCGGATCGCGCAACACGATCTCCTCGCAGCCCGAACCGCCGTTGAAGTTGCCGGCGGAGAACAGATCGATACCGGTCACCTTGAGCTTGGTGCTGGTCACCGAACCCTGATAGCGGCCGATGCCATAGCGCGCGAGGTGGTTGGCGCAGACCTTGGCCTGCTCCCACAGCGGCGCGACCAGGCCGTAGCATTGGCCGCGATGCTGCACGCACTCACCGACCGCGTACACGCGCGGGTCGTAGCTCTGCATGGTGTCGTTGACGACGATGCCGCGCTCGCAATAAATGCCGGATTGCTTCGCCAGTTCGATGCTGGGCCGGATGCCGACCGCCATCACCACCAGATCGGCCGGGATTTCCAGACCGTCCTTGAACCGCACGGCGCGGACCCGCTCCGCGCCGAGCACGGCGGCGGTGTGGGCGCCCATCAGGAAACGCAGGCCGCGCTCCTCCAGATTCACGCGCAGCATGTCCGCTGCAACCGGGTCGAGCTGGCGCTCCATCAGGGTATCCAGCACATGCACGACCGTGACTTGCATTCCCTGCTTCATCAAGCCGTTGGCGGCTTCCAGGCCGAGCAGGCCGCCGCCGATCACCACCGCGTGCTTGCCGGTTTGCGCGGCCGCCAGCATGGTTTCCACATCCTGGATGTCGCGGAAGCCGATGACGCCTGGCAGGTCGTTGCCCGGAATCGGCAGAATGAAAGGGCTGGAACCGGTCGCCAGCAACAACCGGTCGTAGCGGGCGACCGTGCCGTCGGCGGATTTGACCTCGCGCCGCGTGCGGTGAATCTCGACGACATTCTGGCCAGCGTGCAGGGTGATGCCGCGCTCGGCGTACCAGTCCAGATCGTTGATCATGATCTGGTCGATGGTCTTTTCGCCGGCCAACACCGGCGACAACATGATGCGGTTGTAGTTGCCGTGCGGCTCCGCGCCGAACACGGTGATGTCGAATTTATCCGGGGCGATGGCCAGCAACTCTTCCAAGGTGCGCATCCCGGCCATGCCGTTGCCCACCAGAACCAGACGTTCTTTCATCATCGAATCTCCCTTTGCCATCCCGTTCACGCCGCCTCCGGCCGCCGCTGCCGCTCGTAGAGAAAGCGCAGCACCTCGGCGCGGTAGTGGTTGTAGGTCGGGTCGTCCGCCAGTTCGAGCCGGTTGCGCGGGCGCGGCAGATCCACCTTCAGAATCTCGCCCACCGTCGCCGCCGGGCCGTTGGTCATCATCACGATGCGGTCGGACAGCAGTACCGCCTCGTCCACGTCGTGGGTGATCATCAGCACGGTGTTGTTGAGCGCGGCTTGAATCTCCATCACCGATTCCTGCAAATGAGCGCGGGTCAGGGCGTCGAGTGCCCCAAACGGCTCGTCCATCAGCAACACCTTGGGCTGCATCGCCAGGGCGCGGGCGATGCCGACCCGCTGCTTCATCCCGCCGGAAATCTCGCCCGGCCGCTTGTCCAGCGCGTGCTCCATGTGGACCAGTTGGAGATTGTGGAGGGTCCAGTCGTGACGCTCGACCTTGGACTTGCTTTTACCGAACACCTTGTCCACCGCAATCCGCACGTTCTCGTACACCGTCAGCCACGGCAACAGCGAGTGGTTCTGGAACACCACGGCGCGATCCGGGCCGGGGCTGTTCACCTCCTTATTCTCCAGCAGCACCCCACCACGGGTGGCTTCGAGCAGGCCGGCGACCACGTTTAGCACCGTGGATTTGCCGCAGCCGGAATGGCCGATGATGGCGATGAATTCGCCTTTTTCGATTTCGAGATGCACCTCGCGCAGGGCGATGTAAGCGCCGTTGGCGGTCGGAAACACCACATCCACATTGGAAATGTTCAGGTAGCTCATGGCGATCTCTCCTCAACGACAGTTGTAATCAAAATGGCGTTGCGCCAGGTTCATCACACTTTCCAGCATGATCCCGACCAGCCCGATGAGGCCAATGGCAACGATGATCGACGCGACGTTGAGGTTGTTCCACTCGTCCCAGACATAAAAACCGATGCCGACGCCGCCGGTCAGCATCTCCGCCGCCACGATCACCATCCAGGCCACGCTCAACGACAGCCGCATCCCGGTCAGAATGTGCGGCAGGGTGGCGGGTAGCAGGATGCGACGGGTCACTTCCAGCTTGCCCAGCCGCAACACCCGCGCCACGTTGAGATAATCCTGCGGAATGGCCTGCACCCCGGCGGCGGTGTTGACGATCACCGGCCAGATGCTGGTAATGAAGATCACGAAGATGGCCGACGGATCTTTCGCCTGAAACACCAGCAAGCCGATGGGCAGCCAGGCCAGCGGGCTGACCGGGCGCAGAATCTGCACCAACGGATAGCAGGCTTGATAAAAGGCGCGGCTGGCGCCCATCAGAAACCCAACCGGAATCCCCACGATAACCGCCAAGGCGAAGCCCGCCATGACCCGGCCCAGCGAATACAACACCTGCCAGCCGATGCCCATATCGTTAGGGCCAGCGATGTAGAACGGATGGCTGAAAATCTCCACCGCCCGCGCCCAAGTCGCAGCGGGGGTAGGAATGTCGCTGGTGATTTTGGCGTTGACGAAGGTCCAGATAATCAGCACCAGCAGGAAGACTACCCCCGGCAACACGATAGCGTGGGTGATGGCGGCGGCGCGCAGCCTGGCCCGCGATACCGGCGGGAACGCATAGGCCGGGGATGCAGGCGGTTGCCGCTCGGCATTGGCTGCTTCCAAAACCGGTTGGCGAACTTCGGCGACCGGCGATACCGTTCCAGCGGTTTCGGTAACAACCGGCGGCGTGATGGTCAGGGCAATGACTTTACTCATCTCGTTTTCCTCTCCCATTCAGGCGTTAGCCTTGAGCAGTGCGTCCGGCGCAACCTTCAGGTTTTTCACTGCAAAGCTGGTGACGTACTCACCCAGTTTTTTGGGATCGAACTGGCCACCGTCGAAAAAGCGATCCGGTCCCATCACAATGGGGCTGGTGGCTTCGCTGAGCGTCCAGCCTTCGGCGTGATTGCCCTCGGTCTTCACATCAATCGTCGGATACGGCACGTTTAAAGCTTTGGCGGCCTGGCGGTACAGATCGGGGCGATAGATCGAAGTGGCGGTCTGGAGAATGTTCGCCGGTTGCTCCAACTGTCCCCAGCGGTACATCTGGGTGATGAACCAGGCGGCGTGCGACAGCCAGGGGAAATTGGCGGCGTAGCGATAAAAGACGTTGAAATCCGGCAGCGGGCGCGGCTCCTCGTTTTGCGCGTACTTGAAGGTCCCGGTCATCGACATCTTCACCACGTCTTCCGGCGCGTTGACGTAGGATTTTTGCGAAATCAGCCTGACCACTTCCATGCGGTTGTCCGGCTGATCCATCCATTGCGCCGCTTCCAGCAGCGCCATGAGCAACGCCTGATGGGTGCGTGGATTCTTCTCGTGCCATTCCAGGTTAACGCCGAACACTTTCTCCGGATTGTTGTTCCACAGTTCGTAGCTAGTAATCAACACCCGGCCGATGCCGGTTTCCACCGCCCGCTCGTTCCACGGTTCGCCCACGCAATAGCCGGCGATGTTGCCGGCCTTGAGGTTGGCGACCATCTGCGGCGGTGGAATCACGATCAACCGCAGATCCTGATCCGGGTTGATACCCGCCGATCCCAACCAATAGCGCAACTGGTAGTTGTGGGTGGAAACCGGAAACACCATGGCGAAGGTCATCGCCTCCTTGCCGGCGGCCTTGTCGGCATCGATGACCTTTTTTAGGGCGCGGGCGGTGAGCGGCCGTTCCCGCATCGCCTCGGGGTCCGCTTTCACCATCCGCTCGTACAGTTCGTTGGAAACAGTGACGGCATTGCCGTTGAGATCCATCGAGAACGCGGTGATCGTGGCCTTGGGCAGGGCGCCGACACCGAGACTGGCGGCGATGGGCATACCCGCCAGCATGTGCGCGCCATCCAGTTCGCCGATGGCGACCTTATCGCGGATGTTGGCCCAGGACGCCTCCTTGGAAAGCGCCACTTCCAGGCCGTATTTCTTGAAATAGCCCTTCTCGAAGGCCACCACCAACGGCGCGCAGTCAGTGAGCGGAATAAAGCCCAACGTTAACTTGGTTTTTTCCAAACCACCCTCCCCCGCCCAGGCGCCGGCTTGCAACCAGGGCGGCGTCCCGCCCAGCAAGGTGGCCCCACCCAGCGCCAGCCCGCCCGTCTTCAGGAATTTGCGCCGGGATGGGTTGGGCGCCTGCGCCAGTTCGTTCGTCGCGTTCGTTTTGCTCATGTCGTGCTCCTGCCAGACAGCCAATAAAAAAGGCGTCCAACCCTGCGCAAAACGCGAGAGCTGGACGCCTTTGTCCGATGCGCGACCGCCGTTGGCCGCGGAACCCATCCCGCCGGTGGGAAGGGCTGTTAAACTCGATCTAGCACAATAAGTGCCAAGTTAATTTAGCAGTTGATATTCATAAAATTGGCCTGCGCAATAGAGCCTGTTAGGGGGGTCGTGTCCACCGGATTTGCGCTATCGTGGCGCAAGGCGCAATCATCTTGCACCACATTGAATGCTGGCGGCTTTCCACTCAACCCAACATTTCCAGCAGTGAAATCGCGGTGCGCGCCACTTCGCCAATCCGCTGATTGCGATCCATCGCCAGCTTGCGCAACGCCTGATAGGCTTCCTCCTCGCTCAAATTCCGTTGCGCCATCAGCAGCCCCTTGGCTTTTTCGATGACCTTGCGCTCGGCCAAGCGGCTACGGGTTTCTTCCAGCTCCCGACGCAGGGCTTGATACTCGCGAAACCGGGCGATAGCAACTTCCATGATCGGCTGGAGACGGCGGGGGTTGAGATCGTCCACCACGTAGGCGCTGACCCCGGCGCGCAAAGCGGCGGCGGTGGTTTCGGGGTCGCTGCGCTCGGCGAACATCACGATGGGTCGGGGCTGGTTTTGTCCGACCTCGCGCAACTGCTCCAGAGTATCGCGGTCGGGCAGGTCGATATCGATCAGAATGACGTCCGGCCGGGTCTCCCGCACCTGTTGCAATAGCTTGTCGGTGCTGGCGGTACGAACGGTGATTTGATAGCCGGCGTCGCTCAGGGCCTGCTCCAGAATCGCCGACCGCCCCGAATGGGCGTCGATCAACATCACTTCGACTTTCTTCATCGACGGCCTTGGTTTGCTCAATCTCAAAGCTGGGAGTTGAGCACTATCCATGCCAATCAGGATTGGGATATGCTGTGGCTCGGCAAACAACCGGTTGGATCGCCCGTGCGCTTTCAATCATCTTCCCGTCCCCGCAAGGCGGACGTTGCCCTAAGTCTGCTCGCGGTCCTACTGCTGCTGTTCGGACTCACGCTGGCGGACGCGGCGTGGCGCTCCCACACGGTCGATCATACCGCCAGCCGGGCGCTGGTCCGGGAACTCGGCCTGACCGATCTGAGCCTGTTCACCGAGGCGCGCTACACCCGTCACCCCAGCCAGACCGACCGGCACAGCCCGTTTCAGGATCATCCGGCGGCGCTGGAGCATTTCCCCACGGGCTCGCTGGCGCCGCCCCCACCACCGCTTCACGCGCCCTGAAACATCCGCGCCGCCAACCCAATCTCGTACACCCCGAACAGGATGACCAGCGCACCGACGAGCCGACGCACCCACGGCCGGCGCACGAATTCCGCCAGCACCGCCGCGAACGCGCCCATCGCCAGCAGCGCCGGCAGCGTGCCTAGCCCGAAACACAGCATCAGCAAGCCGCCGTTCAGTGCCCCACCGGCGCCCATCGCCCACACCAGCACGCTGTAGACCAGCCCGCACGGCAGCCAGCCCCACACCAGCCCGATGCCCAGCGCCCGACCGGGGGTGCGCACCGGCAACAACCGCCGGCCCAGCGGCTCGATCCGTCGCCACAGCCGTCCGCCCGCCTGTTCCAACCGCGCCAGTCCAGTCCACCAGCCGGCCAAATACAGGCCCAGCAGGATCATGAACAAGCCGGCCAGAAGCTGTAGCGTCAATTGCGCCTGATGCACGGCCAGCAGATGAGCCGCCCAAGCGCCCACCCCACCCGCCAGCATCCCGGCGGCAACATAACTGATCAGCCGACCGAGGTTGTAGGCCAGCAGAAACGGCCATCGGCCGAGCAGCGGTCGACCGGTCGGCGCCGGTAACCCTAGAGTCAGCGCCCCGACGATACCGCCGCACATTCCGAAACAGTGCGCACCACCGCTCAAACCAATCAGGAAGGCAGCCAGGAAGCTGGTGGTCAGATCCATGGGTCTATCCCGCCAGGCCGAGAGTTTCGAAGGGCGTGGATTTTCATGTGCCCCCAACGAAAAAGCCCGGCGGCGCCGGGCTTTTGCTCGCTTTAAAATCAGCGCCTTCGATCAAATCATTCAAGACGCGGACAGGGAAGAGGTTCGCGAAAACAGGCTGTCCTCGATATGTTTCCAGGTCTCGGGAAAGGCTGTCGCGATAGCAGCACTCATCGGCAGCAGGATCAAGGCCGCGCCCACCAGCGCGACAATCCAAAACCCTACCACTGGTGATAGCACCAGCACCAAAATCGCACACACGGCAATCTTGAAAAATTCCTTCATGAGACTTCACGCGACCGACCCCCGGCAACCGGGCAGGGAACCAACGCGTCCTCCAAGGTTAGGTGTCGACGGGATCGAAACCTAGTCCGATCCAAGCTTGGAGGCAATGTGCGCGCTGCGAGTCTCGCACTCTGGATGCTCTCTCCATGAGCCATCCCGCCCTTTTGGACGGACGCTTTCCATGCCACTGAAAATCAAGAAATCCCACCTACCAACGCTGCAATGCCACCAATTATGGACATTATAAAACAGATCATGCTGCAATGCAATAAAAATTAATCCATCACTTCTCGCTCCAAATTGTGGCGTCCTGTCCCTGATCACCGCTCTCGATCAGCAGATGCGCGGCAACTGCTCGCCGCTCAGCCAATCCACCAAGCGGTTGCCACCGAAGAGGGTCTCCATGGTGACGAAGTAATGGGGGTCTTCCCGAACCGTCCCGATGAGGGCCGCCGCCGCGCCCAAGGGATGGGCGCGCATCGCCGCTAGTACCCGTTCGGCGTCATCGGGCGAACAGATCGCCACCAGCTTGCCTTCGTTGGCGACGTACAGCGGGTCCAGACCCAGCAGTTCGCAGGCCGCCGCTACTTCTGGCCGGACCGGAATAGCGGCTTCGCGGAGGTGCATCCCCACGCCGGACTGAGCGGCGATTTCGTTCAAGGTGGCCGCCAGCCCGCCCCGAGTGGGATCGCGCAAGCAGCGCAGCCCCGGCGCCACCGCGACCATCGCCGCCACCAGTTCGTGCAGGGCGGCGCTGTCGGATTCGAGGCTGGTCTCGAATTCGAGGCCGGCGCGTTGCGACATCACCGCCACGCCGTGATCGCCGATCGAACCGCTGAGCAGAATACAGTCGCCGGGACGCGCCCGATCGCCGGAGAGTTGGAGACCCGCGGGAATCACGCCGATACCGGTGGTGTTGATGAACACCCCGTCGCCCTTGCCACGCTCCACCACCTTGGTGTCGCCGGTGACGATGCTCACTCCCGCCGCCCGCGCCGCGCCCGCCATGGATTCCACGATGCGCTGGAGGTCGGCCAGCGGAAACCCGGCTTCCAGAATAAAGCCGGCGGACAGATGCAGTGGCCGGGCGCCGGCCATCGCCAGATCGTTCACCGTGCCATGCACCGCCAGCGAACCGATGTCGCCGCCGGGGAAGAACAGCGGCGAGACCACGTAGCTGTCGGTGGTCATGGCGATGCGGCCGGGCGGCAAGTCCAGACAGGCTTGATCGTTGTGCTGGTCGAGCCAGGGATTGCGGAAGGCGGTGACGAACAGTTCCTCGACCAGTTGCGCCATGGCCCGCCCGCCGCCACCGTGGCTCAACTCGACCTGCCCGTGTTCGAAATCCAGCCGGCTGGCGAACAAACGGCGGCCGCGCGGCGCGCTCACGCCGCCCCCTGATAGCGCCCGTAGCGGTAATAGGCCGCGCAGGCGCCCTCCGACGACACCATGCAGGCGCCGAGCGGGGTTTCCGGGGTGCAAGCGGTATCGAACAGCTTGCAATCGGTCGGTCGCTTCACCCCGCGCAGAATGGGTCCGCACAGACAGGCGCGCGGCTCGGCCGCCGCCCGCTCCGCCAGCGGGAACCGGCGCTCGGCGTCGAAGCGGGCGTAGGATTCGCGAATCTGGAGCGCGCTGTGGGGGATCGGCCCCAAGCCGCGCCACTCGAACACCGGGCGCGGTTCGAACACTTCGGCCATAAGCCGCTGAGCCTTGCGATTGCCTTCCCGGGTCACGGCGCGGGTGTACTGGTTTTCCACCTCGGCGCGACCCTCGTTGAGCTGGCGAACCAGCATCAGGATGGACTGCATCACGTCCAGCGGCTCGAAACCGGCGATCACCACCGGCCGCTGGTAGTCGTGGGCGAAGCGCTCGTAGGGCTCGCTGCCGATCACCACGCTGACGTGGGCCGGCCCCAGGAAACCGTCAATCGGCACCGCTTCCAGTTCGCGCGCCTCGGGCGCGGCCAGCAGATGGACAATGGCCGGGGGCGTCAGGACGTGGTTGCAGAATACGGTGAAATTGGGCAGATCGAGCGCCGCCGCCTGTTGGATGATCAGAGCCGTGGGCGGGGTCGTGGTCTCAAAGCCGATGGCGAAGAACACCACCTCGCGGTCGGGATGCCGTTGCGCCAGCGTCAGGGCATCGGCGGCGGAATAGATCATGCGGATGTCGGCGCCCGCCGCCTTGGCCTTGAGCAGGCTTTGCCCACCCGAACCCGGCACCCGCAGCATATCGCCGTAGCTGCACAGGATGACCTCGGGCCGGGCAGCGAGGTCCAGCGCCATGTCCAGACGGCCGATGGGCAACACGCACACCGGGCAACCGGGACCGTGGATCATGCGCACGCTGGCCGGTAGCAGATTCGGTATGCCATGGCGATAGATGGCGTGGGTATGGCCGCCGCAGAATTCCATCAGGTGGTAGCGCCGGTCGGGCCGCGTTTCTTCCGCGATCCGCCGCGCCAGACCGCGCGCCACCGCGCCATCGCGAAATTCGTCGATGTACTTCACCGCTGATGGTCGCCCCTATCGTTGAATCCCTTATTGGAGCTTAGCCCGTCCGGCGGCTTTTGTCAGGAGAGCGGTAGGGTCGCGAGCATGACTTGCTCCTCTGGAGTCACCGGATTCTGGCAACCTTGCTCTCTCCCGCGCCCTTTGCACAAGTACAAGGGCGACCTCTCACACGAATCGAAGAAAATTTCATTCCCGACCCATTTACTCAGTTGCAGTGCAGCATAGTTTCTGCTAAAGCAATTAAAAAGCTTGCAACATAAAAGCTAAACCTGCCGCGAGACAGGGGCAGAAAGTTACGGGTCTTGAATCAAGACAGCCGGACTGCCGAGGGCGATCTTCGTGAAGGTCGCGTGAGGTGGTTTGGCTTTTTTATTCCGCAGCACCGCCAACGAGGTGGTGCTGGCTTGGGTGCGCGTCTGCGAGAGGAAAGCAGGAGCGGATGCAAACGGATAGCCTGTTTTACCGGCTGTTTCAGGACTGGCCGGGGCTGGTCTTGGAACTGGCAGGGCTGGAAGCGTCGGCAGTGGGCTACGCGCTGCGCGCTGAGGAGGTGAAACAAGACCGGGTTCGGGCTGGATGGGGTGCTGGCGCCGCCGGACGATCAGCCAGAATGGCCGCTGGTGTTTATTGAGACGCAGTTTCAGCACGATCCCGATTTCCATGCCCACTGGTTTTCGGAACTGTTTCTATATCTGTACCGGCGGCGGCCACGCCGGGCGTGGCGGGCAGTGGCGCTGTTTCCGAACCGGGCGGTGGAAGGGACGGTGGAAGTTGCGTTTGGAACCCTGTTGGTCAATCCCTGGGTCAAACGGGTATATCTGGAGGAGGCGCCGCAGGCGCTGCACCGATGCGGGGCATATGGAGAAGACCGGCTTGAGCGAGGCGGAAGTGCAGGGGCTGCGGGAGAAGGATTATTGAGGCGGCACTGACGACCGGCGCGAGGGATGGGGCGGTGGGTCTCGGTGATGTGAGTTCGATGAGGAGAACGATCGTGATACGGGCAAGCACTGAACAGCGGAATCGGGACCGGATGGCGCGGTGGGCGGGATCGCAGTGATGACTCGCCCCCGTCGTTTGATCAGCTTTGACTGGGCGATGAAGCGCCTGCTGCGGAGTAAAGCCCACTTTGGGATTCTGGAAGGGTTCCTCAGCGAACTGCTGCGCGAGGACATCCAGATTCTGGAGATTCTGGAAAGCGAGAGCAACAAGGACACGGCGGTCGAGAAGCAAAACCGGGTGGATTTGAAAGCGCGCAACGCCGGGGGCGAGATCATCCTGATCGAGGTGCAATACCAGCGGCAGTTCGACTATTTGCAGCGGATTCTGCACAGCACGGCGCGGACCGTCGTGGAGACGCTCCAGGAAGGCCAGCCCTACGGCGAAGTGGTCAAGGTCATTTCGGTGAACATTCTGTATTTCGATCTCGGGCAGGGCCAGGATTATGTCTATCACGGGGCGACGCGCTTCATCGGTCTGCACCAGCACGATGAATTGCAGTTGAGCGAGGCGCAACGGGACTTGTACCGGCGGGAGCAACCGTATGAGCTGTTCCCGGAGTACTACCTGATCAAGGTCAACCAGTTCGACGACGTGGCCCGCGATTCGCTGGACGAATGGATTTACTTTCTCAAGCATGAGGAGATTCAGGACAGTTTTCACGCCCGTGGCCTGCAACAGGCCAAGGAGCAATTGGACATTCTGAAACTGCCGGAAGCGGAGCGGCGGGCCTACGAGCGCTATCAGGATGATCTCCACCAGCAAGCCAGCATGGTGCAGTCCTCCTATGGCTGGGGGATGCACCAGGGCCGGAAACTGGGCCGCGAGGAAGGCCGCGAGGAAGGCCGCGAGGAAGGCGCGAGGAAGGCCGCGAGGAAGGCCGCGAGGAAGGCCAGCGGCAGGAACGCGTGCGCATTGCCCGGAGCCTGCTGGACCTGATCGCCGATGACCGGCTGCTGGCGGAGAAGACCGGCTTGAGCGAGACGGAAGTGCGGGCGTTGCGGGAGAAGAACGGTGCGGCATGAAAACCGATAGCCTCCTGTACCGGCTGTTTCAGGACTGGCCGGGGTTGGTGCTGGAACTGGCGGGGCTGGATCCGGCGGCGACGGGTTACACCCTGCGCGCCGAGGAGGTTAAACAAACGGCGTTCCGGCTGGACGGGGTGCTGGTTCCGCCCGAGGACCGGCCGGACTGGCCGCTGGTGTTCGTCGAAGCGCAGTTTCAATCCGATCCCGATTTTCACGCCCGCTGGTTTGCGGAACTGTTCCTGTATTTGTACCGACGGTCCCCGCGTCGGGCCTGGCGAGCGGTGGCGCTGTTTCCCAACCGGGCGACGGAAGGAGCGGTACAGCCGGCGTATGAGCGCTTGTTGGCCGATCCATGGGTCAAACGGGTGTATTTGGAGGAGGCGCTGCACGAGCCTGCGTTGACTCGGGGAATGCGGGTGTTGGGGTGGATTCTGGCCTCCCCGGAAACAGTCGTTGCTGAAGCCCAGGCGTTGCTGGCGGAGCCGGCGGCGGGAAACCCGACCGGACCGGCGTTGGTGGATTGGGTGGAGACCTTGCTGGTGTACAAACTGCCGCGCCTGTCGCGGGAGGAGATTCGGACCATGTTGAACGTGTTGAATGTGGAATTGAAACAGACCCGCTTTTATCAGGAAGTATTCGCCGAGGGTTTGGAGGAAGGCCGCGAGGAAGGCCGCCAGGAAGGTTGGCGGGAAGGTCTCCAACAGGGTGAAGAGAAAGGCCAGCGGGAAGAGCGCGTGCGCATTGCTCGGAGCCTGCTGGACCTGATTGCTGATGACCGGCTGCTGGCGGAGAAAACCGGCTTGAGCGAGGCGGAAGTGCGGGCGTTGCGGGAAGAGAGGAATTGAGGCCGCGCTAACGACCGGCGCGACTGTTGGCCTGGATTTAACGGGAGGATTCGCCATGTCTCGACCTGCTGAACAATTCATCACTCCGGCTGAGTATCTGGAACGGGAACGTGGCGCGGAAACCCGGAGTGAATATCTCAACGGCTACATCTATGCGATGAGCGGCGCCAGTCTCAAACACAATCGAGTGGTCGCTGGTTTAGCCGTCACCTTGGGCGCCCAACTCCGGCGCAAGCCTTGTGAACCTTTCTTTGGCGACATGCGGGTCAAGGTGAATCCCACCGGCCTTTATACCTATCCTGATATTGTGGTCGTCTGCGGTGAGCCATGGCTGGAAGATCAGCATTTCGATACCCTGCTTAATCCCACGGTGATTATCGAAGTCTTGTCGGCCAGCACCGAGGCTTATGACCGGGGCGACAAGTTTGCGCATTACCGCGCGCTGGAATCGCTGACCGATTATCTGTTGGTTGCTCAGGACAAGCCGCGCATCGAACACTACCACCGGCAAGCCGATGGGCGCTGGCTCTATTTCGCCGCTGAAGGGCTGGAAGCTGGCGTCGAAATCGCCACGATCGGCTGTACGTTGTCACTGGCTGAGGTGTACGAGCGGGTGGGATTTCCAGATTCTGGCGAGTTAATCACTCAGGATGAGTACCGGGCAGTGGAACCACGCCGCCCATAATTTAGACGGGCTGAAAACAGTAAAAAAAGTTCAAGGGGAGTACGATCATGACCCAAGCGAGCGGCGAAAAGGGGCAACGGATCGCGGCGGAGCGGAGCGGATAGCGACGGTTTAGACCATGACGGAATGGGATAGCGGATACAAGCTGCTGTTTTCGCACCCCGAACTGGTGGCGGATTTGCTGCGCGGCTTCGTGCCGGAGCCGTGGGTCACGGAGGTGGATTTCATCACGCTAACGCCGGTGAAGGGGAGCTATGTGAGTGAAGGGCTGCGTCAGCGGCATGATGACGTGGTGTGGAAAGTCTGGTTACGGGAGCAGTGGTTGTATGTCTATGTAGTCATCGAGTTTCAGTCGGAACCGGACCCGTTTATGGCGCTGCGCCTGCTGGTCTACGTGGGGCTGCTGTATCAGGATTTGCTGCGCCGGCAGGAATTACCTGCCGACGGCCGCTTGCCACCGGTGTTGCCGCTGGTGTTGTATCACGGCGCCGCCCCGTGGACGGGAGCGGTCGAGTTTCGAGACCTGTTGACGCCGGCCCCGCTGGGTTTGGAACGGTATCAGCCGCGCTTTCAGTACCTGTTGCTGGATGAAGAGCGTTATCCCCGACGGGTGTTGGCTGGGATGAAGAATCTGGCGGCGGCGTTGTTCCGGCTGGACCGGAGCCGCAGCTACGACGAGTTGCAGGTAGTGGTGGACGATCTGCTGGCGTGGCTGGTGATGCCCGAGCAACGGCCCTTGCGACGGGCATTTGGGATTTGGTTGCGGCGGGTATTTTTGCGGCGGCGGTTGCCGGGGGTGATCATCCCGGAGATTGACGACTTGCGCGAGGTGAAGGCGATGTTGGCGGAACGGTGGGAACAGTGGACGCGGGAATGGGAACAACGCGGGTTGCAGCAGGGCTTGCAGCAGGGCTTGCAGCAGGGACTCCAGCAGGGGGAAGCTCGATTGCTGCTCAAACTATTGCGACAACGCTTTGGCGAGCTACCGCCTTGGGTAATGGAACGCTTGGCGGCGGCGGAGACCGCCCAGTTGGAAAGTTGGGTGGAAGGGATTTTCAGCGCGGCCAGCCTGGAGGAATTGCTGGGGCGGGATTGACTTGCGCGAGGTGAAGGCGATGTTGGCGGAACGGTGGGAACAGTGGACGCGGGAATGGGAGAACAACGCGGGTTGCAGCAGGGCTTGCAGCAGGGCCAGAGAAAGGCCAGCGGGAAGAGCGCGTGCGCATTGCCCGAAGCCTGCTGGACCTGATCGCCGATGACCGACTGCTGGCGGAGAAGACCGGCTTGAGCGAGGCGGAAGTGCGGGCGTTGCGGGAGGAGAAGTGTTGAAGTCCCGTTGGTGAGGCGAGTTCAAGGGGAGAACGATCATGGCATGGGCGAGCGGTACACGGTTGAATGGGGGATGGGCGGTGCTGCTGGCGCTGTTGGCTGCTGGCGTTGCTGGGCGGAATAGCGCGGGCCGAGCCGTCGCCCGCCGCCTGGGCGTTCGACCTGCTGGCGCGGGTGGAGCAATGGCGTCCGACGCGACCGCTGGATTTCCTGCAGGACGTGGCGAAGGATCAGCCCGTCCCCGCCGCCGCCCAGGCGCGCATCCAGGCCGGCTACGGCCGCTTGCCGATGCACTTCGAGCCGAACGTCGGCCAGACCGCCGACGAAGTGAAGTTCGTGGCGCGGGGGCCGGGCTACACCCTGTTCCTGACCGCCGACGAGGCGGTGTTGGCCCTGCGTCCCAGCCGGCCCGCTTCGGACCGGGCCGATCCACGCCACCGGCGGCAGCCTTTCGATCTGGCGGCAATGACCCACGACGCCACGCCCACCCTCCCCGGCGCGGTGATTCGCACCCGGCTGGAAGGCGCGACCCGCAACCCCGCACCGCAACCGGAAGGGTTGGAGAAACTGCCCGGCATCAGCAACTACTTCCTCGGCAACGACCCGGCGAAATGGCGCACACACGTCCCGCACTATCAGCGGGTGCGCTACCCGAACGTCTATCCCGGCATCGACTTGGTGTATTACGGCAATCCCCAGCGTCTGGAACATGATTTCATCGTCGCCCCCGGCGCGGACCCGGCCAGCGATTCAACTGGCGATCAGCGGCGCGGAACAGGCGACGGTCAACGCCGAGGGGGATTTGGTGTTGAAAGTGCCGGGCGGCGAAGTGGTGCAGCAAGCGCCCAAAATCTATCAAGTCATCGACGGCCAGCAACAGGCGGTGGCGGGGCGCTACGTACTGCGGGACGCCGCGCCGGGCGCTCCGCCCACCGTGAGCGTCGCAGCGGCGGAACCGGCGCCCCAACCGCTCCGGGTCGGCTTCGAGGTGGCGCAGTATGACCCGAAGCAGCCCTTGGTCATCGATCCGGTGCTGGTGTATTCGACCTACCTCGGCGGCAGCAATTATGATTTTGGTGACGGTATTGTCGTGGATAGTGCTGGCAATGCCTATATGACGGGACGGACCTACTCGACCAATTTCCCTACCCGCAACGCGCTGTATCCGCAGTATGGAGGAGGTGTCTACGATGCTTTCATCGCCAAACTGAACGCCACCGGCACGGCGCTGGTCTACTCGACCTATCTCGGCGGTGGCGGTCTCGATTATGGTTATGGTATTGCTGTGGACATGCTGGTAATGCTTATGTGACAGGTGGGACCAATTCGCCTGATTTTCCCACCCGCAGCGCGCTGCAACCAAATCATGGGGGTGGGCATGACGATGCTTTCATCGTCAAACTGAATATTGACGGTACGGTGCTGGTCTATTCAACTTACCTCGGTGGAAGTGGTCGTGATTATGGTTACTGCATTGCAGTGGACGGTGCTGGCAACGCCTATGTTACCGGGGAAACTTGGTCAGTCAATTTTCCTCTTCGCAGTGCGCTGTATCAAAATTTAAGGGGTAGTTGGGATGCCTTTATTACTAAGCTGAATACCAGCGGTACGGCGTTAATTTATTCCACCTACCTCGGCGGCAATAGTTACGATGAAGGCTGGGGTATTGCAGTGGACAATGCTGGTAATGCCTATGTAACAGGGCGTACTTTCTCGACCGATTTCCCTATTCGCAACGCGCTGTATCCGAATTTCGAAGGCGCGAGTGATGCTTTTATTGTCAAGTTCAATGTCGGCGGCACGGCGCTGGCCTATTCTACCTACCTTGGTGGCGATAATACCGATGCTGGTTATGGTATTGCTATAGACAGTACAGGCAATACCTATATGACGGGAGACACCTATTCGAACGATTTTCCTACCCGAAATGCGCCGTATCCGAATCATAGTGGAGGCGAGGATGTCTTCATCACCAAGCTAATTGCTGGTGGCACGGCGCTGGCCTATTCAACTTACCTCGGCGGCAGTAAAAACGAATGGGGCTCTGGCATTGCCGTGGACGGTGCTGGCGATGCCTACATAACGGGACGGACCTACTCGACCAATTTCCCTACCCGCAATGCGCTCTATCCGCAGTATGGAGGAGGTGTCTACGATGCTTTCATCGTCAAACTAAACGCCAGCGGCACGGCGCTGGTCTACTCGACCTATCTCGGCGGTAGTAGCTACGATGATGGTCTTGGCATCTCTCTGGATAATGCCAACAATGCCTACGTTACGGGCGAAACCGAGTCGGCTAATTTCCCCACCCGCAACGCGCTATATCCGAATTTATGGGGTGGCGGCGATACCTTTATCACTAAAATAGCGGATGCGAGCAGCACCTCGACCCTCACGGTCAGTATCACCGGCTCTGGCACGGTTTACAGCACGCCGTCGGGCATCAACTGCGGCAGCGATTGCACACAAAGCTATCCCAAAGGCACTTTGGTCATGCTCACCGCCATACCGGCGAGTGGATATGCCTTCAGTGGCTGGGGTGGGGCTTGTATTGGGGCGAGACGGATCTACTGCACCCTGACGATGGATGATCGAATAAAAGCGCATCAGCAGTATTCAAGACCAAAACTCCCGAGAAGGAAAATCCTCAAACGCGGTATGGTGATGGAACGGGTATCTGCACGGCCCCGCAAACCGGACGAAACGCAGTGTTGATCACCCACGGCTGGAATGCCGACGCAAAGAAATGGGTACTCCTTATGGCGGGGGACATCTGCTACAAGATCGGCAGCCCATCTATTGGGCTCCCGGCCTCGAACGCGCTCAAAAAATTATGCACTGGGGGTCTGTGGGATGTATTTGTTGCCGACTGGAGCGATCTGGCCTGTGGGAATATCTACTGCACCACGCCGAAGCAGGCTTGGAATAATGCCCCGAGAATTGGCGAAGCGGTAGCAAAAAAACTCCGTTCCTGTGATTATCAACATCTCCACCTCATCGCACACAGCGCCGGTTCCAACGTCATCGAGTGGGTAGCTGGCATCATTAAAACAACCTGGGAAAATCCCCCTACCCTCCACCAGACCTTCCTCGACCCCTATGATCCATCGGCGCCAGCACACCCTACCCGCAGTGGTAGACAAAATTCGGATTATGGCGGGAATGACGGGAAAAACGGAGGGAAGCCGTGGAGTACCGACTGGGCGGACAATTACGTGGACTTGCGCCCGATTTCCATCCAAGCGCTAGACAAAACCGAGTTGTATCTCCCAGCAGCATACAACGTTGATGTCACGCCCGCCGGCAACTGTGAGGGCGCGGATGACATCAATGATACGTGCAAAC
Source organism: uncultured Gammaproteobacteria bacterium (assembly GCA_963719395.1). Classification (GTDB taxonomy): domain Bacteria; phylum Pseudomonadota; class Gammaproteobacteria; order Competibacterales; family Competibacteraceae; genus Contendibacter. The sequence continues at coordinate 4,181 of CAVRCC010000049.1, read as the reverse complement.
ACGGCCGGCCTTACCGGTTTTACGGAAAGAGCATCAATCCTTATTTCTTCGACAGTTTCAACAACCATAACACCGTCGATCTTATCACCAGCACCGCAGGGATGGGTTATCCACTGTCCGTGGAAGCGGGATGGCATCTGGCGGATTTGAACCAGCAGTACGGCAAGGGCAAGGAATGCCATGTTATCGACTCAAACTGCCAGGATTCGCCGCCGCCGTCCCCAGCCAATAAGATCTACGTCGCTGCAAATGCCTCGGGCGCGGTCGTGGATCGGTCCGGCATCGCGCAGTGTGTGGTGGGAACGCTGGTGATCCCGTGCAGCCAGATCGGCCTTACCACCGGTGCGGTGACCAGCGCCGCACTGGCCGAATCCCCCGAAGCGCAAGCCGCCGATGCCCCGACGCGGGCACCGGCTTGGCTTGCCATGCAAATCCAGACCACCCAACCCACCAACACCCTACGCTTTTCCTATCGGTTTGCGGCGGGCGGCGAGGGTCTGTTGCGGGTGTTCGTCAACGAAAACACGGTGCGGGAAATCGACCAGCGCTACGTGCCCACCGCTTCGACGGAACTCGAAAGCGTCTACGTCGGCGACCTCGCGCCGGGGACGTACAAGATCGCCTTCCGGCTGGACGGCTACGGCGCCACCACCAGCGGTATAACGCTGACCGGAATCGGGTTGAGCCAACAGAAACTGGTTGTCGGTATCCCGCTCGCCGTCACCAAAGCCGGCACTGGTTCCGGCACGGTCACCAGCAATCCCGCCGGCATCAACTGCGGCACGACCTGTGCGGCTGGCTTCACCAGCGGCGCCACCGTCACCGTTACCGCCACGGCGGTGGCTGGTTCCAAGTTCACCGGTTGGGGTGGGGCTTGCGCGGGAACCGCCCCGACCTGCACAGTCGCGATGAGCGCCGCCAAGAGCGTGACCGCCACCTTCACTCGACTGCCCGTGCTCACCGTCGCCAAGACCGGCAGCGGCGCGGGCTTGATCACCGGTACCGGCATCAATTGCGGTGTGGACTGTACCGAATCCTACAACCTGACCAACCCACCCATTAGCATCACCCTCACCGCCACCTCCGCCGCCGGCTCCAGCTTCGTCGGTTGGACCGGCTGCACCCCCGTAGCGACCAACCCCAAGCAATGCACGGTGACCATGACCGCGTCCAAGACCGCCACGGCCACCTTCAACACCACCACGGCCGGCACCTACGCCCTCACGCTCTACAAGATCGGCGCCGGCCTGGGTACCGTCGCCAGCAATCCCGCCGGCATCAATTGCGGCGCCGCTTGCGTCGCCAACTTCACCAGCGGTCGTCTTGTCACTCTCACCGCCACGCCGACCACCGGTTCCACCTTCACCGGCTGGGGCGGGGCCTGCGCGGGCACCACTCCGACCTGCACGGTCACGATGAGCGCCGCTCGCATCATCACCGCCACCTTCACCCGACCGGTGCTCACCGTGACCAAGGCCGGCAGCGGCTCGGGTCTGATCACTGGCACCGGCATCAACTGCGGCGTGGACTGCACCGAGATCTACAACCTCAACACCATAGTCACCCTCACCGCAGCCCCCGCCGCCGGTTCCACCTTCGTCGGCTGGAGCGGGGCTTGCACCGGCGCGGGCGCGTGCACCGTCAGCATGACTGCGTCCAAAACCGTCACGGCCACCTTCAACACCACCACGGCCGGCACCTACGCCCTCACGCTCTACAAGATCGGCGCCGGCCTGGGTACCGTCGCCAGCAATCCCGCCGGCATCAATTGCGGCGCCGCTTGCGTCGCCAACTTCACCAGCGGTCGTCTTGTCACTCTCACCGCCACGCCGACCACCGGTTCCACCTTCACCGGCTGGGGCGGGGCCTGCGCAGGCACCACTCCGACCTGCACGGTCACGATGAGCGCCGCTCGCATCATCACCGCCAACTTCACCCGACCGGTGCTCACCGTGACCAAGGCCGGCAGTGGCACCGTCACCAGCAATCCGGCCGGGATTAACTGCGGCGCTGATTGCAGCGAAGCCTACAACCTCAACGCCAGCGTCACCCTCACCGCCACCCCGACGACCGGCTGGCAGTTCGCCGGCTGGTCGGGCTCCTGTACGGGAACGGGCACCTGCACCGTCGCCATGAGCGCCGCCAAGACCGTCATCGCCACTTTCAAGCCGAAACTAACCGTGAGCAAGGTCGGCAGCGGCACGGTCACCAGCAGTCCGGCCGGGATCAACTGCGGGACAACATGCGCGGCCTATTTCCCCTTCAACGGCACGGTCACCCTGACCGCCACGCCGGCAGTGGGCTCGACCTTCGCCGGCTGGAGCGGGGCCTGTTCGGGAACCGCCACCACCTGCAAGGTGACCATGAACATCACCAAGAGCGTCACCGCGACTTTCAGATGACTGGCGGGCGGGCCAATATACACGATCAAAAAAGCCTGCTGGTGTTACCAGTAGGCCCTTTTTCTCCACGACTGGCGGGATTTGTTTAACCGCTTGTTCGGACGCTGAAACTTTCGCCGCAACCGCATATATCCTTGGCGTTGCCGGCGGCCCAGGAAGCGCCGCCGGCTTGAAGGCGGGTTCGGCGTTCGGGAGCAAAGGTCGCGGTTCGGCGGCTGGATTAAGGACTACCGGCTCTCCTCAACGGCCAGTTCGCAACCCACGCAAGGATCAAGCGCCATGACCAGCAATTCGATGGCTTGCCGGACCATAGCCCCCTCCCCGACCCGCGCGCCGGCCAGACCGCGCGCCAGCGGACCCTCGGGATGAAAGTTCCACTCGGTGGGCGCCAGAATCCGGTAAGCGCTCACCCGCCCCTCCGCCACCGCCAGCCAATGAACCAGCCGGCCACGGGCGCATTCCACCACCCCCAGACCGGAACCGTCGGCGGTCTCCGCGTCCAGCGTTTCGGGATGCTCGGCGCTCACCGCTCGCACCCACCCGCGCAACTTAGCGACGAGCGCGCTACATTCGACGAGCCGCGCCGTCAGGCGCACGAGCAGACCGTTACCGTGATCGGCCCGCAGCGCGGCGATCAGCGGATGCGCCCAGCAACGGGCCAGGGCGCCGGTTTCGCCGACCGCACCGGCGTAATCCGGCCGCGCGCAAAACGAGTAATCGGCGTCGTTCGCCAACCGTCGCGCGAGCCACGCGCGATCAAAGGCGGGCAAAGGCTCCACGGCGCTACGTCCAAAATCGGCCAGGCCCCGCTCGCTCACCCAGCGCAGGGTCACGGCCGCCGGCGATGCCGCAGCGCGCACCCAAGCCTCAAAATCAGCGCGATCTTGCCAAGGCGAACCCTCCATCGGCATCCGTCCCAGCACGGCCTGATCCACGCCCTGTTCGATCTCATCCAGCGCCGCGACCAGTCCGACCCGATCCGGAGTCAGGCGCGCGCCGCCGATCCGCATCCAAACCGGATCGGGAAACAGCAGAGGGCGCAGCGATGCCAGCACCCGCCTTAGCCGTTTCAAGGCTTCGAGGGCCGGACTGACGCCGACGTAGCGCGGCCCGTCAATCAGCAGACGCCAGACCGTTTGTTCGAGCGCTTCGGCGGCAACCAGAATTTGGCGGGCGGCGGTTTGAGGGGGGGATGGGACAAGATCAAGCGCGGCTTCCATCGCGCGGAGTCCTGCGACCGCCTGAGCCGAGCCACAGAGGCTGAACAGGCGCGGCAGCAGCGCCATGGCCTCGTCCAGTGGGCGACCGACAAGGATGGAGTAGGCATCAACCGGTCGGGTCGAATTCAACGCGACCGAAACGATTACCCCAGTCTTCACCTCGACGCGGATACGCAGGCTGCCCTCAACGCCGCCGACCGTTTGCTTCATCCCTACTGCATCGCGCCGATGAATTCGTCGAACAGGCGATAAATCTCGCGCGCCTCTTCGGGCGGAACCTTTTCCACAGCATAGGCGCGCGCTTGGACGATCAGGTAATCGCCAATCTCGACGCTTTCCGAGAGCAGCAGCAAACTCACTTCCAGCCGCTCGCCGTAGCGCTCGACCAAGGCGTTTGCACCATGAAGCTCGACGACCCGCGCCGGAATGGCGATGCACATGGCTTAGAGGACCGGAACTCCCCTCTCCCTTTGCGGGAGAGGGGCGGGGGGTGAGGGGAAAACTACCGGAGACTGAGGTTCGAGGGTAAATCCCAACCCGCGCAGTTCCGTCGCCAGAC
>CAVRCC010000048.1:0-104347 GCA_963719395.1 uncultured Gammaproteobacteria bacterium | reverse complement strand
GTCGATCTCGACGGTACGCTGACCAAAACCGATCTGCTGGTCGAGTCGTTCTTCCTGCTGCTCAGAAACCATCCCCTGCTGGTCCTGTTCATACCGTTTTGGCTGCTGCGGGGCAAGGCGCGACTCAAACAGGAACTCGCTCGCCGGGTCGAACTGGATGTCGCGACCCTGCCCTACCATCCAGCTTTTTTAGCCTGGTTGCGCGAGCAACACGCGCAAGGGCGGCGGCTGGTGCTGGCGACTTCCGCCGCCGAGTCGTTCGCCCGCCAGGTCGCCGATCATCTGGGGATTTTTTCTCAGGTCGTCGCCACCACGGACGACGCCAACCTCTCCGGCTCGCGCAAGGCCGAACGGCTGTGCGAGCGCTTCGGCGAGCGCGGTTTCGACTACGCCGGTAACGGGATGGTGGACGTAGCGGTCTGGGCGCGCGCCCGCCAGGCGATTCTGGTCAATCCGGCGCGCGGAGTGCGGGAACAGGCGGCGCGGGTTGCCGCGATCGCCGCCGAGTTCGACGACCGCGAGGGCGCACGACTGACACCATGGTTCAAGGCGCTGCGCTTGCACCAATGGCTGAAAAACGTGCTGGTGTTCGTCCCTCTGCTGGCAGCGCATCGCGCGCAGGAATCCGCCTTGCTGCTGCAAGCGGCCCTGGCCTATCTCGCTTTCGGCCTGTGCGCCTCCAGCGTCTATCTGTTGAATGATTTGCTGGATTTGCCCGCCGACCGCCGCCATCCGCGCAAACAACTGCGCCCGTTCGCCGCCGGTACGCTGCCCATCCTGGCGGGCGCGCTGGCGGCTCCCACGCTGCTGATCCTGGCTTTCCTGCTGGCGGCCATCGCCCTGCCGCCGCTGTTTTCCGGCGTTCTGCTCGGCTACTACGCGCTGACGCTGGCCTACTCGCTTTTTTTCAAGCAGATCGCGATGCTGGACGCGGTGGTGCTGGCGGCGCTGTACACGCTGCGGATCATCGCCGGCGCGGCGGCGACCGCGATTGTTCCCACGTTCTGGTTGCTGGCGTTCTCGATGTTCATTTTCCTCAGTCTGGCGCTGGTCAAACGTCATGCCGAACTGCTGGCGATGCAGGAGGCAGGACAGAGCACGGCGCGGGGACGGGGCTATCAAGTGGACGATTTGCAGTTGCTGCAAACGCTGGGCGGCGCCAGCGGTTACTCAAGCGTGCTGGTGTTGGCGCTTTACATCAACAGCAGCGCCAGCCAGGCGCTGTACCGACATTCCGAAGCCATCTGGCTGCTTTGCCCGCTGTTGCTGTACTGGATCAGCCGGGTGTGGCTCAAAACTCATCGGGGCGACATGCACGACGACCCGGTGATTTTTGCGATCCAGGATCGGGTGAGTCAGGCATTGCTCGTGATCGGGGCGGTGATCGTATGGCTGGCGCTCTAACGGAACGGGCGGACGCTCTCTCGTGGGGCCGCTACCCGCGCGCCCGGCAGCGGGTAATCCGCTGTTACGACCGCCACGCCACGCTGCCCGCAACCGACGGTTTCCTGTTGCCCTACGGCAACGGCCGCAGCTACGGCGATAGCTGCCTCAACGACGGCGGCGCGCTGCTGCACGCGCGCGGACTAGACCGTTTCATCGCCTTCGATCCCGCGACCGGCGTGTTGCGCTGCGAGGCTGGCGTCCTGCTGGCCGAGATTCTGGAATTGATCGTGCCGCAGGGCTGGTTCTTGCCGGTGACGCCGGGCACGCAATTCGTGACCGTCGGCGGCGCGATCGCCAACGACGTGCATGGCAAGAACCACCATCGCGTCGGGACGTTCGGCGCGCAAGTTCGCGGTTTCGAGTTGCTGCGTTCGGATGGCAGTCGCCGCCGCTGTTCGCCCACGGAGAACCCGGACTGGTTCGCCGCGACCGTGGGCGGCCTGGGCCTGATCGGGCTGATCACCTGGACGGAAATCCAGCTCCGGCGAATCGCTAATCCCTGGATCGCCAGCGAGACGATCCGCTTTGGCAACCTGGAGGAATTCTTCGCGGTGTCGGCGGCTTCCGACTGCGATTATGAATACACCGTGGCCTGGCTGGATTGCGCGGCGCGCGGCGCGGCCCTGGGGCGAGGTTTGTTCATGCGCGGCAACCATGCCCCGGCGTTGTGCGCGACCCGGCCCCGCGCGCCGGCGCGCCGGCTGAGCGTGCCGTTCGCGCCGCCGTTTTCGCTGATCAATCCCTGGAGCCTCAAGGCGTTCAACATGCTTTATTATCATCGGCAATGGGGAAAAATAACGCGCGGCATCGTGCATTACGCGCCGTTCTTTTATCCGCTCGATAGCGTGTTGGCATGGAATCGGATTTACGGACGGCGCGGTTTCCTGCAATACCAATGCGCGATTCCGCCCGCCCACGGTCATGCGGCCATCCGCGAACTGTTGGAACGCATCACCCACTCTGGGATGGGATCGTTCCTGGCGGTGCTGAAAATCTTTGGCGAGATTCCGGCGGTGGGTTGGCTGTCGTTTCCTCGATCCGGCGTGACGCTGGCGCTGGATTTTCCCAACCAGGGCGCGGCGACTTTTAAGCTGTTGGAGTCGCTGGATACGGTGGTGGCAGCGGCGGGCGGCGCGGTGTATCCCGCCAAGGACGCCCGCATGAGCGGCGCGCGGTTCCGAGAATTTTTCCCGCAATGGCAGCGCTTCAGCGCGTATATCGACCCCCGGTTTTCCTCCAGTTTCTGGCGGCGGGTGATGGTGGAATGAGATGAGAAAAGTATTGATTGTCGGCGCCACTTCGGCCATCGCCGAAGCTGTGGCGCGGTTGTTCGCGGCGCAAGGCGATCTGCTGTATCTGGCAGGACGGCGGGCGGAGGCGCTGGAGGCCATCGCCGCCGATTTGCGGGTGCGCGGCGCGGCGCGGGTGCAAACCGAGGCGATGGACGCCAACGCCATCGAGCGGCATGCGGCTTTGCTCGACAACGCGGACGCGGCGTTGGGCGGCCTGGATACCGTGCTCGTCGCCCACGGCACGCTGTCGGATCAAGCGGCGTGCCAGCAATCGGTGGCGCTGACTTTTCAGGAATTGCACACCAATGCCTTGAGCGTAATCGCCCTGCTGACGCTGGTCGCCAACCGTTTTGAAGCGCAACGATCCGGTACGATCGCGGTGATTTCCTCAGTCGCCGGCGACCGGGGACGGCAGAGCAATTATGTCTACGGCACGGCCAAGGCGGCGGTCAGTACGTTCCTGAGCGGCTTGCGGCAGCGTTTGCATCAATCGGGCGTGCAGGTGCTGACGATCAAGCCCGGCTTCGTGGATACGCCGATGACGCGGGAATTTCCGAAAGGATTGTTGTGGGCCAAGCCGGAACGGGTGGCGCGGGATATTGTTCGGGCGATGGAAAAAGGGAAGAATGTGATTTACACGCCGGGGTTTTGGCTACTCATCATGAGATTTATTAAAGCAATTCCTGAAATGCTATTTGTTAAAATCCAGCTTTAAAATGCATTCCACCGCGGTTCCCTCTCTTTGATCCAACTGCTTTCCCACCAGCGCTAGGCGCTCCGGTCGTTCTGGTGTATGCTGCATTGCATCACAAACATCGCTTACCCACCAGGTAACGACCATGACTACCGCACTTCTCGTCGTCCCCACCGAACAACGGGTCGGGCTGACCACCGTCGCCCTCGGCCTGGTGCACGCGCTCGACCGCGAAGGCATCCCCGTCGGTTTCTGCAAGCCCATCAGCCAGCCACACGCCACCGACACCGGCCCGGAGCGCTCGACCCGACTGGCCCGGACTGTCACCAGCCTGACCCCGCCCGAACCGATCCCGGTGACCGAGGCCGAAAATCTGCTGGGCCACGGCCGGGAAAACATTTTGCTGGAAGAGGTGATCGCCCGCTACGAGCAGGCCGCCCACCACGCTTCCGCCGTGGTCGTCGAGGGTCTGGTGGACACCGAGGAACAACCCTACGGCACCCACCTCAACGCCAAGATCGCGCAAAGTCTGGACGCCAAGGTCATCATCGTCGCCGCGCCCGGCCACGATACGCCGCGGCAGGTGGCCGATACCGTGGAAGTGGTGGCCCGCGCCTACGGCGGCATCAACCACGAACGGATGCTCGGCTGCATCATCAACCTGCTGGGCGCACCGGTGGACCCAGTCGGCCACATCCGCTTCGATTTCAGCCGCGCCGAAAACGGTTACAGCCCCAACCACGAGGCCGACTTCCGTACCGAATGCGCTCGCCACTGGCCGGAGAACTTCAAGCTGATCGGCTGCATTCCCTGGGATCGCGATCTGATCGCGCCACGGGTGCGGGACATCATGCACATGATCAACGCTCAGGCGATCAACGAAGGCCAGTTGGACCGGCGCGTCACCCATGTGGCGCTGGGCGCCCGCACCGTCGCCAACAGTTGCCAGGACCTGCGGCCCGGGGCGCTGGTGATCGCCCCCGGCGACCGCGACGACCTGCTGCTGGCGGTTTGCATGGCAGCCATGAGCGGCATCCACGTCGCGGCCATCCTGCTGACCGGCGGTCTCAAACCCGACCCGCGAGTCTGGAAACTGTGCGGGCCGGCGCTCGATGCCGGCCTGCCGGTGCTGACCATTTCCTACACCACCATGCAGTCGGTGCTGTACCTGCCCTACATCAACCTGGAAATCCCGCTCGACGACCGCGACCGGATGCGTCGGGCGACCGAGGCCGTCGTCTCGCACATCAGCCTGGACTGGAAGGAACCGCTGCTGACCACCATCGAAGAGCGGCGGCTCAGTCCGCCGGCGTTCCAGCACATGCTGGTGGAGCGCGCCCGCCGGGCCAACAAGCGGATCGTCCTGCCCGAGGGCAACGAACCGCGCACCATCGAAGCGGCCATCATCTGCCACCAGCGCGGCATCGCCCGCTGCGTGTTGATGGGCGACGCCGGGCGCATGCGCCGGCTGTCGGCCCGGCGCGGCCTGACCATCCCGCCGGATATCGAGATCATCGACCCCACCCAGATCGAGCCGGCGCTACGTCGACGCCATGGTGGAATTGCGGCAGAGCAAGGGATTGACGCCGGGGCTGGCCGAGGAACAACTGCACGATCCGGTGGCGCTGGGCACCATGATGCTGCACTTGGGCGAGGTGGACGGGCTGGTATCCGGCGCGGTGCATACCACCGCCAACACCATCCGCCCAGCGCTGCAACTGATCAAAACCGCGCCCGGCGTGCGGCTGGTCTCGTCGATCTTCTTCATGTGCCTGCCCGAACAGGTGCTGGTCTACGGCGACTGCGCCATCAATATCGACCCCAACGCCGAGGAGTTGGCCGACATCGCCATCCAGAGCGCCGACTCGGCCCAAGCCTTCGGGATCACGCCGCGGGTAGCGATGCTGAGCTACAGCACCGGCACCTCCGGCAGCGGCAACGACGTGGAGAAAGTCAAGGAAGCGACCCGCCTCGCCCGCGAGCGGCGCCCCGATCTGCTGATCGACGGCCCCTTGCAGTACGACGCGGCGACCATCAAGGAGGTCGCGGAAAGCAAGGCTCCGGACAGCCGGGTGGCGGGTCGGGCCACGGTGTTCATTTTCCCGGATCTGAACACCGGCAACACCACCTACAAAGCGGTGCAGCGCAGCGCCGAAGTGATCAGCATCGGCCCGATGCTGCAGGGCCTGCGCAAGCCGGTCAACGATCTGTCGCGCGGGGCGCTGGTGGAAGACATCGTGTTCACCGTCGCGCTGACCGCGATTCAGGCCGAACAGGCCCGGGAGTGGGCACGCGGCCCGCGTTGATCAGACCCGCTCGAACACTTCCACCCGCGCCGGCGGCAGGTTGCTCCAGATGATTTTGCTGGACAGCCGCCGAAAGCCGGGCAGCAGGCGGGCCTGGGTGCCGCGCAGATCGTAGGTGAACTGCACCAGCAGGCCGCCGGGTTCGAGCAGAGTTTCGAACTGATGGGCCACGGCCCGGGTGGTGGCCGGGTGCAGGGATCGCAGCGGCAAGCTGGACACGATGCTGTTCAAGCGCGGCCGCGGGTGACCCAACAGATGCCCCAGTTGCGCAGCATCGCCCTGAATGACGCGCGGTTGCGCAAACCGCTGGCGTAAATGGTTGGCTAGCGTCGGCGAGCGTTCCACCACCACCAGCTTCCAGGGCGACACCCCGTGCTTGAGCAAGGCGGCGGTGACCGCGCCAGTCCCTCCTCCCAGTTCGACCACCAGCCCATCCCGATCCAGCGGCACGCGAGCCGCCATGCCGCTCGCCAGCGCGGGGGCGCTGGGACAGGCCGCGCCCATGGCCCGCGGATTCGCCCAGATTTCCCGGGTGAACAAGGCCAGCGAGGCGGCGCCGGGATTTTGCAGCAGAACCTTCACCAAACGTTTCATACCCTACCTGATCGTGGAACCCGAGAATCGGTCATATCTACTCCCTTACGGCAACGACCTCGCTGGATCGCGCCGAACTGGCGGGGCCCGAGATCGATTGCGATCATCGCGGCCAAGGGCGCCCCACCGGGGAGGCGCCGATGGGATGACCACGGGCGAGCATTGTAATGCATCTCCGGGCCTGAAGGATCGCGGCCCGAGGAATCGGCGCCGCGGGTCGGCGGACGGGGGGAGAAAAATGCGCGGGGCGAAACGCGACAACCGCCAGTCGGGCCAAGCGGCCCGGGCGAATCAGGCGGGGGGACGCAACTGTTCCTGCTCGGCCTCGAACAGCACCGAGGCGAGTTGGTGCAGCCCTTCCTCCTCGGCGATTTCCGAGATTTCCTCCCACGAAGCGCCGCGATCGATGGCGGCGGCGGTCTTGCTGCCGGCCGGTAACTCCTTGCGGGTGTCGTGCAGGAACGATTCGGTCGCCCCGGCGGAATCCTCGACCGCTTCAGGCCCACCCCGCAGCGCTTCCTGTTCGGCCTCGAACAGCACCGAAGCCAGCTTGTGCAGACCCTCCTCCTCGGCCAGTTCGGAAATCTCCTCCAGACTGGCGCCTCGGTCGATCGCCGCAGCCGTCTGGCTGTCGTGAGGCAAATCACCCCGGAATGACCGAAGCATTTGGTCGATATTTCTCATCTCCACGGATCGAACTCCTGCTGCTAATGGCTGATTGGATGCAATCGCGCCGGAAGTCTATTATGCCGGCGGGCAAAAGCCAATCTCGGGCGGGTTCGGCAGCGATTCAGAGCGTCCGGCCTATGTTGGGCGAAGGGGAGCGGAGGCGCCATCACCGGGCGCACCTCTCCCGTTCTCCTCCACGCCTCCCCGGTGACGGGGTGGGCGTTGAAGAAGCCGGCACCACTTTCGATGATCCAGTTGGGTAGGATTCACCTCCCGAGCGGGTTGACGGGTGGCGCCTGGATTGCGGAGCAGGCGATCTCCCGATGTCTTAGAGCAACCGGATTTGGAGCCGCCGGGGACGCAGGGCGTCGAGCAGGCTCGGGCTGAGGTCGCCCTCCAGGAGGAAGGCCAGCAGACACCGCCAGAGGTGGCGGCAGGTCATCTTGCCGTGTAAGTGGGTCTGAAAGCTCGTGCTGAGAATCGTTAACTGATTGATCAGGTGACCGATTTGCAGGCATTGATAGTAATTTTTCGCCGCTTGCCAACTGACCCGGGCATACCGATGCTCCAGGCCGTAGCCGAGGTGCTTTTGGGTATTGAAGCCTTCGTTTTCGATTTTCCAACGTAACCGGCCGGTGCGGCTCAACGTCGCCACGGTGCGGGCGGTCACCGTCAGGTTGGTCAGATGGACAAAGCGGTGCTGGGTGGGGTTCGCGCCCTGGGCGGGCGTGACGGTTTCCACGCTCTCCAGCCACGCCAGGGTGTGGCCGCCATAGGCGAGGTGGTTGACCCAGCGCAACCGCTGGTCGATCACCGTGGAACCGTGGTAACGCCGCTCGTGGCGGCATTGCGCTGGAGTCAGGGGCAGCAACCCCTGCACGTCCTCCCAGACGGTGGGCAGGTTGCCGTCTTTGAAGGTGATGATGAACGCCCAACCGGAATCGCGGCAGATCTCGAAGAAGCCCTGATAGGGATACAGGCCATCGGCGGTCAGACAGAGCGGTAGCCGGGGATACTGCTGTTTGAGCTGGGCCGCCAAGCGGGCGAACGCCTTGCGTTCGCAATCCTGTTTATCATACTCACCGGTCGGATTGGCGATCCATTCGGTCGCCAACGAGATCGCCAACCCGGAGGGGGTGATCAGCTTGGCTTCCAACACCGGATGAAAATAAGTCGTTTTCCCGGTCGATGAGGTCCGATGCAGGCACTGCTCGCAGTGCCGCTCGCTAAAGCTCGCCACCCCCGTCGCGTCGACGGCCACCACAAACCAGCATCCGAACAGGCGATACTTGTGCAGGACCTTCTTCTCCAACAGCGTCTTCACCAAGGTGTGTTTGAGCTGTTCCAACTCGGCTTCGGGCAGCCGGCACAACACCTGGTGGACCGTGTCCAGATGCGGCAGCCGCAACTTGAACAAGCGCTCGTAATGGGTCCTGAATTTCGCCTCGGCCCGCTGGTTATTGAAGGCGTTGCGCGAACCTTGTTGAAACACAAAGAGCAGGATCCCCGCCAGCAGAATTTCCGCCAGCGTATAGTCGGATTTCTGCCGACAGTCTTCCAACTGGCGCAGCTGGTCGAACAGATTGGGAAAAAAATGATGGATCGTCTTGCACAGTTCGCACAGGACCGCCTGCCCGCGGCTGGGGCACGCCGCGGCGGCGCGCCGCCGGGCGCGGCACCGGGCTTGACGTTTGGCCGTGTGGCGCGCCTTCCGGTGCTGGCGGCGGTGAAGGAGGGCGGCGGTAGCGTGGCTCATCAGGTTCTCCGGAATAGTCGAGGGAAAATCTTTTGGAGGATAATCCCTCAGCGCCGCCGTGTGACCTCCCAGCGCCCCAGACAGCCGGAAAAATATTTTTTCGGTATGGGTTTAACCAACCGAATTTAATCACTTTTTATCAACGCTCTGAATCGCTGGGGTTCGGAATGGCCCATCTCAATACGCCTCGAACTCGAACCGGGCCGCGCCGATGGTCAACACGTCGCCGGCTTCCAAGGCCAACACCTCGTTGGTCGCCAGGCCGTGACAGCCGATCTGAATCGAACCCGGTCCCGCCAGGTTCTGAATCCAGTACATCCCTTCCCGGAACAACAATTCGGCATGCAGCGGCGCCACGCCGGCGGCGGCGATCCGCAGGCCGGCTTGCGGGGAACTGCCCAGCGACAACCACTTGGGGACGTAATAGTGGACGACCTGACGGCTGGCGGCGTCGTCGCGTTCGAACCGCGCATGCAGCAGGGCGCCCGGATTGCCGACGCCATTCAGTTTGGCAACCCGGTCCTGCATCAACATCAGATTGGCGTAGCGATTTTTGAGAGTGGCTCGCACGTCCTGATTACTGGATTGCTGGTCGCGCTGGTGCAAGACCTCGACCAGATCGAGCAGATAACGGCCAAACTTATCGCGAGGTTCCTGGAAATTCCAGTCCAGGGGCGGGTTGCGTTCCCCATCGCGATCCCAGACCAGGGTCAGCTTGAGCCGGTAAAGGTCGCTGATTTCCAGGCTATCGTTTGCTTCCAGCGGGCACCAGCGACCTAGTTCCAGTCGCTGGCCGTTCCGACGGGTGCAGGTTCGTCCCCGATCGCTGGCCGGCATCAGCGCCAACTGGTCGCCCAGCGCGCAAATCACGGCGTGCAGGCGGGAAATTCGCGCGTAATTCGGGACGAAACCCAAGGCGAAATCCCCAAAACCCGTGCCGGTGGCGGGATTGTAACGACCCAGGATGATAAACGGGCGCGACACCAATTCGATTCGCGCCGGCGCCTGGCTGGGATCGGCGGCCAGCAACAGCGCCCGGGTCAGCGCCGTGCCACGGTCGAGCGCCTGGCTGGTGGCGACGACCCCGGTCCGCAGGCGGTGAGTGCGTTCGTCGTCGGCGGTCAGTTCGAGCGGCAGGGTGAAGGCCAAGCCGCCGACGCTGGCTGCATCCAATCCGGAGAAGGTGGCGACATCGGCCCGCATCGCCGGGACATCCGGCCAGAACCGGTCGCGGTTCGACCCGATTTCGGTATCCCCGCCCGCATCCCAACTCTCCTCGGCCCGGGCTGGAAAGGTCAACTGAATCTCATCCGGGCCGCGGTAAGCGCACCAGGTTCCACGATGGTCGAGGAGATCGAGTTCCAAGTGCAGCGCGGCCGATCCCGGTCCGGTCCGCGCAAGCCGGTACTCCAGATACACCGGCTGGGCATCCCGGCCGTCCAACAACCGCAGGGAAACCGCTTGGCCGCCGTTGGCGAAGGTCAGATCGGAACTGCGCAGCCGCACGCGGATTTCCCGGTACAGCCACCAGGTCGGGTTGATCACCAGCGCGCACAGAATGCCGCCCGGCTCCGGCGCCGCTCGCGGCGTTGTGGCCAAAGCCACCAGCAGGGGCTGTTGGCTGTCGGCCAGCCGCGCCACCCGCCGCTCGTACTGGGCCAGCCACGCTGGAGGACCGCTTTGCAACAACCACCGATACCGGTGGCGAAAACCACTAACGGTCTCCCGATCTCGCGCGTCCTTGCGATCCTGCTTGGCGGCGATTTCGCTGAGCAATTGCATGAACTCGCTTAGGAGAAGCGAGACGGATGGAGCCGGCCTGGAGATCGTTTCCGCAGTCGCAACCGCTGGCTGATCGTCCGCGACCGCGGCCACGGGTGGCGGAACCGGCGCCGCAACCCGCGCCCCGACCTGCGCCACCGTCGCCGGCGGCAGGGCTTCGGCGCCCGAGGTGGCGACCGGCGGTGCAGCGATCAGCGTCTGATCCAGATCGAAATCGAAGCCGAAGTCCAGCCCCGCCCCGGTCAGATCGAACTCGTCGCCCGCCCCCCGCAAATTGGGCGGTTCCCTGCCCAATAGTACGGACGATGCATCGGCCTGATCGCCGAAAAAACAGCTCTGGGCGGCCTCGTCCACCATTGTCGGGGTGATCTCGCGTTCCGCTTGCAGGCTGGCGAACAACAGAACCGTGTCGCACAACAGGGCGATAGCCCGGGGCACGCCCTGGCCGTAGTGGGTAACCCGCTCGACCACTTCCGGCGACAGCAAATCGGCGCCGGCGTGGCCGGCGGCCTTGAGTTGGTGGGCGATGAACCACTCCGTTTCCAGCGCGCTCAGCCGGCCGAGGCGACATTGCACCTGAAGCGATTCCCGCAACGGGCGCAACTCGGGTTGGCGCAGTTTGCCCTCGATCTCCGGCAAGCCCGCCAACACCACCTGCAAGCGCTGGTCGGCCGCAGCCGCCGACGTGGCCACGAAGTCCCACAGACACTGCAACGTACCGATGCGCAAATGATGGGCGTCGTCGATCAGCAGGGCGACCGCCTGACCGCGACCGGCGTAAGCGGCCAGCGCGTTCCGCAGCAGCCGATCCCGCGGCTCGGCGTCCGGTTCGTCGCCGCGCAGCCCCAGATCGGCGCACAGGTAATTGAGGATGTCGGGAAAATCGAGATTGGCGTTGCCGAGCAGAATGAAGCGGATGTCGTCGGCTTCCGCCATGCAGCGCCGTAAAATCAAGGTCTTGCCGAGCCCGGCTTCGCCGGTCAGCAGCATGACCCCCTGCCGCGTCCGGATACCCTGCAGGAGAGCGGCGCAGGCGGCATCGAAATCCGCGTTGTGATAAAACCCGCGCGGATCCCTTGGGTTGAAGGGTTTGCTGTCAAAACCGAAATGTTTGGTATACATCCATTCCCTCCTTGCCACCGGTCGCTGTTGATGATTCTACGACCCGCGAGTTAATCCCAACAGCCCTTTAGCGTCCGGGCACTCCTCGCACGCCCCTTCGCCGAACGGTTGCTTCGCCTTCTTAACCGAGGCCACCCCGATCGGCGTGCGTCCGGGTTCCAGCCGCATCCTCCCCGGATTGCTATACTGTTACAAGGTGCGCGCGCGTTCCACCCGTGCGATTGTCCCACCCATTTTAGAACCCTCTTTTCGATCCGTCGCATGGCCGAGGATTCGCGCACGTCCCCCAAGCCCCCCGTTTCATCGCCGCTCCCGCCCGCCGCCGCGCCGCCGGACCCCACCACCGTCCCGCCGACTCTGTTTCAACCCCTGGCGCGCTACCGGCGGCTGCTCCGGCGCTGGCTGAGGGTCAACGGTCAATGGTGCGGGCTGCTGGCTGGCGGACTGGTCGCCTACGTTCGCGCCCTCCCGCCCGACTGGCGGCGCGGACGCCGGTTGTGGCTGACGCGGCAGACGGCGGCGCTGGCGGCGCGCGGGTTGGACCCGGCGCTGGTGAATCTGCCGTTCGCCGCCCAACTGCGCCACCGGCTGGAACGGCTCGGTCCCACCTATATCAAACTAGGCCAGATCATGGCGGTACGCGAGGACATGCTACCGCACGCCGTCACCGACGAATTGAAAAATCTGTTCGATCAGGCGCCCGCCGCGCCCTTCCCAGCGATTCGCGCGCTGATCGAAACCGAGCTGGGTCAGCCGCTGGCGGCGTTGTTCGGTCACGTCGAGGAACAACCGCTCGGTTCCGCCTCGCTGGCGCAAGTGCATCGCGCCACCACCCGCGCCGGCCAGGCGGTGGTGATCAAGGTGCTCAAACCCGGCGTCCGCGAAACGGTGCTGGCCGATCTCACCCTGTTGCGCCTGCTCGGCGGGGTGTTGGACTGGCTGATTCCCCAGTACCAGCCCGCCGCCATCGTCGAGGAATTCCGCACCTATACCATCCGCGAACTGGACCTGACCGCCGAGGCCGACAACGGCGAGACCTTCGCCGCCCACTTTCACGACATCCCGGCGATCGTGTTCCCCCAGATGTATCGGGAACTCAGCAGCGCCAGCGTCCTGACCATGGCGTATCTGGACGGTTTCAAGCCCGGCGATCCGGCGACCTTCGAACTCGACGCGCCGGCGCGGGAGAGGGTGGTCAAGTTGGGCGCCCTGGCTATTCTGCGGATGCTGTACCGCGACGGTTTCTTTCACGCCGACCTCCATGCCGGCAACCTGCTGATCCTGCCCGGCCGGAGCATCCACGTCGGTTTCGTGGATCTGGGCATGGTCGGCCGGTTCGAGGACGAAACCCGGCGGCGGTTGCTGTACTACTACCATGCGCTGGTCAACGGCGACGTCGAAAAGGCCGCCTGGCATCTGAGCGGCATCGCCGATATCGGGCCGGGCGGCAACCCCGCTGAATTCCGGCGGGCGGTGGTGGAACTGTCGCGGCGCTTCCTGTTGCACGCCCGGCGCGGCGATTTCAGCATCGCCCGGCTGATTCTGGAATCGATGCGGCTGGGCGGCCGCTACCGGATGCGCTTCCGGGTCGAACTGGTGTTGATGATCAAGGCCCTGGTGACTTTTGAAGGCGTCGGGCGGATGGTGGATCCCGAACTGGACGTGGTCGCGCTGTCGCGGCTGTACATCGGGCGCATTTTCCGCGATCAGTTCCGGCCGGAGCGACTGACGCGGGAGTTGTGGCGCAACGGCCCGGAACTGCTCGATCTGGCCGGGCGGCTGCCGGAGTTGCTGGCCCAGTCGGCCCGCTTGCTCGATCATCCGAACTCCGCGCCACCCGCCAACCCGCTGGCCGGACTGCGTGGGGCCATCATCGGCGCGGCTTGCATCGTCGGCGGGGTGCTCACCCTGATCCAGTCGGACGCCTGGCTGCTGGGCAGCGGGTTGCTGCTGGCGGGATTCTGGTGCTACGCGCGCGGCTGAAGGGTTCGTCACCATGCACGCCCTTCGCCCGTGGGAGAAAGGCCAACGCCGCCACGCGCAACGCGCCACGCGGCTACACTGAACGGTAGGTTTTCACGACCCGTGCGGGGACCGATATGCGTATTCTAGCGGCACTGATTTTAGCGTGGATGCTGGCGGCGTTCGGTGGGTCGGCAGCGGCGACCGCCACCACACCCGGTCTGGCGCTGCTGCTGGAACTGCGGGGCGCCATCGACCCGGCCAGCCGCGATTTCATCCTGCGCGGCCTGGAGCAGGCGCGGGCGCGCAACGCCACCGTGGCGATTCTCAAACTCGACACGCCCGGCGGGTTGGACAGCTCGATGCGCGACATCATCCAAGCGATCCTGGCCTCGCCGGTGCCGGTGATTGGCTACGTCGCTCCAGACGGCGCTCGCGCCGCCAGCGCCGGAACCTACATGCTCTATGCCTGCCACGTCGCCGCCATGGCCCCCGCCACCAACCTGGGCGCCGCCACGCCGGTGCGGATCGGCGGTCTGCCGCTGCCGCTGGCGGAACCACCCCGCGACCCGGCGAAGGAACCAGCCGCGCCAAAACCCGGCGAAGCGCCCGCGACCCCACCGGAAGCGCCCGCCCCCACCAGCGACATGGAGCGCAAGTTGATCAACGACGCCCGCGCCTACATCCGCTCGCTGGCGCAACTGCGCGGACGCAACGCCGAATGGGCCGAAAAGGCGGTGACCGAGGCGGCCAGCCTGAGTGCCCAGGATGCCTTGAAACAAGGCGTGATCGACCTGGTCGCCAGCGATGTCTCCGATCTGCTGAACCAGACCGACGGCCGGCGGGTAGACGTGGCCGGCGTCAAACAGACGCTGGCGACCCGGGGACTGACGGTCGAAACTCTGGCGCCCGACGGGCGTAACCGGCTGTTGGGAATGATCGCGCATCCCATGGTGGCTTACATCCTGCTGCTGGTCGGGGTTTACGGGCTGGTCTTCGAACTGGCCCATCCGGGTGTGGCGCTACCGGGGGTTCTGGGCGGGATCTGTCTGTTGCTGGCGCTGTTCGCCTTTCAGGTCATGCCGGTCAACGCCGCCGGGCTGGCGCTGCTGCTGCTCGGGCTGGCGTTCATGATCGCCGAGGCGTTCGTGCCCAGCTTCGGCGCGCTGGGTCTGGGCGGGATCGCCGCCTTCGTCGCGGGATCGCTGCTGTTGTGGGACGAGACCGACCCGACTTACCAAATCCCGCTCGCCTTGATCCTCGGTTTCGCTCTGGCCAGCGCGGCGGCCTTGATCGGCCTGGCGATGCTACTGGCCCGCCAGCGTCGCCGGCCGGTGGTCAGCGGCGCGGAGGAACTGCTCGGCGCGACCGGCGTGGTGATGGCCAACGATGCCAGTCGCGGGTGGATTCACGGCGAATCCTGGCGCATTCGCGCCGATCAGCCGTTGCGTCCGGGCGAACCGGTTCGAGTGACCGGCCGAAAGGGATTAACGCTGTTCGTGCAATCACTGGATTCCACCAAGAGAGAGTCGCAATCATGATCTTCTTGAATCCGTTCATCATCGCGCTGTTGATTTTGCTGCTGCTGGTGTTCGCCTCGATCAAAATGCTGTACGAATACGAACGCGGCGTGGTGTTCATGCTCGGCCGCTTCCAGGCGGTCAAGGGACCGGGGCTGATCATCGTGATCCCGGTGGTCCAGCAAATGCGGCGGGTGGATTTGCGCACCATCGTCATGGACGTGCCCAGCCAGGATGTCATTTCCCGCGACAACGTCTCGGTGAAGGTAGACGCAGTGGTCTACTTCCGGGTCATCGACGCCGAGCGGGCTATCATTCAAGTCGAGGATTACTACAACGCCACCAGCCAGTTGGCGCAGACCACGCTGCGCTCCGTGCTGGGCCAGCACGAGCTGGACGAGATGCTGGCCGGAAGGGACGAACTGAACCGGGACATCCAGAACATTCTGGATGCCGAGACCGACGTGTGGGGGATCAAGGTCTCCAACGTCGAAATCAAGCGCGTCGATATCGACGAGAGCATGATCCGCGCCATCGCCCGCCAAGCCGAGGCCGAGCGCGAGCGGCGGGCCAAGATCATCAACGCCGAGGGTGAATTCCAGGCCGCCGAGCGGATCCGCCAAGCCGCCGAGATCATCGCCTCCCAGCCGCAGGCGTTGCAGTTGCGCTATTTGCAGACACTCAACGACATCGGCATTCAGAACAACACCACGGTGGTGTTTCCGGTGCCGCTGGATCTGCTCAAACCGCTGCTGACGTTGGCGGAACGGGGGGAAATGGCGCGGCGCAGCTAGGCGAGCGCGGCGGGAATGCCAGTTTAATCAAGGCATTCCCCCAAGGCGACGCTACACTTCGCTCCCGTCGTTCGCCTTGGGGCGAACCCACCGATGCCGACATCTCCCGCTCCCCGTCCTCAGACCTCCACCATGCGCTTCTCAAACTCGCCGCGTCTCCTGCTTCTGCTGGTCCTGCTGCTGGCGTCCGCATTCGCCCGCGCCGGCAACGACTATCCCCTGGTGCTGGTTCACGGTTTCATGGGCTGGGGCCGGGACGAACTGCTCGGCTTCAAGTACTGGGGCGGCTTCGGGGACGTGCAGGAGACGCTCGACCAGGCTGGCCATCGCACCTATACCGGCGTGGTCGGTCCGTTTGCCAGCAACTGGGACCGGGCCTGCGAGCTGTACGCCTATATCAAGGGTG
The DNA here is from genome assembly GCA_963719395.1 of uncultured Gammaproteobacteria bacterium. GTDB lineage: Bacteria > Pseudomonadota > Gammaproteobacteria > Competibacterales > Competibacteraceae > Contendibacter. The sequence goes on along the minus strand of CAVRCC010000048.1, from coordinate 88,004 downwards.
GCGCCGTGGATTACGGCCAGGCCCACGCCGCCGCTCACGGCCACGCCCGCCACGGCCGCACCTTTCCCGGTCTGTATCCGGACTGGGGCACGGTGGACGCGAGCGGCCAGCTCCGCAAAATCCACCTGATCGGCCACAGCCAGGGCGGCCAGACCGTCCGGGTATTGACCGCGTTGCTGGAACGGGGCGCGCCGGCGGAAATCGCCGCCACGCCCGCCGCCGACCGCTCGCCGCTGTTTCAGGGCGGCCGCTCCTGGGTCCATAGCGTCACCACCCTCGCCGCCCCGCACGACGGCACCAGCCTCGTCACCGGCCTCGACAAGCTGCTGCCGTTCGTCCGTCGCTCGCTGCTCGGCTTCGCCGCCCTCGCCGGCGCTCGACCCAATGAGTTGCCTTATGATTTCAAACTGGATCAGTGGGGCCTGCAACGCGCGCCGGGCGAGTCGCTCGACGCCTACCTGACGCGGATCGAACACAGTCCCATTTGGCAATCGCGCGACATCAGCGCCTGGGATATCAGCCCCGATGGCGCGCGGGAATTGAACCGGCAATTTCCAGCCCAGCCCGAGGTGTACTATTTTTCCTGGGCGGCCTCGGCGACCGTGCCGCTCTGGCCATCCCACCATCAGGTTCCGTTGCCGACCATGCTGCCGCAGCTCTGGACCAGCGCGCTGTTCATCGGCGCCTACACCCACGACGAACCCGGTCGGGTCAAAATCGATGCAAGCTGGTGGGAAAACGATGGGCTGGTCAACACCCGCGCCATGGCCGGCCCGACCCTGGACTCGCCCGACCGGATCGTGTCCGATCGCGGCCCGCCGCAACGCGGCGTCTGGAACTACCAGGGCGCGCTGGCCGGCTGGGATCACATGGACCTGGTGGGCATCGGCACGCTGCGCGACACGAATGACTGGTATCTACGGCTGGCGCGGTCGCTGGCCGATCTACCGCCTTGAACCTTCGGGAACCCTTACATCATGTCCCACATCGTCGTTCACCGCGCTCACGACCTCACGCTCGACCAAGCCCGCCAAGCGGCGGAAACCCTCGCCACCCAACTGGCCGAGCATTACGACCTCAGCTATCATTGGGGGGAGGATACCTTGCATTTTGAACGTTCCGGGGTCAGCGGCCACATCGCCCTGGAACCGGGCATGGTGCGGATCAACGCGCGGCTGGGCTTTCTGCTCGTGCCGCTGAAACACCGCCTGGAGCAGGAGATCCATCGTTACCTGGACGAAATGTTCCGGGAGTCCGATCCAGTGGATGCGGACGATCCAGCCTAACAGCTCTCCTCGTCAGCCAAATCCAGTCGCCTTGGATAGCATCGCTGGGGGGTGGCGGCCGACCCCCGGGTCCTGGTGATCGGTTCCGAGGTGGACTTGGCGGAATTGATAGTCGAGCCGCAGGTCATTCCGGTGTCAAGGGAAATCCGCTGCCGGGACTGGCGCACGTCGGGCGAGAGCATCCGTGGGGACTATTGGGATGACCGCCCTGGTCGTAGTATTTTCAACGACATTAGGCGGCAAGGCAGGGGATTATGTACACCGATGACTTCGGTTTTGACAGCAAACCCTTCAACCCAAGAGATCCGCGCGGGTTGTATCACAACGCGGATTTCGATGCCGCCTGCGCCGCTCTCCTGCAGGGTATCCGGACGCGGCAGGGGGTCATGCTGCTGACCGGCGAAGCCGGGCTCGGCAAGACCTTGATTTTACGGCGCTGCATGGCGGAAGCCGACGACATCCGCTTCATTCTGCTCGGCAACGCCAATCTCGATTTTCCCGACATCCTCAATTACCTGTGCGCCGATCTGGGGCTGCGCGGCGACGAACCGGACGCCGAGCCGCGGGATCGGCTGCTGCTGAACGCGCTGGCCGCTTACGCCGGTCGCGGTCAGGCGGTCGCCCTGCTGATCGACGACGCCCATCATTTGCGCATCGGTACGTTGCAGTGTCTGTGGGACTTCGTGGCCACGTCGGCGGCCGCGGCCGACCAGCGCTTGCAGGTGGTGTTGGCGGGCTTGCCGGAGATCGAGGGCAAACTGCGCCAACCCGAGTTGCGCCCGTTGCGGGAATCGCTTCAGGTGCAATGTCGCCTCGGCCGGCTGAGCGCGCTGGAAACGGAATTGTTCATCGCCCACCAGCTCAAGGCCGCCGGCCACGCCGGCGCCGATTTGCTGTCGCCGGAAGTGGTCGAGCGCATCGCTCACTATAGCCAAGGCGTACCATGCGCCATCGCCAAATTGTGCGACACGGTTCTGTTGTTCGCCAGCCTGCAAGCGGAACGCGAGATCACCCCGGCGATGGTGGACGAGGCCGCCCAGAGCTGTTTTTTCGGCGATCGGGCCCAATTGCCCAAGCCAGCCGACTTGGAACCACCCATCGCGGCCGCCGTCATCGCGCCGTCGCTAGCCGCCGAAGTTCTTCTCCGCTGGAACTCGTCGGGAACCTTGGTAAAACGCTGGGCGCTGGTGGCGCTAACGACGGCAGCCATTATCTGGCTCTGGCCGTCCGAACCGGTCCCGAAAGATCAGTCGCCACCCCCCTATAGTCTGGTCAGATCGCCGGTTCCGGGTCAGCGGGAGTATCTGGCCGACCCACCGGGCGCGAGTCCTCCGGTCTCCGTCAGGCTGCCGGTTCCGGCAGCAATGCCGCTCGCGATCCCGGTGCCCGATTCCACAGAGTCCGGGACGCCTGCCTCCGAGAATCGGCCGGTCCTGCCCACCGAAACCGCCACCGCGCCACGGATACCGGACCCGGTTTCCACCACCCAGCCACAGGCCGATTCCGAGACCAAAACCAAAGCCACCGGGTCGCGCGCGGACCAGACGCGCGCACGGCCCCTTTCCCAGACTACCCGACCGCAAGCCAGTCGAGTCCAGTCCCAACCGCGCGTTGCCAAGTATCGAAAAGTGACCAAGTACCGAAAAGTGGCGAAGGCCAGGCGCGGATGGGCGAGCACCGTTCGCTATCCTTGGGAGAAGCCCACCGCGACTGGTTTCAATCAGAAATAAAATTGAGGAGCTGTCCCTCAGTTCCAGGGGCTGCGAAAGGGTTGCCTTCCTTACCTTGAGCGAGGTCACCTCAGCTTGTTAAGGGGGAGGAATAATAATTCCAGGGGTGCTCGATACAGGCTCTAACTCCAGCGGCCTCGGATGGCCCGCGCTAATCCGTTCCAGAATGGCGCGTTCTCGCCCGATGATGGTGGTTAAAAACGTCCCCGCGTCCGCGCCCATGTGGTGAAAGGCGTGAAAGCCAGCCTCCAGAAACCGGTGCAGTTCCTCCAACCCGGCCAGCCGCGCCGGCGTCCGGGCCAGCTTCAGCGCGGTATGGATGAAGCGCTTGGTCACGATGATCTGTAAATCCCGGCCGAGTTGCTCGGTCAGATCGATCTGGTGGCGGCGCAGGTCGTAACAGGCGCAGCGTCGGTAGGCGGCGACATAAGCGGCCTCGTTCAAGGTGGTGCGCAGGCCAAATTCCTCGATCAATAGCCGGGTCAACTGGGCGTCCAGTTCGTGCGACAGAGCGTTGAGTTCCAGCGCCATCCCGGCGGTGCGCAACACGGCCGCCGGCAGGATGTGAGTCATCATGGGAACGACGCGGGCCAGATCCTGCTCGCGCTGGCTGAAATCCCGGTCGCCGTAGAGTTCGTCCAGAAAAAACTCCGCCGCCGGCCGATAGTGCGGGTCGAGCAACAAATCGGTATGGGTGCGGGCCAACCGCGCCGCCTGCCAGCGGCGCAGGATGCCCAGTTCCCGCTCGATTCCGGCGGCGCCGCTGGCGTGAAACGCCTGACTGCGTTGCAATTGTTTCAGCAGCCGCACCGCGTCGAGAGTCTTGTCGTGATCGGTCATGGCCCGTTCGTGGCTGAATCTGCTCAGGCGATTTCTAAGGAAGAGGCAGCGCGGAGCACCAGGGTGGTTCGTTGTGTTGCAGTTCATCAGCGCAGTTCGCGGCGCAAGATCTTGCCGACGTTCGACTTGGGCAGGCTGTCGCGGAACTCGACCTGTCGGGGCAACTTATAAGCGGTGAGATTCTTACGGCAGTGGGCCAGAATCGCCTCGGCGGTCAGTTCCACCCCCGGTTTGAGTACCACGAATATCTTGACTGCTTCACCGGTCTTGTCGTCCGGCGCCCCGATGCAAGCGACTTCCAGCACGCCCTCGCAACCGATCACCACGTCCTCGATTTCGTTGGGGAAGACGTTGAAGCCGGAGACTAAAATCATATCCTTCTTACGGTCGACGATGCGGAAAAAGCCCTGTTCGTCCGCCATGGCGATGTCGCCGGTCAGCAGCCAGCCGTCGCGGAGGGTGCGGGCGGTTTCCTCCGGCCGCTGCCAGTAGCCGCGCATCACCTGCGGGCCGCGCGCGCACAACTCGCCCCGCTCGCCCGGCGGTACTTCGTTACCCTCCTCGTCGCGCAGTTGCACCTCAGTGGACGGTAACGGCAGGCCGACGTTGCCGGTGAAACCGGTGATATCCACCGGGTTGACGCAGATCACCGGCGCGGCCTCGGTCAGACCGTAACCTTCCAGGATCGGCACGCCAGTCATAGCCTGCCAGCGTTCGGCCACTGCCTGTTGCACTGCCGCGCCGCCGCCGACCGCCAGCCGCAGCGCCGTGAAGTCGAGCTTGGCGAATTTGTCGTTGTTGGCCAAAGCGTTGAACAGCGTATTGACCCCGGTGATCACCGTGAACTTCCAGCGGCGGATTTCCTCCATGAGCAGCGAAATATCGCGGGGGTTAGTGATCAGCACGTTCAGCCCGCCATGGCGGACGAAGCACATGCAGTTCACGGTCAGGCAGAAGATGTGATACAGCGGCAGCGCGGTAATCACGATTTCCTCGCCGTCGCGGATCGCCGAACCGACCCAGGCGGAAATCTGCTGCATGTTGGCCAGCATATTGCGGTGGGTCAGCATCGCCCCCTTGGACAGGCCAGTAGTGCCGCCGGTGTATTGCAGGAAGGCCAGATCCTCGCCGCTGACCGCGACCGGTTCCAGTGTGCGGCGGCCGCCCAAGGCCAGCGTTTCGTTGAAACCGATCGCGTTCGGCAGGGTGTAGTCGGGCACCATCTTCTTGATGTGCTTGACCACCAGGTTGACGACCTTGGCCTTCCAGAATGGCAGCAAGTCGCCGATTTCGGTGACGATGGCCCGTTTGACCTCGGTCTTCTCGATCACCTCGGCCAGCACATGGGCGAAGTTGGCAAGGATCAGGATGGCCTTGGCGCCGGAATCCTTCAGTTGATGCTCCAATTCGCGCGGGGTATAGAGCGGGTTGACGTTGACCACGATCAGGCCGGCGCGCAGCACGCCGAACAGCGCGACGGGGTATTGCAGCAGGTTGGGCAGCATGATCGCCACCCGCTCGCCTTTTTCCAGCCCCAAATCCTGTTGCAGCCAGGCCGCGAACGCCCGACTCTTCTGCTCCAGTTCGGCATAGGCCATGCCGTAGCCCATATTGACGAAGGCCGTGCGCGGGCCAAACTGGCGACAGCTTCGCTCGAACACTTCGACCAGCGAGGTGTATTGGTCGGGGTCGATGTCCGCCGGCACGCTCGGCGGGTAACGCTTCAGCCATACTTTTTCCAAGGGAGGTCTCCAGTCGGCGCCCGGTTGTTCCAGTTGCGGAATTGTTGGCGACTGATTACCAAATTTTCCTTGGAAGAAATTGTAATATCTAGCTTTTCGGATGAGGGAGCTGCGGCAGACCACCAATTGCAAAAATACGGACTACACCCCGACATCCGTGGCCCGGATGCATTTCGGGCTACGCTGGCTGACAGCGGCTTACCACCGGGCGGGGCGCGGGGTCAGCCCGGCTCACCGCTACTTCTTTGGAATCTCGGCCAGTGGCAATTGGGTGATGGCGGCAACCTGTTCCGGGGAAAAATTCATCGCCAGGAGTTCCCGGGCCACCGCCAAGGCCTTGCGATGCTCGCCTTTTTCCATTCCTTTTTTCATTCCTTTTTTCATTCCTTTTTCTATTCCTTTTTCCATTCCTTTTTCCAGGCCCTGTTCCATTCCCTTTTCTATTCCCTGTTCCATTCCCTGTTCCATTCCCTTTTCCAGACCCTTCTGATAGCTGGGCAACCGTTCGATATCGATCTGCAACATGGCGTAGGCCTCCTGAATATTGACGTTGAGATGGCGATTGTCCGCCAGGATCTCCAGCATGGACAGGCATTCGCGCAGCCGACCTTCGTCGGGTTCGGTCAGCCGACGCAGTTTCTCCAGCAGGCGCACCACCACCGCTTGCGGGTCGTCGTCGCCAAAGTCGCCCAGGATCGCCAGCACCAGGGCGTCGGGCTGGTCGCTGGCGTACAGGGTGCGGTAGTCGATGGTCCGCATGTCGACCACGTCGTAGTGGTAGCGCAGTTGGGGGCTGTCCAACCCCGAGGCCATGCTCAGGCGCTCGGCGCCGATGTAGACCAGACATTGATGGAGGCGATGGCCCGGATACGCCAGGTGGATGTCGGTCAGGTAGCGCAGCATCCGCACCGCCATTTGACCGTCGTTGGCGTTCTGAATTTCCAGATGCAGGATGAACGGATCGCCCCGGGCGGGCGTGACCTTGGCGACCAGGTCGGCGCGGCGGTCTTCGATCCGCTGGGCTTCGGTGGCGAGCAGTTCGGCGTCGATCAGGTCCAGCCGGAACAGGTAGACCGCCATGTCCAGCAGCAGACGCTGGAGAATGCCCTTGGAGATGATATCTTTTTGGCCCATGGGCGGCATTTTAACACCGGGTTCGCTGGAAAGAGCGCCTCTCTCACGGGAAGAGGCGCGTCTTTGGACAGAGGCCCAGGTCGGACAGCGCCACGATGGGAACTCGAGATTAACGGGCCGCGCCGCAGACCGGCCGAGCACCGCCCTCGCCCAGGGGCGAGACTTCGTCAGCCCGGTAGGTCGGGCACGCGTGCCCGACGCGCACCGCCTGCTTTGGGGAAGGGTGTCGGGCCACGCTGCGCTTGTGCCCGACCTACATCACTGCATCACTGTTGCAGGTAGGCCGCGAACGCCCGGCTTTTTTGGACGAGTTCGGCGTAGGCCATGCGGACGACGGCCGCGTGCGGGCCAACTCGGCTCGCCGCTACTTCTTTGGAATCTCCGCCAGTGGCAATTGGGTGATGGCGGCAACCTGTTCCGGGGAAAAATTCATCGCCAGGAGTTCCCGGGCCACCGCCAAGGCCTTGCGATGCTCGCCTTCTTCCATTCCCTGTTCCATTCCTTCCATTCCCTTTTCCAGACCCTTCTGGTAGCTGGGCAGCCGTTCGATATCGATCTGCAACATGGCGTAGGCCTCCTGAATGTTGACGTTGAGATGGCGATTGTCCGCCAGGATCTCCAGCATGGACAGGCATTCGCGCAGCCGACCTTCGTCGGGTTCGGTCAGCCGACGCAGTTTCTCCAGCAGGCGCACTACCACCGCTTGCGGGTCGTCGTCGCCGAAGTCGCCCAGGATCGCCAGCACCAGGGCGTCGGGCTGGTCGCTGGCGTACAGGGTGCGGTAGTCGATGGTCCGCATGTCGACCACGTCGTAGTGGTAGCGCAGTTGGGGGCTGTCCAACCCCGAGGCCATGCTCAGGCGCTCGGCGCCGATGTAGACCAGACATTGATGGAGGCGATGGCCCGGATGCGCCAGGTGGATGTCGGTCAGGTAGCGCAGCATCCGCACCGCCATTTGACCGTCGTTGGCGTTCTGAATTTCCAGATGCAGGATGAACGGGTCGCCCCGGGCGGGCGTGACCTTGGCGACCAGGTCGGCGCGGCGGTCTTCGATCCGCTGGGCTTCGGTGGCGAGCAGTTCGGCGTCGATCAGGTCCAGCCGGAACAGGTAGACCGCCATGTCCAGCAGCAGGCGCTGGAGAATGCCTTTGGAGATGATGTCTTTTTGGCCCATGGGCGGCATTATAGACTTTACCAACCACCGGGCGTTGACCGGTGCCTCCGCCGCCCACTGATTGAGGCTTTACCTATGGGCTGCGACCATCATCGCGGCATGGGCGTGAACCTCGGGCGGCAGACGCGACACACCAGCTTGCCGGGATGCGGGGATGATCATCGGCGTGCTGGCGTAAAGGCGCGTATTTTGCTAATAATACATCCGTCAACTCATTCTTCACGCAGGGTGGGCGACGCTAACCCCCTGCGCGGCAGGTCGATAGGGGCAGGTGACGGTATTTGGATAGAAGATTGACCATTTTCGACACAAGTGAACTATTATTAACCAACACGCGGTCAGAACCCAGCGTGATGGACGACCCTCAAGGATTGGAGACAAGAGAACCAAGAATGAAGAGATCAGAGGTCAGCTCATGAGCATAGGAACGAATCCAAACAAGCCCTCGGGTCGTTTGGCCCCTTGGTTAATCAGCTTGCTGGCGATTGCGGCCCTGGCGTTCGGCCAGCCGGCCCAAGCACTGATCTACACCTACGACAACGCCACCGCGGGTGCGATCCCCTTCGCCAGCACCAATGCCAACTGCAATACGACGAACCTGACGAGGACCTTCACCGTCCCCGATTCCTTCACCGTGTCGTCGATTGCGCTCGGCCTGAACCTCAGTCACCTAGAACGGGGTGACGTGCGGGCGATCCTGGTAGCCCCAACGGGACGACTACCTTCACCTTCATCACGCAGAGCGGCGACAACGACGATAACTACGACATCCTGGTGTCGACCAACACCGAGGGCGCGCTCGACGACGGCGATATCGATCCAGTCGGCGAGCCCTACTACAACCGTCTGGTCTCGAACGCGAGCATGAACTTCTACACCGGCAACGCGAATGGCACCTGGATCTTGCGCCTGTGCGACCGGGACAACAACACCGTCAACGGCACCTTCAACCGCGCTCGCCTGATCCTGGGCAGCGCCGCAGCCGCCACCGCGAGCTGTACGAGCACTGTAGCTTACGACTGGGGCGCCAACGGCAATAACGCAGATTTCACCAGCGCCACCGTGGGCGGCGTTACTATTACCGAGACCTCGGCGGTAAACTTTGGGGCTTCCACCAGCCTCAATAATCTACAAACCAGAACCGGTGTTATCGGCAATCATGCCGGATATTACCGATTTAGTATGGATGCGCCTACCGGAACCGATAGCGAAGCGATCGGCAACCGGGCGGTGTTTTCTTTTTCATCCCCGGTGCACGATTTATCGTTCGATCTGCTCGATATAGACTGGAGCAATACGGCGGGCAATCTTTTTGAAGACCAGTCGCCTGTTCGTGCGCTTGATAGTGCCGGCAATCCGGTACCGTTCACGGCAACGCCGCTCGGTACCTCTGTGCAAATGGCCGGCGACACCGCAGAGGGTGATGCTGACGCACAGCCAACCGAGATCATTGGCAACGTGGCTATCCGTTTTCAGGGGCCGGTCTCGACCCTGACCATCGAGCATACCCAGGGGGACGAGCCTACGGTAAGCGCCGAACAGCAAGCGATCGGCATTAGTGATTTCAGTTTCTGCGCCTTCGACTACGGCGACGCGCCGAACAGCTACGGTACCCAACTTGCGAGCGGCGCCCGCCACGTACTGGGCTCGCGTAGTCTTTATCTTGGCCCCAACCCACCGGACGGCGAGGCCGACGGCCAGCCGGGATCGGCCACGTTGGACGACACCACCCAGGTGGGCGGAGTGGACGACGAAGACGGCGTCACATTCTCGGCCCCCGCAGGCGGTGGCGACAACATCATCGCCAATGTCACAGTCACCAACAACACCGGCGGCAGTGTGAGGCTGTGCGGATGGCTGGACGGTGGCAATGGCGGTGCCATCAGCAACACTTTCGATTTGGCGGAGCGACGTTGCACCACCGTCACTGCCGCCGGAACGAGCACGGTCGCGCTGCCGGAATGGCTGGTCAGCACCACCACAACACAAACCTATAACACCCGTTTCCGGGTCTGCACCACCGCGACCGAATGCGAAAGCCCCGACCGGGCTGGCCAGCAACGGCGAAGTGGAAGACTACCAGATCACCTATAACCCGACGCGCGGCGACGGTGGGTGGTTTTGAAGTGAAACCCACCGGCGTGGACGATCTGTTCTCTGCGCTGGCGGGGGAGAACGGCGACACGGCGGCGCTGCTGGCCCTGCTGGCCGGCTGGGATCCGGATTTGGCGGCGAGCCTGAAGGGTGCGGACGCCGAAACCATCGCGGCGGCGCTGCGCCGGTATCTCGACCCCGACGGTGACGGCAGGGTGGCCCTGGTGCGTTGGGACACCCTGCAAGAACACGGCACGGTCGGCTTCTACGCCGAGCGCGCCGAAGGCGAAGGCTGGACGCGCCTCAGCAGCGGCCTGCTGCCGGGGTTGATCGACGCCCCGCAGGGCGGCGAATACTGGCTGCTCGACCCCGACGTGACGGCGGGCACGCACCGCTACCGGCTGGTGGAACTGGAAGCCTGGGGCAGCGAACGTCTGCACGGGCCGTGGGAGGTCCAGATCGGCGCGGCGAACCGCACGCTAGCCCGGACGGCGGCCCAGCCGGCCAATGTCGGAAGACACCGAACGCTGGAACGACTGGCGCGGCCTGGCTCAAGGCTTCGCCGGCCGCAAGCGGATGCCGCCGCCCCCGACGCCATTGCTGGCCGTGGCGCAAGCCGCCGTCCCGGCGGCGACCCCCACCGGCGCACTTTGGCTGCGCACCAAGGTCGAAGGGCTCTATGCGGTGCCGACCGCCCAACTGGCCACGCTGCTGGGCGAAACCGTAACCCAGGTGCGCGGGCGGCTGAGCACGAACAAGACGCTGGCGCTGGTCAACGCCGGTGCCCCGGCCCCCTGGTATTACGACGAAGCGAGCGACGCGCTGTACTTCGTCGCCCAGGACTATCGCACCCTACACACCGACTACAACGCCTACCGCCTGGCCAAAAATAACGCCCAATCCCTGACCATGGGCGAACGGACCGGCGCGGGTCCGGCGGCTGGCAGTCCCGCCGGAACGTTCCGCGAAACGTTGCGGTTGGAACAGGACCTGACTTTCTCCCTGTGGTCCATCAAGGACGATACCGAGGCCGACTACTGGTTCTGGGACTACCTCTACGCTGGCACCAGCCACGATGCCGTGACCGTGCCGCTGACCCTGCCCGGCGCGGCGACCACCGGCCAAGGCCAACTGCGGATTCACCTGCGCGGCTGGACCGACTTCGAGCAAGGCAACGACCACCGGGTCTCCGCCACGCTCAACGGCACGGCCCTTGGCGCGCGCTGGAATGGGACGGCTTCACCACGGCGGTGCTCACCGTCCCGTTCCACCAGGCCTTGCTGGCGAACGGCAACACCCTGAAGCTGCTCAGCCAGAAGATAAACGCAGCGGTCACCAAGAACCCCGGCCAGTGGCTGGACCGGATCGAAGTGGACTACTGGCGCGTACCGAAGGCCGAAGACGGGCGGTTGTGGCTGCGCGGTCTGGCGGCGGGCGCGCACACCGTCGCCGGCTTTGACAGCAACACCATCCATGTCATCGAGGCACCAGCCACGGCTCAGGCGGTCTGGCGCCGCGATATCACCATCGTCCCCGTCGGCACCCGCTGGCAAGTCAGTTTCAACGCTCCTCAGGGCGGCGACTTCCTGGTGGTCGACAGCTCGGCCACGCGGACTCCGGAGACCGAGATCGACTCGCCATCGACCCTGGCCAAAGCCAACAACCGGGCGGACTATTTGATCGTCGCCCCGCGCGCCCTGGCGCAAACCGCCAACGCCCTGACCAGCTACCGCGCCGGGAACAAACGCAAGGTGGAGATCGCCTGGCTGGACGACATCTACGACGAGTTCAGCTTCGGCCGCACCGACCCGCGCGCCATCAGCGACTTCCTGACCCAGGTGTATCGCAACTGGAAGCGCGTACCGGAATACGTCGTGCTGCTCGGCAACGGCACGCTGGATCACAAGAACCGCCAGGGCCACGGCGACAGTCTGTTGCCGGTGCGGATGGGAATGTCACCTTGGGGGTTGTACGTCTCCGACAACCGCTACGCCGACGTCAACGGCGACGGGCGGGCCGAGTACGCCTTCGGCCGCATCCCGGTCACCACCGACGCGCAAGGGTTGGCCTACGTCCAGAAGGTGGTGGCCGCCACCCCGGCCCCGCGCCGCGCTGTGGTCGTCGCCGACGATCCGGACGGCGGCGGTGACTTCCCCGCCCACGTTAAAAGTCAGGCGGATGAATTGAGAAATCTTGGCCTCAAGGTGAGAGAGATCTACCACCCCGACAACGCGGTACGCACTGCCCTGATCAACCCCGCCACCTGGGAAAAGTCCTACCTCAGCTACGACGGCCACGGTTCGGCCCTGCAATTGGGCAATAGCAGCGAAAACTTCCTGAAACTCAACGACGCCGCAGCGTTGAGGAACCGCGCACTGCCGGTGTTCGTGGCGCTGACCTGCGAAGCCGGCAATGGCGCCGTGCCCGGCTGGGGCGGCTCCGTGGCCGGCGCGCTGACGCTCAACCCGAACGGTGGTGCAATTGCCGCGCTGGCCCCGACCGGCGGTTCCCTGGACAACGATGCCCAAGTGATCGGGTCGGCCTTCGCCGACTACCTGATCGGTGGCCGCCTGAGCGTCGGCAAGGCCGCCCGCGAGGCTCAAATGCAAAGCGCCGGCCGGGTCGCTCCCTTCATGCTCGGCGTTTACCAGATCCTGGGTGATCCCGCCGCGCAACTGCCCTAATCCGCCCCTCGTGCCTATCCCCCACGGGGAGAGGCAGCCACCCATGCCAATATCTTTTGGTGAGGAGCAATATCTTTTGGTGAGGAGAATGATATGACTCATCAGCAACAAACCGACAATCGAGAGGACGCCAGCGCGCCCGATGCAAAGCACCTGCGGAAACCCTACACCGCACCGCAGATGCTCAGCGTGGAGCCGCTGGAAGCGGTGGCCGCGACTTGCAATCCCCCAGCCGCAGGTTTCGGGAAATCAGTACCAGTCCCCTGTGGAACAGCAGGTTCTTGATTACCTGTGGCTTTGATCTGGGAAAACCCTATTGTCCCTGCGGATGACTCGCCGGGGCGTGGTGTAACCGTCGTTTGTTTGGCCAGTGGCGCTTACCGCTTTCACGATTCGAGCGAAGCGCGGGCGATCACCCTTCGCCAGCGTTACAAGCCGTTTTTTTCAAGTTCGCCGCCCCCCAAGGATCCGGCGCTAGCGGTCGAAATGTGCGAACTCGCGTACCCCATTCCCACGAATCCCGAGGCGTTCACCGCCAATGGCCAGTACACCCCGATCCTGGAGCGGACACCGGGCCAACTCACCCTCACGGGGATCAATTTCCAGGCCACCCTCGAATGGGGCGAGCCGATGCGGGCAACGCTGGCCGTGGCGCACGGCACGGATCTCGCCCAACTCAACGCCGTCGAGAACTTCCTGCGCGTCGCCTCCGCCTATCGGGTCCTGGCCAATCAGGGCGTCCTGCTGCACAGCGCCGGCATCGTGCTGGACGGGCGAGCTTACCTGTTCGCCGGCCAATCCGGCGCGGGGAAAACCACCTTGACCCGCAAGGCGCACCAAGCCGGCGCCGGCATTCTCAGCGACGACATCAACATCGTACTTCCGGTGGAAAGTGCAGGCTACCGGGCGTACCCGGTACCTTTCGCCGGCGATTTCGGCCAAACGCCCGATCTGCTTTCCCCAGGTGGTTATCCGCTCGTGGCGCTGTGCTTTTTGGAGCAGGGCGGCGCGGCGACGCTGAAACCGTTGTCCAAAGCGGCGGCGGCGGCGCGGCTGGTTTCCGCCAGCCCTTTCGTCAACGCCGACCCCTACGCGGCCCCCGATCTGCTAGAGGTGGCTGCAAATCTGGTGCGACGGGTTCCGGTACGGAAGCTGGTCAGCCGCCGCGAAGATGATTTCGACCTTATCCGTGGACTGCTGCGAGAAATCACCGATGACTGATGACCGTTTGACCCTGCGCCCCCAAGTCCGCTTCCGCGCCATCGATGAGGAAGGCGTGATCGTCCACACCGAACGGGGCGTGGTGATCGTGGTCAACGCCCTGGGCCTGCGGACCCTGGAACTGATCCGGGAACAGGGCTCCCGGCGGGCGGTGATCGAGCGGCTTAGCGCCGAGTACGACGCGCCGGAAACCACCATCGCCGCCGACCTGGACACTTTCCTCGACCAAATGCGCGAACAGCAACTCCTCGAAGCGGCATGACGGAGCCGGGGCCATGTACCACACCATCCTCAGAAAGCGCATCCGGGACAAAGGGCTGTTGCACGGCGCGATGCTCGAACTGACCTACCGCTGCAACCTCGACTGCTTCTTCTGCTACAACGACAAGGACGCCCCCGGCGAACCGCTGGCCTTCGAGGACTACGTGAAGCTGTTCGCAGACCTCGCCCGCCTGCAAGTGCTGTTTCTGACCTTCACCGGCGGCGAGCCGATGGCCCATCCCCGGTTCTTCGATCTCGGACAGGCGGCCCGCGAGCACGGCTTCGCGGTGCGCCTGCGCACCAACGGCCACGCCCTGCGGCCCCCGGTCGCGGCGCGCGTCAAGGCGGAAGTGGATCCGGTGCTGATCGAAATGAGCCTGCACGGGGCGTGCGCCGAAACCCACGACCGTCAAACCCAAACACCGGGCAGCTTCGCGCGCCTGCTCGACAACATCCGGGGTATGAACGCGCTCGGCCTGCATATGAACCTGGTGAGCACGCTGACCGCCTGGAACGAAACCGAATTGGATGCGATGTTCGCGCTGGCCGACGACCTCGGCGTGCGGCTGCGTTTCCAGGGACCGGTCGGCCCTCGCGATAACGGCGACACCGCCCCAATGAGCATTCAACCCTCGGCCGTCGGCTGGGCGCGCTTGCGGGAGATCACGACCCAGCGCCGCGCGGAACAGCCGGAGGCGGCAACCTTGAATCCGAGTGACGAGTGCGCCCCCCCGGCGACGCAACCGGACACAGTGGATCAATACCACTGCGGGGCTGGCAGCGAGGAAATCCACGTCGATCCCTTCGGCAACGTGTTCCCCTGCCTGCACTTGCGCTGGCCGGCCGGCAACCTGCACCAGCAATCCATCGCCGATATCTGGAACCATGCGCCGGTGTTCGCTCGAGCGCGCCAACTGTCCGCCGACACCGCCCGGCGTTTGGTTGGAAAACAACCGACTCAGTTCGGCGCCCCCGTGTTTTGCCCGGGGCTGGCGCTCGCTTGCGGCTCGGATACCCCAGCGGCCAACAGCGCCAAAACCGTCCAGCCCGTATTCTTCAAAGCGGGAACCTGGCGCGAGTCAGCCCAAAGCGGATAAACCGGCGAGCGGCCTTCCAACGATGCGCGAGAGGCACCCGGATCAGCCGCTCGGAGCAATCACCGCCGCACACCCTGCCGATGATCCGTTCCACCGGCACGGCGGCGTCGGGCCGGAGTCCATTGTCGGCCTGCGTCAACCAGCGCCACCCCCGCCCCCTGGAATAACAGCCCAGCAGACGGTGAACCAGCAAGCGGCCATCCAACGCATGAACGACCAGCGGATCGCCCGGCCAGTAAAAGGGTTGGCGGATAACCTGGATGACTGCTCCACTCGCGAGCAGGGGCGCCATGCACTCGCCGCTGACCCGCAATGCCAGAGGCGTGTCCATGGCTAACTCGCGTAGCGCCCGCGCGACCGTCGCCGAAATGGCCGGCATCATCGTCATATCCCTCTTGTTAACATCGGATAAAAAGTCTTTATCTTCAAATTATTATATTGATGTAAGGAGGGCAAGACGAGGTCGCCCGGTTATTCCCTTGGAATCTCGGCCAGGGGTAATTGGGTGATGGCGGCAACCTGTTCCGGTGAAAAGTTCAGCGCCAGCAGTTCCCGGGCCACTGCTAGCGCCTTGCGATGCTCGCCCTGTTCCATGCCTTTTTCCATGCCTTTTTCCATGCCTTTTTCCATGCCCTGTCGCATTCCTTTCTGATAGCTGGGCAAGCGCTCGATATCGATCCGCAACATTTCGTAGGCCTCCTGAATATTGACGCTGAGATGACGGTTATCCGCCAGAATTTCCAGCATTTGCAGGCAGTCGCGCAGCCGCCCTTCATCGGCGCCCGTCAGTGCCCGCAGTTTCTCCAGCAGCCGCACCACCACCGCTTGCGGGTCGTCGTCGCCAAAATCGCCCAGAATCGCCAACACCACGGCATCGGGACGGTCGCTGGCGTACAGCGTGCGGTAGTCGATAGCCCGCATGTCGACCACCTCATAGCGATAATGCAATTGCGGGCTATCCAGCCCCGCCGCCATGGCCAACCGCCCAGCGCCGATGTAGACCAGACATTGATGCACCCGGTAACCCGGATGCGCCAGATGCATGTCGCTCAGGTAGCGCAGCATCCGCGCCGCCATTTGACCGTCGTTGGCGTTCTGAATTTCCAGATGCAGGATGAACGGCTCGCCCTGAGCTGGAGTCACTTTCGCCACCAGATCGGAACGGCGGTCCTCGATCCGCTGGTGCTCGGTCGAGAGGAGTTCGGCATCGATCAAATCCAACTGGAACAGGTTCACCGCCATGTCCAGCAGGATGCGCTTGAGAATACCTTTGGAAATGATGTCTTTGTGGCCCATGACTCACGGTTGTCAGCGTCGAATAGCGCCCGATTCTGGCTCACTTATTGATCTCAAACACCTGCGTCCATTCCCTAAGCCAATCAGTCAATTGGCTTTCAGTCCACTTTCCTTGCGCCAGTTCCAGCATGCTCGCCACACAGGATGGATCATCGGCCATCAGGTCATGCCCGTTCAGGTTCAGAAAAAGCTCCATGACAGTGAAAGCGGTGCGCTTGTTGCCGTCAATGAAGGGATGGTTGCGGGTGATGCCGTAGGCGTAAGCCGCCGCCAGGACGACAAGGTCAGGATCTTCGTAAGCCGCCAGATGAAGAGGACGGGCCAGGGCCGATTGCAATAGACCCTGATCGCGGAGGCCAATCGCGCCGCCGTGTTCGGCCAAGTGTTCTTCGTGCAGCGCCGGTACGACGGCCTCATCCACCCAGAGGATCGCCGTCACTTCGCCAACTCGCGCAACACATTACGCCGTCTCTTCATGATCCGCCGGGCGAGGGTCATTTGCTGGGCAAATCGCGGATCGTAGGGCGTCAGTCGGTAGCCGTCCGGGGATTCCGTCAGATAGATCGTATCGCCTTTTTCCAGTTTGAGGGCGGTTAGCGCCTCTTTCGGCAAAACGACGCCGACCGAATTGCCGATGGCCGTGAGCTTGAGAGTGAGCATGGTGGGACGCCTGGTTATTACATGGGTACTCACACGATAGTCCAATCCTGATTGATTGTCCAACGATTTTGGTACCGTAAATCCTCTGTTGATAGTTGGTTCCCGCACCACGGGAAAATGAACGGCAGGAACCGTACCCTCATCGGAATTTTTGAAATTTCCAGACGCCAGCCAGGGCCCGGCGCGCGTACAGCCACGGCAACAGCCAGCGATTCCGCACCTGATATTTAGCCAGCAGGTAATCCGCCGGTGGAAAGCACAATTCCCACAGCAGGGTCGCTCGTTCTCGCCAGGTAGCGAGGGCGCGCAGGTCTATCACGAGACGGCGCCAGCGCCCTGTCCGCAGATAGGCGCTGGACAGTTCATCGGTCGCCGGCGCTGCCAATTGTTCCAGAACAGCGTCGGGAAAAACCGTGCCCAACGCCCGGTGAGTGCACGCCAAGCCATCGAGGCAGATTCGCCGCATGCCCTTGGCGCCAGCGAGTTGGGCAAACTCCCGCCATTCCCCGGCCGTCATGGCGTTTGCCAGCAGGTGGATGTCGTACAGCCAGATCAAGCGCTCGCCAGTTCCATTCCGACCGTCCAAATGGCCGACCCGATGCATGCAGGCCAGCAATAAAGCATGCGGCGGGTATAACCCACGCGCCGATTCACCCAGTCGGGGCACAGGAATGGATCGAGCATACAGTTCATCGTAGCTCAACGCTTGGGCGAACACTTGCGAGTTATTGATTCGCCAATGCAAGTCCAAGACATGCTCAACCCGTCCTTCCTTTCTGCAATAACAGCTCTCATAACTGATCAGCCCGCCGCTGACCGCATTTGGCCGCCAGTAGCCCAGCGTCCGCAACACCCGTACCGCCGCTTCCCGGTTGGCGGGCGCGATCAGCAAGTCCACGTCGCAACGCGGACGTAATGCGGACGCAGCGTAGTGGGAATAGGCCAAGGGCGTTCCTTTCAATAACAGGGCGCCAATACCCGCAGCGGCAAACGCCTCCAACACGGTAATCAACTCCTGTTCCCGCACCATGTCCAACGCAGTTTGCATTCTGGCCTCACGGGCCAAAGGCTCGCGCACCGCAGCCGGCCAGTCCTGCCATGCGGGCGTCATTCCGATCTGATGATAAACGAGGGGTGCTACCCCCTGCGAGAGACAGGCTTCGAGAAAGCGCCGCTCAAACTCGGCGCCGGCTGGAGCGGGCCAGCACGAAAACCCGCCGCGCAAAATCCGACCTAGCAGACGATCCGGCTCCCCCTGCCAAGGGTGAGAGGGGACTGAATGCTTATCGTCCCTCAACCCAACACCCGCCCCGGCAACTCAAGCAGCCACCGTCCCGCATTCACCGATTGCCGGCGCAGCAGCGTCCAGTCCTCCGCCCGTTTCCGCTGCTCCAGACAGCGCAGGAACCGAACCTTGCCGGCCTCGTCCTGGCGTTCCAAAATCGCCGCCCACAACACATCGTCCACATTGTAGATCCGACCTTCGGCCAGACAGACCGGGAGGACCGCCGCGATGGAAACCGCCAAATCCGCCGCCACGGTTTCCACCGCCGCGCGGATATTGGCCGCCTTGGTTCCTTGCGGATTCGCCAGATCGTAGGGCGGTTGCCACTCGCGCGGCGGGCGCAACTGGTCGATGTGGCTGACCGCGACCAGCAGCGGCGGCGGGCGGCGGTCCAGTCGTTCGGCTTGCCAGGCGCGCACGGCGTCCAGGGTTGCCCGCTCCGCCTGCCGGTCGGGCCGGTGGGCGGCGCAGACCCAGAGCAGCAAATCGGCGTCCAGCACGATTTTTTTCAGCGCCTTGTTGCCCAGCAGTTCGGTATCGCAACCCGGCGTGTCGAAAATCAGCGCTGCATCCAGCCCGTCGCGTTCCAGCCGGTAGGGCGTCAGCCCCGCCGTGGTATCCGGCAACACGTCGGTCGCGGCGGTCAGCCGGCCAAACAGGGCGTTAATCAAGCTCGACTTGCCGGCGTTGGCCCGGCCCAGCACCACAATCCGCAACGGCTCGCCGGCCGGCGTGGCGATCTCGGCAGCCTGTTCCAGGTCGTGCCGGGTTCCCGGCGTTGGGACCGCCGTCGGCTCGGTATCCGCCAGCGTCAGCCGCCCGCTATACAACTCGATGGCGTAATAACCCACCTTGCGCACGTACTCGCGCAACAGCCAGCGGTGCAGATCAGCCCAAGCCGCGCCATAGGCCCGACCGCGCAACTGCCCCCAGACTTCGCTCAACAGGGCATCAACCGGGTTGACCACCAGCCGGCCCGCCCGATACCAGTTCAGCAAGCGTTCGGCGGAGGTTTTCCAGCGGTAGGCGCGGATCAAATCGCCGAGGGTCAGGCGATGGCTGAGCGGAATGTGGTCGGTGACGGTGGCGCGCAGGTCGCGGCTGGCCCGCTCGATGATCAGTAGGGTATGCGGCACGGTCAGTTCCAGCAGCGGCCGCTCCTGCTTCGGATGGTAGTAGCGGGCGACAATTTCCAGGGTGTTCTGGCCGAGCGCCCACAGCCGGCCCCCGTCGTTCAACGGCCAGTCTTCCGGTTTCACCTCCTCCGCCAGCCGCTCGACCGCCACCCAGGCTCCATCCGCTTGCGGCGGCCAGTGAGGATCGGGATCAGTCACCGCCCCGGACAGCAATTTGCGGTCGCGTTGCAACAACCAGCGTTGCAAGCCATAGCCGGCGGCGCTGCACAACACCATGGCCAGCAGCCAC
The DNA here is from genome assembly GCA_963719395.1 of uncultured Gammaproteobacteria bacterium. Classification (GTDB taxonomy): domain Bacteria; phylum Pseudomonadota; class Gammaproteobacteria; order Competibacterales; family Competibacteraceae; genus Contendibacter. The sequence goes on along the minus strand of CAVRCC010000048.1, from coordinate 68,075 downwards.
CAGGGCAGAGCCTCCGCCTGCCACAGCCAGAACAGCCCGAGCGGCAACAACGCCATAACCGGCAGTGCCCACAGCAGCAGCGCCAGAAGGCGCAGGCGATCAAGCCGGTTGAACAGGGTTTTCATGACCGATCTTCCCCTGGCGGTACTTTCAAAAGGTTTGCGCCGCTGGCCAGCGCCTCGGCGTAAATTCGGCGCAGCGCCTCGGCGTCCACCGGAGTCTGCCGCCGTCGGCTGGCGAAGTAGTAACCGGCGGCCTTGCCGAGGGCGTAGGTCGTGGCGCCGCTGGTGGTCGCGCCCCAGACCGCGCCGGCCGTCTGCCCCAACCAGGGCACGAATTTGATCAGTTCCCGGCCGACCGTCCGCGCTACGTAGCCGATCCCGATGCCCGCGCCGAGCAGGCCGAGAAATTCGGATGCCATCCGTCGGTCCCAATTCTGCCCGTGCAGCGTGGCCAGGCTGTGTAGCAGCTTGGCCTGCACCGCCGGCACGCCCACCAGGTCGACCAACGGCAGCGCGCCGATGCCGGCGGCGGCCAAGGCGTGGCCGACGATATGGGGATGAGCGGCGCGGTCGTAGACATCGCGAATCCCGGCATCGCCCCGCAACATTGCTTGCAACCCCAGCGTCGAAACGGTCTCAATCGCGGTCCAGAGCGCGTCCAGGCCGTAATTCACCGGTTCGTAGCCGTCTTCCGGCAAGGTCAGATCCACCGGCGTCCAGCGCGGCGGCATCGAACCGGGCAGCGCGCCCAGCCGATCCCGTTGCGCGGCCAGGGCGCGGGCGAGATCGACCGGAACCTGCGGCGGCCAGGGTTGCTGGTCGTAGGGATAAGGCAGGAGGTGGCCGGCGGCGGGTGGATAGGCTTCGTGCAGGCCGGTCTGGACGATTAACACCGGCCATTCGGGATGGCGCTTGCGGACTTGGCGCAGCACCTCGAACACGGGGTCCTGGCGGATGTCGGCCGCTTTCATCACCCCGAGCAGCAGATGCGCCTGCGACTCGCAATAGCGGATGTCGTCGGTGGGATCGTAGGCCACCTCGCCCAGGCCACGGGTGTCGAGGAAGCGCACCACCGGCGCTTCGGCGGGAAAGTCGTAGAACCGGGCGGTGCGGGTGCAGGGCTGGAAGCCGTTGCCGATTTCGGCGGTCTCGCTGCCGGTCAAGGCGCGGATGATTGAGGTTTTACCCGCCTGGGTCTTGCCGATCAGCCACAGCACCGGAAGGGGTTGTCGCGCTCGCGCTTCACGCAGCGCCGCGTCCAGCGCCTCGCTGTCCACGCGGGGATTCAACAGCGCATCGCGCAACCGACGCCAGTAGTCGGGGAAATCTTGCCAGTGACGGGACATCGCCGGGCAACTCTCCGTGAGCGATAGACAAAAAACCGCCCTCCTGGGTCTTGGGCAAGCCAGGAGGGCGATGATCCAGCCAGCGCGGTCGCGGCCAGAGGCCGCTCTCACGCCACCTGATCCGACACGCGCCTAACGCCATTCCTCGCGACCATCGCGCGGCGGGGGCGGCGTATAGTCGTTGTCATCCCAGAACCGGTTCTTGCGCGGCCGCCGCTCGCCACGGTCGCAGTCGTCAATCACCCCTTGGCGGCACAAGGTTTCCCGCCAGGCGTATTTCAGGAAGAATTGGGCAAACGGCTGCGGCTCTGGATCGAACTCCACCCGCCGCGACGGCGACCACTCCTTTTCACCATACCCGGTGCCCGGCTCCGCTTTGCGCTGGATGCTGCGCTGCCCGGCGCTGGCGGGTGGCGCGCCTTCCGCCGAGGACGGCGCGCGTCGCAACCCGCGCTGATCGTTATAACCACCACCTTCCTGCGTCCACGGTTGGGGCTGCCGCGACAATTCGCGAAACGCCGCCACCGCAATCACGCCCATGGCCGAGTAATCCTCCCAGGCGCCCGCGTAGGAATCACCGGCATCGGTGAAGTAAAAGCGGTTGACCCGGTTCTTACCGGTGCGCCACCCTTCATAACGCTCCCGCTGATACGGTCCCAGCACGTACATCCGCTCGTCCGGCCGCAGGTTGGAACGGTCGCCGGAAATAATGTTGCGGCCATCCACCGCGACCACCACGCCGATGCGCTCGTTGGTGCGGTTGCGAATTTGAACCGAATACCTCTGACCCTGCGTCGCTTCCAGATACGCCTTGTAGACTCCCGCCCCGCCCTCGCGCAGTGGATACTGCGGCAGCGTCCGACCCCGCTCGCTAACCACCGTCACGTCGACCTCGCCGCCGCCGAACCGTTGGGCCCAAGCCGCGGTCGGACCCAATAACAACGCCGCCATTAATCCTGCCCACCACTTGCTTTTCATGATCATCTGCTCCTGGTTGGTCATCACTGATTCGCGGCTTGTCATCACCGCGGCTGTTAACTCACGCGATCCAGCCTAGAGACGACTGGCTGAATCCATACTGAACATCTTTCACGTTTTTGGCGCGGGGCGGTGCGCCGTGATTCAGTCCCGATTCATTCTCAACCGGATAAGCTTTAAGCTAATTTAAATCCTCTCACGCGGAAATTCCCGACATGTCCGACAGGTTACGGCAATTACTCCGTTTGGCGCTCCTGGTGCTGGCGGGTCTGCTGGCCACCACCGGCGTACAGGCGCAATCCAGGTACCGGGGCGACAATTATGCACCGCCCCCGGGCGGGCGGGCGGGTCCGCCGCCATCCCGTCCCTTCGCCGATCCCGACCGGGCCGCCAACGCCGCCCGCGAAGCCACCGGCGGCCGGGTGCTGGGCGTGCAGGGCGGCAACCAGGACGGCCAGAACGGCTACCGGGTTCGCATCCTGCAGCCGGATGGCCGGGTGCGCAGCCTGCATTTCGACCCTCGTAGCGGTGCGGTGCGCGACTAAACTCTCATTCTTTACCCTCGAACCCACGAACATTCCAAACCATGCGCATTCTGATCATCGAGGATGAAGCCGCCCTGCTGGAGCGGGTGACCGCCCAGTTGCGCGAGCAGGGCTACGCCGTGGACAGCGCCGCCGACGGCCGCACCGGCCTGTATCTCGGCCAGGAATACCCCCTGGACGCGGCGGTCGTGGATCTCGGCCTGCCCGATCTGTCGGGCATCGAGGTGATCCGCCGGTGGCGGGCGGCGGGGCGCAAGTTCCCGATCCTGATCCTGACCGCCCGCGGCCGCTGGCAGGACAAGGTCGAGGGGCTGGAAGCCGGCGCCGACGATTATCTGGTCAAACCCTTCTACACGGAAGAGTTGCTGGCACGATTGCGGGCGCTGATCCGCCGCACCGGCGGCTGGACCCAGGCGGTGCTCGGCTGCGGCCCCATCGCCCTGGACACCGGCGCGCAGCAGGTGACCCTCGCCGGCCAAGCGGTGGAACTGACCGCCTACGAATACAAGTTACTGGAATACTTGATGCTGCACGCCGGCACGGTGATCTCCAAGACCGAGCTGACCGAGCACCTCTATCAGGAAGACGAGGACCGCGACAGCAACGTGCTGGAAGTGCTGGTGGGCCGGCTGCGCCGCAAGCTCGACCCCAACCGCGCGCTCAACCCCATCGAAACCCTGCGCGGACGCGGCTACCGGTTCCGGCTGGAACGGACCGCCGGCTGAGCATCGATGCGCTCCCTCCGCGGCCGGCTGCTGATCGCCGCCAGCGTGGTGCTGGCCGCCTTTCTCAGCCTGACCGGCCTGAGCCTGGACCGGGCGTTCCGCGACAGCGCCCTGGCCGCCGTGCAGGACCGCCTGCAAGCCCAGGTCTACATGCTGCTGGGCGCGGTCAACGTGGATGCCTTCAACCGCCTGACCCTGCCGCAAGCCCTGCCCGAGGCCCGCTTCTCCACGCCGGATTCCGGCCTGTACGCCGACCTGATGGACAGTCAGGGCAACCTGGTGTGGCACTCGCCGTCGCTGCTGGGCTTGGCGCTGCCGTTCTTCCCGGCGGTGCGCAACCCCGGCGATACCCAGTTCGCGCCGTTGGAATCCTCCGACGGGACGCCGCTGTTCGTGCTGGCCTTCACGGTCAGTTGGGAAATCGCCCACAATCAATATCAACTTTACACCTTCCGGGTCGCCGAAACCCGGCGGGATTTCGACGATCAGGTCTGGAGTTTCCGGCGCGGGCTGTGGGGCTGGCTGCTGGTCTCGACTGCGGTGTTGCTGGCGGCGCAGGGCCTGATCCTGCGCTGGAGCCTGAAACCCTTGCGCCGGGTCGCCACCGAGATCAAGGACATCGAAACCGGCCGGCGGGACGAACTGAGCAGCGGCTATCCCGAGGAATTGCAGCCGCTGACGGTGAACCTGAACGCCCTGCTCCGCCAGGGTCACGCCCATCTGGAGCGCTATCGCAACGCCCTGGGCGATTTGGCGCACAGCCTGAAAACCCCGCTGGCGGTGCTGCGCGGCGCGCTGGAAAACGACGCCGATCCCGTCGAACTGCGCCGGACCCTGGGCGAGCAGGTGGAGCGGATGAACCGCACGGTGGACTATCAGTTGCAACGGGCCGCCGCTTCGGGCCGCATCGCGCTCAGCGCGCCGCTGCCGGTCGCGCCCATCGCCCGCAAGATTCTGGACTCGCTGGCCAAGGTCTACGCCGAGCGCGCGCCCCGACTGCGCGCCGAAATCGCCGCGACGACGGTGTTCTATGGCGACGAGGGCGACCTGCTGGAGATTCTTGGCAACCTGGCCGACAACGCCTGCAAGTGGTGCCGCCGGCAGGTGGTGGTGCGCGCCTGGCCCGCCGACCACGGCGGACGCACGGAACTGGTGGTGGAGGTCGAGGATGATGGCCCCGGCATTCCAGCCGACCAGGCGCCGCTGCTGCTCCATCGCGGCCAGCGCGCCGATCCGACGGTCGCCGGGCACGGCATCGGCCTGGCGGTCGTCCGCAATCTGGTCGAAGAGGTCTATTATGGTCGGCTGGAAGTCGGCCGGGGATCGCTGGGCGGAGCGCGGCTGCGAGCGCGGCTGCGGTTTCAGGCCAGCGACGGCTGAATCGCCCGCCTCTTCATTCCGGGTCGTGGCCTCTCTACCGAATTCAGCGATTCACCGATTTGCGGCTAACCTTGGAACCACCCACCACGAACCACGAACCACAGCAGGGATTCGCCATGCCGACTATCGCTACCTTCAACCTGTGCAACCTCGGCGCGGATGCATCGCCCGCGCGCCTGGAACAACTGGGCGCGATCATCGCCCGGGAACTGGAAGGACCGGACATCCTGGCGGTGCAGGAAGTCAAGGGGAACAGTCCGGCACTGACGGGAGGGCGGGCGCCGGCCGATCCAGCCTACCAAGCGCTGATCGCCGCCATCGCCCGCGCGGGCGGCCCGGATTACGCCTTTCGCGAGATTCCGCCGCTGGCCCACCAGGATGGCGGCATGGCCGGCGCCAACATCCGGGTCGGCCTGCTGTTCAACCCGACGATCGTGAGTTTCCCCGACCGGGGCAACGCCGGCCCGGAAGACAGCATTGGCATCCGCCTCAACAGCGGCAAACCCAGTCTGACGCTCAATCCCGGCCGCATCGCCCCCACCCACCCCGCCTTCGCCGGCGATGATCGCTGCCACTGGGCGCCCAGCCGCAAAGCCCTGGCGGCGGAATTTGTGATCCAGGGACAGCGGCTGTTCGTGATCGTCTGCCACTTCAAGTCCATGCGTTCGACCACCCGCCGCGAGGAAGATTATGCCAAGAAGCAGCGCCACGCCCAGGCCGAGATCGTCCACTGCTTCGCCGCCGATCTGCTGGCCTGCGACCCCCAGGCGGCCATCGTGCTGTTGGGCGATTTGAACGATGTGTTGGGCTCCAAAACCCTGAAACTGCTCAAGGGTGAGGCGTTCCATAACCTGCTGGACGATTTGCCGCGCGGGCAGGCCTACACCCGCCGCCATGGCGGTCAACCGCAGGCGCTGGATCACATTCTGGTGAGTCCGGTCTTACGACGCGGATCGGCGGCGCGCATCCCGCACCTCAACAGCGATGCCGCTCCCGGCCAGCCGGACCCGGCTAGCGACCACGATCCGGTGGTAGCGACCTTGCCGGGATGGTTCGCACCGGAACCGGGCGTTGTCGTCAGTACGATTGCATCCGGCTGAGAGGCGTTTTCGTACAGCTTCTAAACCAACAGCGCGCCGACGATGGCGTAGAGCAACGCCGGCAACAGATTGCCCACATGAATCCGGCCGATTTCCAGTAGATTGATCCCGATGCCCAGAATCAGCAAACCACCGGTTGCATTGATGGCATCCAATACCGCCGGTTCCGAGAGAAAAGCCAATTGCGCCGCCAGCAGGGTGATGCCGCCCTGCACCACCAGCACCGGCAAGGCCGAGCACATCACCCCAATGCCCAGCGACGAAGCCAGCGCGACCGAAGCCACGCCATCCAGCAGCGATTTGAGCAGCAATACGCTGGGATCGCCGACCGTGCCATCCCGGATCGAGCCGACGATGGTCATGGCCCCGGTCAGATACAACAGCGTGGCGGTCACAAAGCCCTCGACAAAGCGGCCCGAGTTGGAACGCAACTTCCGCCGGAGGATTTCGGCCAATCCCTCCAGCCGCTGTTCGATGCGCAGCAATTCGCCGGTGATCCCGCCCAGCAGCAGACAACCGATGGCCAGCAGCACATGCTGAGCTTCCAGCGCCATCCGCAAGCCGATGGTGATCACGGCCAACCCCAACGCCTGCATCAGGATAACCTTGATTCCTTCCGGCAACCGCGCTCCCGCCGTCAGGCCGATGGCGCTGCCGATCACGATCGCGCCGGTATTCACCACGGTGCCAATCACTGCCCGTTCCCCTCAACAACCATCACGCTTTGGTTCATTTCGCTCACCCCAGCAACATCTTGGTTCCAACCAGCGTCAGAAAAACCGCAAACACCTTTTTCAGAGTCCCGGTCGGCAGGGTATGCGCCAGCTTGGCCCCCAACGGGGCCGACAGCATGCTGGCGGCGGCGACGCCCAGCAGCGCGGGGCCGTAGACATAACCCAGACTCCAGGCGGGCAGATCGGCGGAGTTTAAGCCAGCGACGATGTAGCCCACCGAGCCGGCCAGAGCGATGGGCAGACCGCAGGCGGCCGATGTCGCCACCGCCTGCCGCATCGCCTTGTTGCACCAGGTGAGGAAAGGCACGGTCAGCGAACCGCCGCCGATACCGACGATGGCCGACACTCCACCGATCACCCCGCCGGTCGCCATCATGCCGGTCGTGCCCGGCAGACCCCGATGCGGGGCCGGCTTGGCTCCGAAGGCCATTTGCGCCGCCACCGCCAGCACGAATACCGCGAAGATCTTGCTCAGAACCGCGCTGGGCAACACATCCGCCACCGCCGCCCCCAGCCAGGCGCCGATCACGATGCCCGGCGTCAGTTGCCAGACCACCGGCCACAGCACCGCGCCCCTCAGATGATGGGCGCGCACCGAAGAGATCGAGGTGACCACAATCGTCGCCAGCGAGGTGCCGATGGCCAGGTGCATGACGATGGCGTCCGCCACCGCCTGGCCGTGAAAGATCCAGGCCAGCACCGGCACGATGATCAGGCCGCCGCCCACGCCGAGCAGGCCGGCCATGACGCCGGCGAACGCGCCCAGCGCCAGATACAACAACAGGGTCGGTAACAGGGATTCCAAGGCGGGATTATCCTTACTTGTGGTCACAACTTGCTGGGGAGAAGCGCGCGGCGAATCTATGGTAAATTTGACGACGAAACAGCCACCGCGCGCCGGTCGCGCACGGCGGTTATTGTAAGGGCGGAGCGCCGGGTATGTCCCCGTCCCGATTACAAGAATACCGTGGCGTCGGTTCGCCGCGGGCGACATAAGAACAGTGAGGAGCAGGCACAGGCATGAACATCAAATCCATCTGTGTGTTGGGCGGCACCGGTTTCGTCGGGCGGCATCTGGCGACGCGACTGGCCAACCGGGGCTATCAGCTCAAGGTGTTGACCCGGCATCCGCAACGGCACCGGGACATCGAAGTCTTGCCCGACGCGCAACTGGTTGGAGCCGACATTCACGATCCCACCGTGTTGCAGGCGCAGTTCGCCGGTTGCGACGCCGTCATCAACCTGGTGGGCATCCTGCACGAGTACTCGGGCCAAACCTTCTCCGCCGTCCATGCCGAATTGCCGGGCAAAGTGGCGGACGCCTGTCACGCAGCCGGGGTCAAACGCCTGCTGCACATGAGCGCCCTGCGCGCCGACGCCGCCCAGGGGCCGAGCCAGTACCTGTTCACCAAGGGCGCCGGCGAGCAGCGGGTGATGCAGGCGCAAGGACTAGCTGTTACTTGCTTCAAGCCGTCCATCATCTTCGCGCCGAACGACAATTTCCTGAACCAGTTCGCCAACCTGCTCAAGCGCGCCCCGGTGCTGCCGCTGGCCTGTCCGAATTCCCGCTTCGCGCCGGTCTACGTCGGCGACGTGGCGGAAGCCTTCGAGAAAGCACTGGAGGACGACGCGACCATCGGCCAGAGCTACGAACTGTGCGGGCCTCGCATCTATACCTTCAAGGAACTGGTCGAAAACACCGCCCGGATGCTGGGCCTGAAGCGACGGGTGATCGGCCTGCCGGATTCACTGGCGCGGTTGCAGGCCAAGATCCTCGGGATGCTGCCGGTCAAGCTCTTCACCACCGATAACTATCTGTCCTTGCAGGTGGACAGCGTCTGCGACTGCAACGGTTTGGAGGCGCTCGGCATCACCCCATGCTCGGTTGAGGGCATCATGGCGCCGTACTTCGGCAACCAGAACCAGCGCCAGCGCTACGACGTCTTGCGCCAAGGCGCCGGCCGGGATAAAAGCCCCCCTCCATGAGGCAACACCGGCGGCACGGGCCATGCCCGCGCTGCCTTCCCGACCGAATAGCGCGCCCGCGCCGGCTACCCGGCCGCCCGTGTTTTCCCACCGATCCGATCCGCCATGAACCCAGTCCTGACCATCGCCAAGCGCGCCGCCCTGAGCGCCGGACGCATCCTGCTCCGCCATTTCGATCATCTCGAACGGCTGACCGTGACCACCAAGCAGCGCAGCGACTTCGTCAGCGAAGCGGACGTCCAAGCCGAGCGCGAGATCATCCAGACCCTGCGCAGGACCTATCCCAACCATGGCATTCTGGCCGAGGAAAGCGGCGAACAGCCGGGCCAGGACGACTATCAGTGGATCATCGACCCGCTGGACGGCACCACCAACTTCCTGCACGGCATCCCGCATTTCGCCATTTCCATCGGTTTCCGCCACAAAAACCGGCTGGAAGCCGCGCTGGTCTACGATCCGATCCGGCAGGAGATGTTCGTCGCCTCGCGAGGGGAAAGCGCGCAGGTGAACGACCGGCGCATCCGGGTCAGTGGGGTCATCCCGATGGAAAATGCGCTGCTCGGCACCGGTTTTCCATTCCGCCATCCCCAACACCAACCGGCCTATCTGGGTATCTTCAATACGTTGATGGGGCGGTGCCTGGAAATTCGCCGGACCGGCGCGGCCTCGCTGGATCTGGCCTACGTGGCGGCCGGGCGACTGGACGGCTTCTGGGAAATCGGCCTCAAGCCCTGGGACATGGCGGGCGGGGCGCTGCTGGTGCTGGAAGCGGGCGGGTTGGTCGGCGACTTCGCCGGCGGCAACGACTTCCTGCAATCGGGCAACATCGTCGCCGGCAACCCCAAGATCTTCAAGGCGCTGTTGCAGGACATGCAGCCGCATCTGACCCCGGAGCTGGCGCGCTAGCGGCGGAACCCCGAGGTGATCGGATAGCGCCGGTCCCGGCCGAAGGCGCGCGGGGTGATCCGCACGCCCGGCGCGGCCTGCCGGCGTTTGTATTCGTTGACGATCACCAGTCGCGCCACCCGTTCCACCGTCGCCCGGTCGAAACCGGCCGCCACCAGTTCTTCCACCGAGTGATCCTCTTCCACATAGCCGCGCAAGATGGCGTCTAGCACCTCGTAGGGCGGCAGGCTGTCCTGATCGGTCTGATCCGGGCGCAGTTCGGCCGACGGCGGTCGGTCGAACACCCGTTGCGGAATGACCGGCGACAGGCTGTTGCGATAAGCCGCCAGCCGGTAGACCATCATTTTCAGCACATCCTTGATCGGGGCGAAGCCGCCGGCCATGTCGCCGTACAGGGTGGAATAACCCACTGCCGTCTCGCTCTTGTTACCGGTGGTCAACACCATCTTGCCAGTCTTGTTGGAAATCGCCATCAGCAGGACGCCCCGGCAACGGGCCTGGATGTTTTCCTCGGTGCTGTCCGGCGGCAGTCCGGCCAACACGGGTTGCAGGATGCCAAGAAAGGCCTGGAACGCCGGCTCGATCGGCATCCGCTGGTATTTGACTCCCAGCGCCTCGGCTTCCTGTTCGGCGTCGGTGTTGCTGATGCCGGCGGTGTAGCGCGAGGGCATCAGCACCGCTTCCACCCGCTCCGCGCCCAGCGCGTCCACCGCGATGGCCAGGGTCAGCGCCGAGTCGATGCCGCCGGACAGCCCCAACACCACGCCGGGAAAGCCGTTCTTGGTCACGTAGTCGCGCACGCCCAGCACGATGGCCCGATAGATCGCCTCGGCCTCGCCCGGCTCCGCCGCAATCGCGCCAGGCGTTGGCTCCACCCCGGCGCCGATGGCGAAATCGACTGGATACAGGCCCTCGGCGCAGAAGGGAGCACGCTGGATCAACTCGCCGCGCCGGTCCACCACCATCGAACCGCCATCGAACACCAGTTCGTCCTGACCGCCGACCAGATTGACGTACACGATGGGCAGGCCGCATTCCGCCACCCGCTGGCGCAGGGCATCGAGGCGCATCTGGCCCTTGCCAGCGTGAAACGGTGAGGCGTTGAGATTGACCAACAGTTGCGCGCCCGCCTCGGCCGCCCGCCCCACCGGCCCTGGCAACCACACATCCTCGCAGATGGTGACGCCGACCCGGACGCCCTTGATCGTCACCACGCCCGGTTCCGTCCCCGCCACGAAATAGCGCTTCTCGTCGAACACGCTGTAATTGGGCAGCCACTGCTTGTAATACGTCGCCCGCATCGCCCCGTGATCCAACACCACAGCGGCGTTGCGCAATCCTTCCGGCGTCGGCAGCGGACAGCCCACCACGGCGGCGATGCCCTGAATCTCGCCGCATAACCGTTGCAACGCGGGTTCCACCTGCCGGACAAAGCCGGGACGCAGCAGCAAATCCTCCGGCGGATAGCCGGTGACAGTCAGTTCGGGAAATACGATCAAATCGGCATGCAACCGGTCGCGGGCCTCGGCGGCGGCGGCGATGATTTTATCGACGTTACCGGCGACATCGCCGACCAGGAAATCGAGTTGGGCCATGACGACCCGGAAGGAGGTGACGGGAGAGTTCATGAGGGAATGGCAGCCTCCTCGGGCGATGCGATGGACGGGGACGCAGCAAGCTGCGATCAAGACAATCAATTTGGGAACCGAAGACGACGCAAGGGGCGCTCGCGCGCCCCTTGTTTGCTTTACAGCGGACTGCCTTCCTGGCCGCTAACCAGGGAAAAACGCCTTCATCGCCGCGCCGATGTCGGCCGGGGAACGGACGATCTTGGCGCCCGCCGCTTCCAGCGCCGCGAACTTGTCGGCCGCCGTGCCCTTGCCGCCCATGATGATGGCGCCGGCATGACCCATGCGCTTGCCGGGGGGCGCGGTGACGCCGGCGATGTAGGCCACCACCGGCTTCTTGATGTTGGCCTTGATGAACTCGGCGCCCTCTTCCTCGGCGCTGCCGCCGATCTCGCCGACCATCACGATGCCTTCGGTCTGCGGGTCGTCCTTGAACAGCTTCAGCACGTCGATGAAGCTCATGCCGTGGATCGGGTCGCCGCCGATGCCGATGCAGGTGGACTGGCCCAGGCCGGCCTGGGTGGTCTGATAGACCGCTTCATAAGTCAGCGTGCCGGAGCGGGAGACGATGCCGATCTTGCCGGGCAGGTGGATGTGGCCGGGCATGATGCCCATCTTGCAGCCGCCGGGGGTGATCACGCCCGGGCAGTTCGGGCCGATCAGATAGACGTTCGGGTAGTTGTTGGTCAGCACCGCTTTCACCTTCAGCATGTCCGTGACCGGAATGCCCTCGGTGATGCAGGCGATGACCTTGATGCCGGCGTCGGCCGCTTCCAGGATGGCGTCGCCGGCGAACGCGGCCGGGACGTAGATCATGGTGGCGTCGGCGCCGGTGGCGGCCACCGCCTCGTACACGGTGTTGAACACCGGCTTGCCGAGATGGGTGGTGCCGCCCTTGCCGGGGCTGATACCGCCGACCAGGTTGGTGCCGTAGGCAATGGCCTGCTCGGCGTGGAAAGTGCCCTGCGAGCCGGTGAAGCCCTGGCAGATGACCTTGGTGTTTTTGTCGATCAGAATGCTCATGGTCGTCTCGTTCTCTCTGGATCGTGGAAACCGAATGCGCGCCGGTTACTTCGCCGCGGCGGCGACCGCCATCTTGGCGGCGTCGGTGAGATCGTCGGCGGCCATGATGTTCATGCCGGACTTGGCCAGCATCTCGCGGCCCGCTTCCACGTTGGTGCCCTGCAAGCGCACCACCACGGGCAGGGTGAGACCGACCTCTTTGACGGCGGCGATGATGCCCTCGGCGATGGTGTCGCAGCGGACGATGCCGCCGAAGATGTTGACCAGGATCGCCTTGACCTTGGACGAGGACAGAATCAGCTTGAAGGCGCGGGCCACGCGCTCGGCGGTCGCGCCGCCGCCCACATCCAGGAAATTGGCCGGCTCGCCGCCGTGCAACTTGCAGACGTCCATGGTCGCCATCGCCAAGCCGGCGCCGTTGACCATGCAGCCGATATTGCCATCCAGCGCGACGTAGTTGAGGCCGATTTCGTGGGCGATGTGCTCGCGCTCGTCCTCTTGGGTGGGATCGCGCATCTCGGCGGTATCGTTGTGACGATACAGAGCGTTGTCGTCCAGGCTGACCTTGGCGTCCAGCGCCAAAACCTGGCCTTCGGGGGTCACGATCAGCGGGTTGATCTCGACCATGCTGCAATCCTTTTGCACGAACAGGTTGTAAACCCCGGTCACCACCTTGACCAACTGGTCGACTTCGCTCTTGTTCATGCCCATCCTGAAACCGAGATCGCGGGCCTGGTAGGGCTGGACGCCGGCGATCGGATCGACGGTCAGGGTCAGGATCTTTTCCGGGGTCTTGGCGGCGACTTCCTCGATGTCCACGCCGCCCTCGGAAGAGCCGATCAGGATGATACGCTTCTTGCTGCGATCCACGAGGCAGCTCAGGTAGTACTCCTTGGCGATGTCCACCCCGTCCCGGATCAACAGGGCGTGAACCGGGACGCCTTCGGCGCCGGTCTGCTTGGTGACCAGCGTGGAGCCGAGCAAGCGGCCGGAGACTTCTTCCACATCCTGAATCGTGCGAACGAACTTGACGCCACCCGCCTTGCCGCGCCCACCGGCGTGGACCTGGGCCGCGACCACCCAGGGTCCGCCCGGCCGAATCTCCTTGGCCGCCTCAACCGCCTGCTGCTGGGAGTTGACCTTGATGCCCTTCGGCGTCGGCACGCCGAATTGCCGGAACAGTTCTTTTGCTTGGTATTCGTGCAGGTTCATGCGATTTACATCCCCCTTTCTGTTGGAATGTTTATTCTATCCTGAAAAACCCTAATCTTCACGTACCGCCGCGCATGGGGCGCCAAGGTGATTAAAATGAATGTAGCGTGGGCGAGGAGGCGGCGCGGGCGCGGCCCGCGCGACGGCGTCGCCTCGGGGAACCTGGACTTGAATTTCTCAAATAAATTTTTATAATCAATTATTTATAATGGATACCGGCTCTTTATGATAAAAGACACCCCACCATGACCGTCACCAACCTACCCGCCGGCTATTGGGCCGAACGTTTTCCAGATCGCCGCCACCTGTGGCGAGTATTCCGCGCGTCCCACATCTACCGGCTGGCGCTGGCGTTGCTGCTGCTGACGGCGTTCGGGTTGGACGAACAGAGCCGGCTGTTCGGCAAACAGGCGCCGGGATTGTTCCTGGGCGCGGCGCTGACCTACATCGCGCTGACCTTGCTCGCCATCGCCGCCAGTTATTGGCGACGGCCGCGGCTGTCGGTGCAGGCCCACCTGCAAATGCTGGTGGACCTGGTGGCGCTGACCCTGCTGATCCACGCCTCGGGCGGCCTGAACAGCAGCCTGAACAGCCTGCTGATCACCGCCGTTGCCGCCAGCGGTATCCTGCTGCCGTTGAGTTCGGCGCTGCTGGCCGCCGCGCTGGGTTTCTTTCTGCTGACCGGATCCTGGCTGGCGAGCCAGTGGCAGGCCGTCGAGGCGCTGGCGCGGCTGGAACGTGGGCCACGCGGTTGGTCCGGTCTGTGGGAGCGCTTGGGTAGTAACATCTCCGACGACTGGCTCCGCCTGGGGGTACTGGGCGCCGCGTTGTTCATCGCCGCCGTGCTAACCTATGCCCTGGCGGAGCGGGCGCGGAGCGGCGAAGCGCTGGCCCGCCGGCGCACTTTGGAACTGCTGGAAGTCGCCGAACTGAACCAGGGCATCATCCGCCACCTGCAAAACGGGGTGGTGGTGGTGGATGGCACGGGTCGGGTGCTGCTGCTGAACGACACTGCCCGGGATGCGCTCGGCTGGACGGATGCTGGGTCCGGCATGATGCTGGAGGCGCTATCGCCGCCGCTGGCGGAGGATCTGCGGGCGTGGTTGGACAGCGCCAGCGTGGAGGCGCGGCCGTTCCGCCCGGCCGAGCACCGCCCGGAAATCATCCCGCGCTTCACCCGACTGAGCGGTTTTCAGGCATCCAGCATCTTGATTCTTCTCGAGGATTCCGAACAGGCCACCGAGCGGCTGCAACAAATCAAGCTGGCGGCGCTGGGCCGGCTGACCGCCGGCATCGCCCACGAGATCCGCAATCCGCTGGCGGCGATCGGTCACGCCGCGCAATTGTTGCAGGAATCCACCAGCGCCAACGCCAGCGACCAGCGGCTGGCGCAAATCGTTCACGACAACGTCAAGCGCGCCAATCGGATCATCACCGACGTGCTCGATCTGGCCCGGCGCGACCGGATCAAGCCGGAGCGGCTGACGCTGGCGCCGTGGTTGGAACACTTCACCCAGGAATTCGCGCACAATACGGACAGGCGGCCGCCCGAGTGGCGCCAGAGGGTGGAGCCGGGCTCCCTGACGGTAAGCTTCGACCCCCACCAGTTGCGGCAGGTGCTGTGGAATCTATGCACCAACGCTTGCCAGCACGGAGTCCAGCCTGGAGAATCTCCGCGCGTCGAACTGCGCGCCCTACTGGAAAGCGGACGTGGGCGGCCGTTTCTGGAGGTGCGCGACGCTGGTCCCGGTATCCCGGAGGAAAATATCGCCAAGCTGTTCGAACCGTTCTTCACTACCCGGGCCCAAGGTACTGGCCTGGGTCTGTATCTGGCCCGAGAGTTGTGCGAGGCTAACCGGGCCCAATTGCAATACCTGCCGATCGCCGAGGGTGGTAGTTGTTTCCGCATCACCTTCGCGCCGATCAGCCCAGCACTGGAGACGGAGTGATGGATCCTTGCAATGCCTTGATCGTGGATGACGAAGCCGATATCCGCGAACTGATCGAGATGACTCTGCGACCGCTAGGCGTGAGTTGCGTGCCCGCGGAGACGTTGAGCGAGGCGCGCGCCCTGCTCAAGCGCCAAACTTTCAACCTGTGCATCACCGACCTGCGGCTTCCGGATGGCAACGGACTGGAATTGGTGGCGCACATCCAGAAGCAGTATCCCAACCTGCCGGTGGCGGTGATGACCGCTCACGGCAACGTGGAAATCGCGGTGGAGGCGCTGAAGCTGGGCGCGTTCGATTTCGTTTCCAAGCCGTTCGAGCTGGCGGTGCTGCGCGACATCGTGGCAACCGCGCTCCGACTCAGCCAGAGCGGTGGCGGTTCCGGCGCCAATCGCCCCGTTCTGCTCGGCCAATCGGCGACGATGGCCGAGGTGCGGGCCCTGATCGCCAAACTGGCGCGCAGCCAGGCGCCTATCCTGGTCAGCGGCGAGTCGGGTACCGGCAAGGAACTGGCGGCGCGTCTGATCCACCTGTCCGGACCGCGGGCCGACCAGCCGTTCGTGCCGGTCAACTGCGGGGCGATTCCCGAGCACCTGATGGAAAGCGAGTTCTTCGGCTACAAGAAGGGCAGCTTCACCGGCGCCACCCAGGACAAGGGCGGGCTGTTCCAGGCGGCGCGGGGCGGCACGCTGTTTCTGGATGAGGTGGCGGATTTACCGATGCCGATGCAGGTGAAACTGCTGCGGGCGATCCAGGAGCGGGCGGTGCGGCCGGTGGGCGCATCGGCGGAAATTCCCACCGACGTGCGCATCCTCAGCGCTAGCCACAAGGATCTGGCGGCATTGGTCCAGAGCGGCGCCTTCCGCCAAGATCTGTTCTACCGGCTGAACGTGATCCAGATGCGGCTGCCCAGCCTGCGCGAGCATCCCCAGGACATTCCAGAACTAGCCGACGCGATTCTGGAGCGGCTGGGACGGCAGTCCGGGCTGGCGCGGGCGAAGCTGGCGCCATCGGCGCTGGCGACGCTGCGGGTCTATGCCTTCCCGGGCAACATTCGGGAGCTGGAAAACATTCTGGAGCGGGCGTTCACCCTGTGCGAGGACGGAATCATCCAGGCGGCGGATTTATTGCTGCCGGTGGTGGAGGAGCCGATATCGCGGCGGTCGCCACCGGTAGCGCCAGCGATGGCCGAATACGAAACACCCCCTCCTACCACCACCGCACCATCCGGCGGCGGCGAGTTCGAGCCCAAGACCTTGCCGATCCTGCAACCGTCGGTTCGCAATCTGGAGGGCTATCTGGAACAGATCGAACGGACGGCGATCATGCGGGCGCTGGAGGAAACCCGCTACAACAAAACCGCCGCCGCCGAGAAGCTGGGGATCAGCTTCCGGGCGCTGCGCTACCGGTTGAAGAAGCTGGGGCTGGACTGACTGGATCGCTCCGGCCCCACCCACGAAAAACCCCGCCGAGGCGGGGTTGGGTGCAATGCGGACGGAGCGGGCGAACGCTCAATCGTCGCCGGACATGATGCCCAGGATTTGCAGCAGGCTGATGAACAGGTTGAAAATCGTGATGTACAGACTGACGGTGGCCATGATGTAGTTGGTCTCGCCGCCATGGATGATCTCGCTGGTCTGCCACAGGATCATCCCGGACATCAGCAGGATGAACATCCCCGACACCGCCAGCGACAGCGTCGGAATGTTGAACAACATCGCGCCCAGACCGGCCAGGAACGCGACCAGGATGCCCACCATCAGGAATCCGCCCATGAAGCTGAAGTCCTTGCGGCTGACCACCGCGTAGCCCGACAGCGCCAGGAAAATCGCGCCGGTCCCGCCCAAGGCGGTCATCACGACCTGCGAGCCGTTGGGCAGGCTCAGGTAGGCGTTGAGGATCGGCCCGAGGGTGTAGCCGAGAAAGCCGGTCAGGGCGAACACCGCCGCCAGTCCCCAAGCGCTGTCGCGCAGCCGGGTGACGACGAACAGCAGGCCAAAATAGCCGCCCAAGGTGATCAGCCAGTGCAACGGCGGCGCGTTGGTGGCCATGGCGAAGCCCGCAGTCAGGGCGCTAAACAGCAAGGTCATCGACAACAGCATGTAAGTGTTGCGCAGGACCTTGTTGGTGGCCAGGGCGCCCTCCGCCGTCAGCGTGACCGGGGCTTTAACCAGCAGATCATTTTTTTGCAGCATCGTCGAACAAACCTCCCGAAGGTTGGAAACCACTGTTATTGACCGCGCGAAAGCGTTCCAGGTTCAACCGACGGTCATTTCCACGGTCAAGGCGCGGCCTTTGATACCCAAATCATCGTACTGTATTCGTCCCCGGTCTCACAACCGCCCACCCCGCTTGAGATCCAGGTATTGATTGACCATGGCGGCCGGCAACTGATTCGGCGGGACATCGAGAACAATGCCGCCCTGCCGGCGCAGTTCCTCGTGGACCCGCTCCCGGCGCAACAGATAGTGACAGGTCGCGGCGTAAGCCTGCGCCTGCGCCAGATCATGGATCGGCCGGGCTAGCAGTTCGTCCAGAATCAGCTCGCGCAGGTTGGCGACCAGCACCAGATGCCGGCGCCGCAACAAGGCCACCACCGGCCGCAACTCGTCCTGATCCTCGTCGCGCAGGTTGGTCAGCAGCACAATCAGCGCCCGCTTGCGCTGCCGGACCAGCGCCCGTTGGGCCGCCTCGGCGTAATCCGGCGGCTCCAGACCCGGCTGCAAGTCGTAGACGCCGTTGATCAAGGTGGTCAACATCCCCGGTCCCGAACGGGGCGCCAGCCAGCGCCGCTCGCCGCCGAAACTTTGCATGCCGACCGCATCCCCTTGCCGCAAGGCGACATAGGCCAGCAGGATCATCGCGTTGAGGGCGTGATCGAAGTGGCTCAACTTGCCGTCCTGGGCGCGCATCCGCCGGCCGCAATCCAGCAGGAACAGCACGGTCTGGTTGCGCTCGTCCTGATAGTCCCTGGCGATCAGCTTGCGGGTGCGGGCGGTCGCTTTCCAGTCGATCTGGCGCAGGCTGTCGCCGATGCGGTATTCGCGCAGTTGCAGGAAGGTCTGCCCCTCGCCGCGCCGCCGGCGCCGGTGGATGCCCAGCAACGCCTCGCGTCGGTCCGTGGTCAGCCGGATATCTTGGGCGATGACGGCGAAGTTGGGAACAATCCGCACCGTTTCCGGCTCGCCCAAGCGGTCGTCGCGCTGCCACAACCCGCGCGGCGATTCCAGCAGGACTTGGGCGGGCGCAAACGTCCACTCACCGCGCGTCACCGGCCGCAGCCGGTAGCGCAGTTCGGCCCAGCTGCCGCCGGCAACGGTAAGTCGTTGCGGCAGGTCGGCGACCTCGGCGGCGGCGGTGGGATAGTGGTCGAATAGCGTCAGCGTAGCCGGTCGGGCGTGCGGATTGACGACGCGCAACCGCACCGTGCGCCACACATCCAGCGGCAGGGCAGGGGCAACGCCGCGCTCGACTGCCAGCGGCGGTTGGTAGTGGAGACTCCAGGCGTCCCGCGCGGCAACGACCAGCAACAGGCCACTGGCGAGCAGCCACCAGACCGTGAGTTCTGGCCAGACCGCTGGAGCCAGACCGAGTAGGGTCCAGCCGGCCAGTCCGCGCAGCAGGCGCGAGGTGGGACTGAGGGAGAGGCGCATATCGGGCTGAGAACAGGTGGAAAGGGTTGGGGGTGAGGATTTTTCTGCCAGTATAATCGCCGGTAGACCGACTGCCACCGAGGTCCGAAACGCATGACCGCGCCCGTTCGCCGCAAGCTGCCGATTGGCATTCAGACCTTCGCCAAAATTCGCGAGGGGAATTACTACTACGTTGACAAAACCGCCGTGGCTTTGGATCTGGCGCGGAATGGTGGTTATTATTTCCTTTCCCGCCCGCGCCGCTTTGGCAAAAGCCTGTTTCTGGACACGCTCAAGGAACTGTTCGAGGGCAATGAACCACTGTTTCGTGGCTTGTATGCACATGACCGGTGGGACTGGTCGGTTCGATACCCCGTCATCAACATCAGTTTTGCCAGCGGACTGTTGCAAAGCCGGGCTGAACTGGATGAAAAAATTCAGGAAATTCTGGACGATCACCAGAAGCGGCTGGAGGTTATCCGCCGGCATCGCAGCATTTCCGGCAACTTTGCCGACTTGATTCGCCTGGCGCACGAAAAATACGGCCAGCGCGTGGTGATCCTGATTGACGAATACGACAAGCCCATCCTCGATAACCTCACCGACCGCGACACCGCACTGGCGATGCGGGAAGGTCTCAGGAATCTTTACTCGGTCATCAAGCAATTCGATGCCCATATCCATTTTGTCTTCCTGACCGGCGTTTCCAAATTCTCCAAGGTCAGCCTGTTCAGCGGATTGAACAATCTTTACGACCTGACTCTGGTGGCCGACTATTCCAGTATTTGCGGCTATACCGAGGAGGATGTGGATACCGTGTTTGCACCCGAACTACCGGGCTTGGATCGCGAGCGGATTCGCCAGTGGTACAACGGCTATAACTGGCTGGGAGAAAGTGTCTATAACCCCTATGACGTACTGCTGCTGTTCAAGAATCGGGACTTCCGTGCTTACTGGTTTGAGACCGGCACGCCGACCTTTCTGGTCAATTTTATGTCGGAACGAGGTTTTTTTACGCCCGACCTATCCCAGTTGCGCACCGATTTAGAGTTGCTTTCGGCGTTTGATGTGGATTACATCGCCCCCGAAGCCCTGCTGTTTCAGACCGGCTACCTGACCATTCACCAAGCGCAACAACCGATGTTTGGACATTGGATTTATACCCTGGGTTACCCCAATCATGAGGTGGAATCCAGTCTCAATACCAGCCTGCTTGCCGCTTATGGCGGCGATGCGCGCAAAGCCTTTGAAAACCGCTGGCGCTTGCAGGAGTTACTGGCGGCCGATGACCTGCCGGCTTTGCGCGATTTATTCCATGCCTTTTACGCTGGCATCCCACACGACTGGTATCGCCATAATCCCATCGCTCGGTATGAAGGCTATTACGCCAGCATTTTCTACAGCTACTTCGCGGCGCTGGGACTGGATATCGTGGTCGAGGACGCCACCAACCACGGACGGGTGGACATGGCCGTGCGCTTTAACCGGCATATCTATCTGTTTGAGTTCAAGGTGGTGGAGCTGCTGCCCGATGGCACGGCGCTGGAACAGCTCAAGGCCCGGGCCTACGCCGAAAAATATCGCGGCCAAGGCTGGCCCATCACCCTGATCGGAGTCGAGTTCAGCCGGGACAGCCGGAATATCGTCGGGTTCGAGATCGAAACCGGGTGAGGATCGCCAGTGGCCGCACGACCGACCAGCCGGATTACACCCTCGGCGCCGCCACCCGCCGCAGCAAATCGTCCAGCACCTCATCCACCCGCGCCCCTTCCATCTCGTACTCCGCCGCCAGCGTCAGCCGGTGGCGCAGCGCCGGTTTGACCATGGTCTTGATGTCGTCGGGGGTGACGAAATCGCGGCCGTTCAGCAGCGCCTGGGCGCGGGCGGCCCGAACCAGGGCGATGCCGCCGCGCGGTCCGGCGCCGATGGCGAAGCCCGGCATCTCGCGGGTCGTCGCCACCAGGCGCACGGCATAGTCCAGCACGGCGTCGTCCAGCCGCAGGCGAGCGGCGATGCGCTGGAGTTCCAACACCGCCGCGACGTCGGCCACCACCCGCACCCGCGACAGGTCCAGCGTGTCGCCCACCCGGCCGCCGGTAACCGAACGCACCAGCGCGGTCTCCTCCTCCAGAGTCGGGTAGTCGATCTGGATTTTCAGCAGAAACCGGTCGAGTTGCGCTTCCGGCAACGGGTAGGTGCCCTCGTGCTCGATGGGATTCTGGGTGGCGAGGGTCATGAACGGCGGCGGCAGCGGCAGGGATTCGCCCTCGATGGTCACCTGACCTTCCTGCATCACTTCCAGCAGCGCGGCCTGGGTCTTGGCCGGGGCGCGATTGATTTCGTCGGCCAGCAGGACATGGCAGAACACCGGCCCCCGGCGGATTTCAAACCGCTCCTCACGCAGGTTGTACAGCGCGTGGCCGGTCACATCGCTGGGCATCAGATCGGCGGTGAACTGGATACGGGCGAAGCAGGCATCGATGCTGGCCGCCAGCGCCCGCGCCAGCAGAGTCTTGCCCAGGCCCGGCACGCCCTCGATCAATACATGGCCGGCGGCGCCCAGCGCGACCAGCACCTGGTCGACCACGGCCTGCTGGCCGATCAGCGCCTGGCCGATTTCGCCGCGCAGGGCTTGCAACAGGTCCCAGGCCCAGCGTAACTGGGTGGCGGACGGTAAAGCGGCGCTGGCAACATCCGGAATGGAATTCGGAACAGGATTCATGGGGGGCGGTTGAGTCGTTGCAGGGTTTGCAAAGTATGGATCAGGGCGGCTTCGGTCAGTGGCTGATCCGAATCGTCCAGCGCGGCGGTCAGCGATTCGGCGGCGCCCGGCCGGCGGTGCTCCAACCGGCGCAGCGTGTACTGGCGGGCGGCTTGCAATAGCACCGGTCCGGCCCCGTGCCGCCACAGAAAGCGGGAACTGGCGTACAGATGCTCGGCCAGCCGGCGCTGCTCGCCGGCGCGCGGGGCCAGGAGCGGTCCCAGCCGCCGGCTGGCGCGCCACAGCGCTGCCAGCAGCGTCAACAGGAGGCCCAGCAGCGGCATCCAGGCGTGTCGCCACAGCAGTTCCGCCAGCGACGGGACCAGCATCCGGTATTGCAGCCAGATCTGGCCGCCGGGATGGTGCTGGACCAGCGCCCACAGAAAATCGGCGTGGTCGTAATCGGCCAGTCGTCCGTTGGTGAACAATCCCATATCGGTCAGCAGCGTCACCCGGCCTTTCCCCCAATTGAATTGCGTCCAGGGGGCGCCGTTCAACCGCAGCCTGGACTGAAACTGAACTTGCAGCGGTGGCATGGCGCCGTTCAGTTCGACCGAAACCGGCTCCGTCGAGGCGGACTCGACGCGGCGGCTGTTGACCCGGGATGAATCCAGCAAAGGATCGTGTCTCTGCTCGTCCACCTCGAATTCGTGTTGTACGCTGATAATGAGATGGCCGCCCCGGTTCACCCAGTCGAGCAGCCGCTGGCTTTCGGCGGCGCTCAGGACATACGTGGGCACGGCGACCAGCACGATATCGGCGGCGGCGAGCGATTCAGGCAGTTCGGCCAACCAGCGCACGCTGTGGACGGTGCGGCCGAGCCGGGTCAACAGTCGCTCCGCCGCGTAAAACGGATTGCGCCGGGCAACCTCGCCATCACCGGTGAACACCTCCTCGCTGCGTTTGACCAGGTTCTGGCTGAGCCATAACCCCGCGCCAGCGGCCACCAACAAGGTCAACAGACCCAGCGGAATCAGGACGCTCCAGCGCCGCGTCATGCCGACGGCCCGCCAGCAGGGGCGAAACGGCGGGGCCATTCCTCGCACAGACGCCGGGCGTCGGCGGTATCCGGCGGGCGATGGGCGTAAGCGGTCGCTTGCCAAACGCGGGTCAACTGGCGCAGGAAATCGAGCAGTTCGAGATCGGTCAGATGCACGGCGGCCAGGCGCAGGCATTCGTCCTCGGTGGCGCTGGCGGACACCGGCAAACCGTGCCGGGTCGCCAGCCCGGCCAGACTGCCCTGGTACAACACGCGCAGAGCCTCGCGCGGCTGGCCGGCGGTCCAGAGCCGCCAAGCGTCCGCGCCAAGCCCGGCGTCCGGTGGCTCGGCGCACTCGTTCCGGCCCAGCAACGGCAGAGCCTTCGGGGCGACGCGACGGCGGCGCGATCCGCGCACGCGCGGCGTCTGGCGCCACAGCCACCAACCCGCCATGGCCACGAACACCCCCAAGGCGAACCACAGCGCATACTCGACCACCGCCGCGAACCACCGCGCCAGATCATCATTGGGCGAACGCGGCCTGGACGGCTCATCGGGCGAGTCATCGTCCCGAAATCGCCAGCGTTCCTGGATTGCGCAGATTTGCAACTCCGGTTCGCGCAGGGTTTCGGCCAGCGCCCGCTGGATCGGGCTGGCGGCCCCGGCCAGTTCCGCCTCGCGCGCGCGCCGCTGGTCGCAGATTGACTTCACCAACAACTCCCTCCCCCCTGGTGGGGGAGGGTTGGGGTGGGGAGATCGTCGGCAGCGAAACCATCCACGGAACCGCCACCAGTAAAGCCAGCCCCAGCCCCGCCACCGCCGCGACCCGGCCGGTGCGCGCCAGTCGCGCCGCCAGCCGACGGAAACCGAGTTCCAAATCCCATGCCTCCAGCCAGGTGCGCCGGTTGAGATACAGGCGAAACCGGCGGCGACGTAGAACGGCTCCACCAGACTCATCCCGCAAAAGCCCACCACATTCAGCCACAGTTGTCCCCACGCAGCGGAATCATCCAGCAGGTCGAAAAATTCCAGCGCCACGACCTCGGGAATCAGCATCCATACCAACGCGATCAGGGCGAAATCCAGGGCGATTTCCAGATTGGCGCACACCACGGTCAGCCACAGCGCCGGCCCTCGGCCCGGTTGCCCCAGATCCCGCAACCGCTGGCGGCGAGCCTGGCCGGACAGCCCTTCCAGTTGCGCCACCGGCAGGCTGAAGGAGCGGGCGGGATCGAAGCGGCGCAGGGTCAGCGCGGCCAACGCCTGGCGACGCAGCAGGCCCGGCAAGTCCCGCCAAAACTGGCGGCGGTCGGGCGGATCGCCGAACAAGGCATGGCCGAGCACGTACAGCGGCGGACGGTCCAGCAGCGGCTTGAGCCACCACAACAACCACGGGATCAGCTCCCAATGCCCCCAGCACAGCAGGTGCAGCAGCAGAAACAGCGGCAGCGCCAGCGCGAACCAGGCCCGGTAGACCGGCCCGACCCAGCGGCGCACCATGGCCACGCCGAGATCGGTTGCTTCCCAGGCCGTGCGCGGACGCAGTTCGGCGGCGATGGCGTCAAGGCGCACGGCGGCCCGCCCGGGTCAGGTAAAGCACTACCAGCAACCAGCCCGCCGCGCCAACTGCGTACTTGATTTCGGCCGGGATGGCGCGGTTGGAGGACCAGAACGCCTCGATGAACGCCGCCAGCACCAGCAGCACAGCCACCCCGACGATCAGCCGCACCCCTTCGGCGGCGGCCCGGCGCAGCGCCTCCGCCCGACTCAGCCGGCCCGGCGCCACCACCGCCCAGCCCAGTTTCAAGCCGGCCACCCCGGCCAGCACGATGCCGGTTAACTCGAACGCGCCGTGGCCGGCGACGAAGGTGTAGAAGGTTTCGATGTAACCCCGGGCAGTGAGATAACCCGCAACCGCGCCGATCAGCAGCCCGTTCAGCACCAGCACGAACGCCGCGCCGACGCCGAGCAGGAGGCCGCCGGCGAAGGTGCGAAACCCGATGCCGATGTTGTTGTGAATGTAGTAGCCGAACATCGCCAGATCGGCGGCGGCATCCCGGTCGCCCGCGCCCTGGCCGGGCGCGTAATTCGCTTCGAGTTCGGCCACCGTCTCAGGCGACAGCAGACTGTAAATCAGCTCCGGGGCCTGATGGACCGCCCACCCCATTCCTAGCAACGGCAGGTAAAACAGCACCGCGCACAGCCAGAACAGCCGGGCGTCGGCGCGCACCCGGCGGGGAAAGTCCACCGTCAGGAAATGCAGCGCGGCCCGCCCGCGCCGGCGGGGGGCGCGGTAAAGCTGCTGGTAAGCGCGCAGCGCCAGTTGGTTGAGTCGGTCCAGCAGCGGTCCGCTGTAGCGGCGGGCGCGGGCGATGGCCAAGTGCTGACACAATTGGCGGTAAGCGGTGGGAAATTCGGCGACCGGCGGCGGCGCGGCGGCGGTCGGATCGCCCTTGCGGCGTTCCAGCCGATCCAGGGCGGTGGCGAAGGCTTGCCAGCCGGCGGCATGTCGTTGCTCGAACGGGCGTTGTTTCACCGGTGTTCTCCCACCAGCCAGCGGGCATGGGCGCGCAGGCGCTCGACGGCCACCACACCGCGCAACCCGCCGGTGTAGTCCGCCAGTAGTTCGGCCAGTTCCGCCTGCCGTTCGGGGTTCAACGCCGGGCCGCGCTCGGCGAAAGCGATTAGCCCCTGCTGTTCGGCGGGACTGAGCGGCAACGGCGGCGGCAGGGCCGGCCCGGGCGGCAGCGCGGGCGGTTTGGCCGGTGGATCGCGGTAGATGACCACGGTGCCGGCGGCCAGATCGCCCAGCCGCTGAAAATCGCGGCTACAGCACAGAGCGACCACTCCGAAACCGTAGAACGCCGGCAGGAAATCCACCGCCCGCAACAGATTACGGATCAGCGCCGCCGGCCAGTCCACCGGCGTGCCGTTGGCGTGAATGACCTGGAGGCCCAGCGCCTTCTTGCCGGGGGTGGCGCCGTCGGCGTAGACCTCGAACAGCGCCGGGTAGAACCATTCGGTCAGGAACAGGGCAATCAGCCACAGGCCCAGACCGGCTCCGCCCAGCAGCATCAGCGCCATCAACAGGCCCCACAGCGCGCCGTATTTGATGAGGCTGTCCATGCCCCAGGCCAGCGCCCGCGCCACCGGCCCGGCCACCCGCAGAGTCAGGGTGATCCCTTCGGGGGTTTCGACGTGGCGGAGGGTGTCCAGCGGGGCGGATTCGGACATGAGCGGGAGTCGGTGGAACAAGGCATGAAAAGCATGGCACGGATCGGGCGGGCGGGAAAGCCGCCGGCGGGATGGGCGTTGCGGATGGACAACGCGACTCCTAGAATCGCCGTGGCATGCGAATCCGGAGAACAAGATGATCGATCCCAGCCCCTATCAACCGCCGCGCGGCGCCATCACTCCAGCGCCGCCGGCGCGATATGGTGAAATTCAGCCTTTTTCCTACCGGGGCCGCCTGGGACGAGTGCGGTATATCGGTTACTCGGTCGGGCTGGGCTTGCTGATCAATCTGCTCGCGGTGAGCTGGGGCGGGGTGTGGGTCACGCTCTCCAGCGGCGACGAGGCCGGCCTGTTCGCGTTGGGCGGATCCGCCCTCCTCGTGGCGCTCGGCGTGACGCTCGCCGTCCTGCTGGCCATCCAGCGCCTGCACGACTTCGACGCCAGCGGCTGGTGGTCGGTGCTGAATCTGGTGCCGATGGCGAACCTGGTGTTATATCTGGTGTTGTTGATCATGCCGGGAACCCAGGGGGCCAACCGGTTCGGCGACCCACCGCCGCCCAATACCACCGGCGTCATTCTGCTGGCGTTGGTCGTACCGATTATCGCGGTGATCGGCATCCTCGCCGCCATCGCCATTCCGGCCTATCAGGACTATACCGAACGCGCCGAACGCGAGGCCCGCCTGAACGCACCATCGCAACCCCAATGAGCATCGCGGTCGTCGCTGAAAAGCCCTCGGTCGCCCGCGACATCGCCAAGGTGCTGGGCGCCCGCGACCGTGGCGATGGTTTTCTCCACGGTAACGGCTACGTGGTGACCTGGGCCATCGGCCATCTGATCCGACTGGCCGAACCGCACGAAATCAATCCCGCCTGGAAACGCTGGCGGCGCGAACTGCTGCCGATGCTGCCCGAGCGCTGGCCCCTGATCGTCAGCGACCAGACCCGCGAGCAGTTCGAGGTGGTCCGCCGCATCCTCACCGACGACGCCATCGAGCGCATCGTCTGCGCCACCGACGCCGGCCGCGAGGGCGAGCTGATCTTCCGCTACCTGTATGAAGCCGCCGGTTGCCGCAAGCCGTTCAGCCGGCTGTGGATTTCCTCGCTGACCCCGGACGCCATCCGCCAGGGCTTCGCCCAATTGCGCGACGGTCGCGAGTTCGACCCGCTGGCCGCCGCGGCAAAAGGACGCAGCCAGGCCGACTGGCTGGTGGGGATGAACCTGTCGCGGGCCTACACCCTGGCCTGTGGCGCGCCGGGCGACGACGCGCTGTCGGTCGGACGGGTGCAAACCCCGACCCTGGCGCTGCTGGTGGAGCGGGAATTGGCGATCCGCGCCTTCGTGCCGGAGGATTACCGGGAAGTAGTGGCCAGCTTTACCCCGCTGACCGACTCCCTCGACCCGAACGACACCAGCGCGCGTTACCAAGGCGTCTGGTTTCGCGGCGAACGCCCCGACCCCAAAGCCAAGCGCCTGCCCGCCGACGGTGCGGAAGCCGAGCGCATCGTCGCCCGCGCCCGGCGGGGAATCGCCGCCATCGAATCCCGCTCCGCCGAAACTCGCCGCGCGCCGCCGCCCCTGTTGTACGACCTGACCGAGTTGCAGCGCCACGCCAATCGGCTGTACGGCTTCAGCGCCCAGACCACGCTCGATCTCGCCCAAGCCCTGTACGAGCAGCACAAGCTGATCAGCTATCCCCGCACCGACAGCCGGCATCTGTCCGCGTCGGTGGCGGCGACCTTGGGCGCGGTGGTAGCGGCCATCCAGGCGCCTTACCAGGACCGGTTGGCGCCTGGCACGGGACAGCGGCCGCTGGGCGGGCGCTTCGTGGACGACGCCAAGGTCAGCGACCATCACGCTATTATTCCCACGCCGGTTCCGGCCCGAACCCTGGCCACCGACGAGCGGAAGATTTACGACCTGATCTGTCGTCGCCTGCTGATGGCCTGGCACGACGACCACATCTGGGCGGTAACCACCCTGATTACCACCATCACCACGGTGGCAGCGGAGGGAACGACCGTCGTCGACCGCTATCACAGCAGCGGCACGGCGGTGGAACAGGTGGGTTGGAAAGCGCTGGAGGCAGGCGCGGACAAACCAGTGGAAAAAACCGCCGGCAAGCGCAAGGCCAAACCCACCGCAGGCGAACCATCCGCCGATGACGAAGCAGATCAAAGCCTGCCGCCGGGTCTGGTGGTCGGCCAACGGCAACAGGTGCTCGACGCCCGCGCCGTCGTCAAACAGACCCGGCCGCCACCGCGCCTCACCGAGGCGGCGTTGCTGACCGCGATGGAAACCGCCGGCCGGCATCTGGAGGACAAGGAACTGTCGGCGGCGATGAAGGAACGCGGCCTGGGCACCCCGGCCACCCGCGCCGACATCATCGAAACCCTGCTCAAACGCCAGTATCTGAGCCGCGACGGCAAGAGCCTGATCCCCACCGAGCGCGGCCTTCGCCTGATTCAGACCGTGCAACCGCCGATCAAGAGTCCGGCGATGACCGGCGAGTGGGAAGCGCGGCTGAAGCGGGTCCAGCGCGGCGAAGGGGATTTGGATGGATTCATGGCCGACATCGCCGGTTACGTCCGCGCCGCCGTAGCCGGGGCGTTCGTGGCGGCGGAAACCGCGCCGCCGCCTCCCCCGCCCTCGCCCGCCGGCCCTCTCGCCCCAGCGGTCAATGCGCCGCGCCGCGAACCGACGCCGGTGGATCGCCTGCGGGAACTGTTGCAGACCGTGTTTCGCCTGCCAGCGTTCCGACCCTATCAGGAGCCGGTGTGCCGCACCGTGACCGAGGGCCACGACGTGCTGCTGGTGATGCCGACCGGAGCCGGCAAATCATTGTGCTTTCAATTGCCCGGCATCGCCCGAGCCGGGACCACGCTGGTGGTGTCGCCGCTGATCGCGCTGATGGAGGACCAGGTCGCCAAACTGTGCGAGCTCGGCCTGCGCGCCGAACGCATCCACTCCGGCCGCGACCGGTTGATCTCGCGCCAGGTCTGCGTCGAGTATCTGCAAGGGAATCTGGATTATCTGTTCATCGCCCCGGAACGGCTCAGCGTGCCGGGCTTTCCCGAGATGCTGGCCAAGCGCAAGCCGGTGTTGATCGCAGTGGACGAAGCGCACTGCATTTCCCAGTGGGGCCACGATTTCCGGCCTGATTACCGGATGCTGGACCGCCATCTGCCGCTGCTGCGGCCCGCGCCGGTGATCGCCCTGACCGCGACCGCGACCGTGTTGGTGCAGGACGATATCATCCAGCAACTCGGCCTCGCCGACGCCATCCGCTCCATCCACGGCTTCCGCCGCGCCAACCTGGCGGTCGAAGCAGCGGAGGTTCGCGTCCCCGACCGTCCCGCCACCGTGCGACGGATACTGGCCGATCCGACGCGGCGTCCCGCCATCATCTACGCCCCGACCCGCAAGGAAACCGAAGCCCTGGCGCTGGAACTGGGCGCGGACTACCCGACCGCCGCCTATCACGCCGGGATGACGCCGCAGGAACGCGAGCGGGTGCAAGGCCGGTTCGGCGCCGGGGAACTGGCGGTGATCGTCGCCACGATTGCGTTTGGCATGGGCATCGACAAGGCGGACATCCGCACGGTGATTCACACCGCCCTGCCGGGCAGCATCGAGGGTTATTATCAGGAGATCGGCCGGGCCGGGCGCGACGGCCAGCCGGCGCGCGCCATTCTGCTGTATTCCTACGCCGATCTGCGCACCCACGAATATTTTCACCGGCGCGACTATCCAGAACCGGAGCAGTTGCAGCGGGTTTTCGCGGCGCTCGGCGCCGACCCCCAGCCGAAGACGGTGTTGTGCGAGTGGCTGGCGATGGAACCAGAGCTGTTCGACGTCGCGGTGGAGAAGCTGCTGGTGCATGGCGGCGCCGGGCGCGACGCCGAAGGCAACCTGTGGCGCGGCGAAGCCGGCTGGCTGCCACCTTACGAGCGCCAGCGCGCCCACAAGCTGGCGAAGTTGCGACAGATCCTGGATTTTGCCGACAAGGCGACCGCCTGTCGGATGGTGCGGCTGGTGCGGCACTTCGGCGACCACGAGGACAGCCAGCCCTGTGGGGTCTGCGACGTATGCGCGCCCCAGGCGGCGGCGGCGCGACGCTGGCGCCGGTTGACCGCCGCCGAGTCGCGGCTGGCCCTGCAAGTGCTGGAGACGTTGCGCTGGCGCGAGGGTCAGACTCTGCGTCAGTTGCACGAGCGGCTGGAAAGCCCGGGCGAGCGGCGGACCTTCGAGCGGCTGCTGGAGGGTCTGGCCGGAGCCGGGCTGATCGCGCTTCAGGAGGATACGTTCAGCCGCGACGGCAAAGTGATTCCGTTTTGGCGGGTGTATCTCACCGATGCCGGTCGGGCCAGCGGGGTCGGCGCGGTGGGGACGGTGCGGCTGACCGAGACGACGACCGCCAGTCCGACCCCGCGCAAGCGGGCGAGCAATAACCGGCGTTCGCGTCGTTCCTGAGAGCAAGCGAGGCGTGCATGTATCCCGGTGAACGCTTTAACAGTATCAGCCATCTGATTGGCGCGGTGGCGGCGCTGGCTGGCCTGGTGGTGGCGGTGGTGGTGGCCGCGCGGCAGGGCGATCCGTGGAAAATCGTGAGTTTTAGCGTCTATGGCACGACCTTGTTTTTTCTGTATACCGTGTCCACGCTCTATCACAGTTTAACCGGCCGGGCGAAACGGATTTTTCGCAAGCTGGACCACTATTCGATTTATTTCCTCATCGCCGGCACCTACACCCCGTTTACCCTGGTCACGCTGCGCGACGGCTGGGGCTGGACGATCTTTGGCGTCATCTGGGGATTGGTGGTGGTGGGAATCGTGCTGGAATCGTTGCCCCAGACCGGGAATCGCATTCTGTCGCTGGGGGTTTATATCCTGATGGGCTGGCTGATTTTGCTGGTGCTCAAGCCCTTGCTACAGGTTTTGCCGTGGGCGGGGTTTGTCTGGCTACTGATGGGTGGAGTCTTTTATACCGGCGGCGTGGTGTTCTATCTGTTCGATGAGAAAATTCGGCATTTTCATGGCATCTGGCATTTGTTCGTGCTGGCCGGCAGCGTCAGTCATTATCTGACGATAGTGCTTTATGTGGCTTGACGGGTGGGTCGCGCCTTGATGAATGCGAACCAAAACAACGGGGTAGCCGCGATGTTCGAACTACCCCGGCGCTGCGCGCCACCCCTCTCCAAATCAAGCGGAAACCCGGGAAGACCCGCTCCTGTCGGCGGGGAAGCTAGCGGATCGCTTGACCCGCCTCCCCGCCCTTGCCCGGATCGAGCGACTTGGCCAGCCCGACCAGGGTCAGGAATTCGCCCCGGTAGCCATGGGGATCGGCGCCGCGCGCCGCGCGGGCCAGCGCCAACACGCCGTCGTAACCGAACCCACCGGTGTAGCGACCACCGCGCAGGACCTGGCCGAAGCCAGCCACCGCCGCCGCGAAACGGAACCGCTCGCTGGTCTCCTTCGCATCCTTGACCGCCTGTTCGCGGCGAATCGGCCATTCCAGCAGTTGGCTGACATCGCCCTCCGGCTGCTTGTAGCGCAACCGCAGGAAGGCGATTTCATCGCCGCGACCGGTGGCGTCCGCCGCCGGCGGGCCGTAGCGCAGCGGTTCGGTCAGGCTGCCGCCGCTACCCTTGAGGGCGATTTCGTACAGCGCCGTGACGGTGTGGCCCGCGCCGATGTCGCCGGCGTCCACCGCGTCGTTGCTGAAATCCTCGCGGCGCAGCACCCGATTTTCATAGCCGATCAGCCGGTATTCCTCGACTGCGGCCGGGTTGAATTCGATCTGAATCTTCACATCTTTCGCAATCGTCAGCAGGGTGGCGCTCATCTGCTCGACCAGCACTTTGTTGGCCTCTTGCAAGGTGTCGATGTAGGCGTAGTTGCCGTTGCCGGCGTCGGCGAGTTGCTCCATCAGCCGGTCGTTGTCAATAGTGTTCGGCATAGCAATTGCCATTAACTTTGGGATATAATTTTCCAATTTGTAATCAAGTTGTTATGTGAAATCACAATTCACTGCCTGCCTCGGGACTCTAGTTTAATCCAGCGACGACTGGGGGGTAGAGGAAGCGAGTCACCTGGGTGGGCAGTACCATCTGATGAAATGAAACTATGCTGACTTTTGAAAAGATTATTGAACCTGTGATTCTATTAATTAAGGAAGAACAGAATCGCTTAAAAAATGATGAGAAGTTTTACAAGCTATCACTGTACTATTTTATGGTGAGTCTGATTTATGCAGTGATTAATAAAACCCAATCGATTCGTTTGCTAATCACAGAAATAAAAACAAATCCTGATTTAAAAAAGCTCGGTTTTGTTTTAGCATCGCCATCGATGTATTCGGAAGCATTTTCACGGTATAAGCCAGAGGTATTTCAGCGTATTTTTGCTAAATTAATAGAAATCATTGAGATTAAAGATATTCCTGAGATAAGAACATTAGGGCGTTTCATATTGTTTGATGGTTCGTTATTTCCTGCATTTAAAAACATGGAATGGGCCCAATATACTTCCAAGTGCCAAGCCTTGAAGATGCATTTAGCTTATGAACTTAATCGCATGATTCCTGTACAATTTATGAGTAGTGAAGCGAATTATTCCGAGCGAAAAGTGTTCATGGAATTGCTGGAAGCCGGGGTGACCTATATCACGGACCGGGGTTATCTTGCTTTTGATATTTTTCAACAAGTTACGGAAAAGCAAGCGTTTTTTATTACTCGTATTCGCTACAATATGCGAGCATCTATTCAAACGGTACTGGAGGTGAATATTCCCGAATCATGGAACTTTTACCTTTCAGAAGTCACCGATGCGCTCGTTATTTTTTCAGGTGATAAATCGAAAGTGACTTATCGTTTAGTTTGTTTTTATGTTTTTGGTGAATGGTATCGAATTACTACAAATCGTTTGGATTTAAAGACCAGTGAGATCATTATTCTTTATGCTTATCGCTGGCAAGTAGAGTTATTTTTCAGGTGTATAAAGCGAACACTGGATGCTCTCCATTTGTGGAACCACGAACCGAATGGAGTCAAAATTCAATTTTACATTTATTTAATTGTTTACGTTCTTTTAATTTACTTTAAGAAAAACGCTTGTTAAAGAGCAAGAAAGCCAAAAAGAAGCCCTGCGAGTTTTAAAAGATTCCTCTTCAAAGAAAGAAGATCATTTACGGAAAACAGGAAGTTCTCGATTGCCAGTAGAATATAGTTTGGTTTCTTTTCTTGGATCTAAATTGAAAAAATTGTGGAAAATTTCTATTCACTGGTTAATCTGTATTAAAAATTTATTACTTCATCCAATGACTGATGAACATCGAGACATCATTTTGTCTATCCAATAAGTGTGCCGAACACTATTGGGTCGTTGTAGTTGCCGGCGCCGAAGCCGAGCGTGGTCAGGGCGACACCGCTTTTACGCTGGGTTTCCACCAGATTCTTCAGCGCCTCGAAGTTCACCGTGCCGACGTTGAAATCGCCGTCGGTGGCCAGAATCACCCGGTTGACGCCGCCCTCGACCCAGCCGTCGCGGGCCAGGTTGTAGGCCAGTTGAATGCCGGCGCCGCCGTTGGTGGAACCGCCGGCGCTCAGCCGGTCCAGCGCCGCTTCGATCTTCGCCTTCTGGCTGCCCGGCGTCGGCTCCAGCACCACGCCGGCCGCCCCGGCATAGACCGCGATGGCGAGCTTATCCTCGGGCCGCAACTGGCGGGTCAGCAGTTTCAAGGCCGGCTTGAGCAGGCCGATCTTGTCGGGCGAGTCCATCGAACCGGACACGTCGATCAGGAACACCAGATTGGCCGGCGGCAACTGGGTTTTCGGCAGTTCGTAGCCTTTGATGCCAACCGCCAACAGCAGGGTTTTCGGATTCCACGGGGTCGGGGCCAGTTCGGTGCTGACCCGGAACGGCGGCTGGCGGCTGTCCGGCGATGGATAGTCGTAAGTGAAGTAGTTGATCAGTTCCTCGACCCGGACTGCGTCATGCGGCGGCAGCCGGCCTTGGTTGAGAAAGCGGCGGACGTTGGCGTAGGAGCCGGTATCCACGTCGATGCTGAAAGTGGAAACGGGCTGCTCGGCGGCGCGCTTGACCGGGTTTTCCTCCTGATGGGCGTACTGTTCGCGGTCGGTCGGTTCGCTGGCGGCGCGTAACTGATCCAACCCGCCCTCCGACGGTTGCGCGTTTCGTTGCGGCAGGTTGGAAAAATCCATCTTCGCCTCGGCGGCGGGCCGCGCTTTCAACTCGGTGATGGCTGGCGGCTGGCTGGCTGGCATGGGTGAAGCTACCGCCAGCGGCGCCGGCGGCGCAGACGGTGGCGGCGCGGGTTCGGCGGTATCCCGTTCGAGGCGTCGAGCCGCCTCGACAGTGGCGGCCTTACCCGTGGTCGGGGGGCTGCTGGGTGTTTCGGCGCCCGAACAGCCGGCGAGCAGAACGACGATGGCGAGCGGGCAAAGCGCCAGTGACAGCGGTCGATGCATGGTTTGTCCTCCACGTAGGGTTGGGGTTGCGTGACTATCAACGTCGCCGGATGGGAATTGGGGTTAAGGCTCGCGTTCGCCGCCTTCAGTCGGTGACGGCTTGCCGTTCGCGCCGGTCTGTCTCATCATCCTTTGCATCCCGGAACCTTTACTCAGGACCCATCCTCATGGCCACCATGGAAACGCCCCACATTCCTGGCTACCGCATCGAGAGGATCATCGGCACCAGCGCCATGTCCACCGTTTATCTGGCGGTCCAGGAATCGCTGGACCGGCGCGTGGCGCTCAAGGTGCTGGCCCCCAGCCTAGCCTCCGATCCCACCTTCAGCAAACGCTTCATCAAGGAAGGTAAGATCATCGCCAAGCTCGGCCACCCGCACATCGTCACCATTTACGACACCGGCGCGCACCAGGAT
Organism: uncultured Gammaproteobacteria bacterium; assembly: GCA_963719395.1. GTDB lineage: Bacteria > Pseudomonadota > Gammaproteobacteria > Competibacterales > Competibacteraceae > Contendibacter. Next base: position 33,051 of record CAVRCC010000048.1, on the reverse strand, counting down.
CACTACTACATCGCGATGGAGTATCTGGACGCCGGTACGTTGAAGGACCGAATCAAGGCGGGATTGAGTCCGGAACAGGCGGTGAAGATTCTAGTCCAGATCGCCCAGGCGCTCGGTTACGCCCACCGCCAGAATTGCATCCATCGCGATATCAAGCCGGCCAACATTCTGTTTCGCGACCGGGAGACGGCGGTGCTGTCGGATTTTGGCATCGCCAAAAACCTGGAGGACAAGACCCAGTTGACCGCCGTCGGCTGGCGAATCGGCACGCCCAACTACATGAGTCCGGAACAGGCGCTGGGCAAGCCGCTGGACGCGCGTTGCGACCTGTACAGCCTGGGGGTGGTGTTTTACGAGGCGCTGACCGGCAGCCGTCCGTACAAGGGCGCGGATGCGTTCGAGACTGCGATCTTACATGTCAAAGGACCGCTTCCCACCCTGCCCGAGCCGCTGCGCCGGTTTCAGCCGGTGCTCGACCGGTTGCTGGCCAAGACCCCGGAGGCGCGGTTCGCCAGCGCCGAGGAAGTGGCGCTGGCGGTCCAAAGCGCGGCGAATGCCCCCGTCGTCAGCAAAACGGGGATACAGCACAGGCTGGGGTGGTCGCCCTGGATGATCGCGGCGCTGGTGGCGGCAATGCTCGTCGGACTGGGTGTGGTGCTGGCCTACCGATTTTGGTCGGTCGCCACTGATGCGCCGCCACCGCCGGCTTCGGTTCAGCGGCAGTAGCGATGCTGCTCGGTAGCTCGTGCAGGCGGCGTTGAAGGATACCGATGGCCCGGCCCGAAATCGCCGAGGGCAATCCGGTCTACCTGGCCGACAAGCCCAAGCGCATCCCGGTCTGGCTGGGGAAAGAAGAACAAGCCCGGTTCGAGATCTTCGGCGGCAACCCGCAGCGCATGACCGAGACCCGCCGCCGCTACGAGCGGCTGTTCGGGTTGCTGCTCAGCTCCGGGCTACGGATCGGCGAGATCCCCGCTCTCCAGGTGTCGGTACTGGTTCAGTCTGATTATTCTACAAAATTTTGATAAATAAAGTAAAATTCCTTTATAGGCTGTTATGGAGTTGGCTCCTCTGGGCGTGATTCAGCTTGCCAAGCCAGCTAAAAGTCGGATTAAAGTCATTTAAGATCAATCGGTTAGCTTCGTAGCCGGACCCAGGCCCGGCCGGCTCTACAAGAGCCTGTGGATAACCCTAAATAGCTTAATTATATTCAAAAATTTATCGCGAAAATCATACTGAACCAGTGCCGACTATTTAACCTCCAAATTCAACGCCGCCGCCAGCAAGGCCTGGGTATAAGGATGTTGCGGATCGGCAAACACCCGCCGCGCCGGACCCGCCTCCACCACTCGACCGTCCTTCATCACCAGCAGATGATTGGCCAGCGCGCGCACCACCCGCAGATCGTGACTGATGAACACGTAGGCCAACCGGTAGCGGCGCTGCAAGTCGCGCAGCAGATCGACGATCTGCGCCTGCACCGACACGTCCAGCGCGCTGGTCGGCTCGTCCAAAATCAGCAGACGCGGCTGCAAGGCCAGGGCGCGGGCGATGGCGATGCGCTGGCGCTGGCCGCCGGAAAATTCGTGCGGATAGCGGTCCTGCGTCTCCGGGTCCAGCCCGACTTCCTCCAATGCCTGGGCAATTTGGACGCGGCGGGCGGCCCGGTCGCCGGCCAGACCATGCACCAGCAACCCCTCCTCGACAATCTCGCCCACCGACAACCGGGGACTGAGCGAGCCAAACGGGTCTTGAAACACGATCTGCATGGCTTTCCGCAAGGACCGCAGCGCCGCCCCGCCCATCCCGTCAATCCGCTGGCCCTCAAACCGGATCGCGCCCTCGCTGGACAACAGGCGCAGCAAAGCCAGCCCCAGGGTGGTCTTGCCGGAACCGCTCTCGCCGACCACGCCCAAGGTCTGCCCTTCCCGCACGCTGACGCTGACCCCATCTACCGCCTTCACGTGATCCACCACCCGTTGCCACACCCCGCGCTTGAGCGGAAACCACACCTTCAAACTCTCGCCGGCCAGCACCTCCGGCGCGTCGGCCACCTCCGGCGGCGGCTCGCCCTTGGGTTCGGCGGCCAGCAATTGCCGGGTATAGGGATGGCGCGGGTTGGCGAACAGGTCAGCGACCGCGCCGGTCTCCACCACCTCGCCGGCGCGCATCACGCACACCCGGTCGGCCATCTTGCGGACGATGCTCAGATCGTGGGTGATGAATAGAATCGCCATGCCGAAACGCGCCTGCAACTCCTTAAGCAGCTTCAAAATCTGCGCCTGGATCGTGACGTCGAGCGCGGTGGTCGGCTCGTCGGCGATCAGAATGTCGGGTTCGTTGGCCAACGCCATGGCGATCATCACCCGCTGGCGCTGGCCGCCGGACAGTTCGTGCGGCAAGGCGTTCAAGCGCTCGGCGGCATCGGGCAGACCGACCAGATCCAGCAGCTCCCGAATCCGCGCCCGCAACCGCGCACCGCTCAAACCTTTGTGCAGCAACAGAGTCTCGCCGATCTGTTTCTCGATGGAATGCAATGGATTTAGCGAGGTCATCGGCTCCTGAAACACCATGGCAATCTGGTTGCCACGCACTTCGCGCAAGCGGGCCGGAGCCGCCCCCAGCAACTCCTCACCGCGCAGGTGGATGCTGCCGCCAGGATGACGGGCGTGGGGATAAGGCAGCAGTTGCAGGAGCGACAGCGCCGACACCGACTTGCCGGAACCGCTCTCGCCCACCAGCGCCAGCGTCTCGCCGCGGTTGAGGGTGAACGAAACCTGTTTCACCGCCACGGTAGCGCCGAAGGCAACCGCCAGGTCGCGGACTTCGAGCAGGGGGATCGATTCAGTCACTTTGGGTTTTGTCCTCAGAGTTCGGGTAGACGGGATCCGCCACGGGCGCGCCAGCCAACCGCAAAAATGTCTGCAAGCTGGCTTCCCGCGCCGGCGCCGGCAGTTGCCCGATGGCTGCCACCGCTCGATAAAACGCCGCGAAATCGCGCCCCTCCCGCTCGAACAAGGCCTCGAAGGCCGGCGTCAGCCGGTGGTAGGTGCTGACGCCGGCCAGCTTGGCGTTGTTCAAATCCTGCTCGAACCAGCGGTCGTAACCGGCGTAGCCGCCCCAGCCCTGCTTCAGTTCCCGATAGCGCTCGCGCAATTCCGCCAGAATGCGTTGCTTGTCGGCCCGTTTCTCAGTCTCGTTCCGGGGAGAAGCATACAGCGTCGCCAGTTGTTCGCGCGCCGCCGCCACTACTTGCAGAAACTCCTGACGTCGCTGGTAGTCGGTCGCGAACGCCGCCCGTTCGTTCGCCGCGCCCCGCCGTTCCAGCCAGCGTTCCGCGCCCAGGTGGCCCACGGCGGTGGCGAACGCCTCATTGAAGGCAGTGTCGCCGGCGACGTAGAGCCGCTGGTGCGCCAGCTCGTGAAACAGCAGTTCCGCCAGTCGCCCGGTCGGCCAGCCGATGAAGGTATTGAGCAGAGGATCATCGAACCAGCCCAGGGTTGAATAGGCGGAAATATCGCCGACATACACATCATCACCCGCCGCCCGTAATGCATCGGCCAACTGTTGTGCGGCCTCGGTGTCGAAATAGCCGCGATAGCTCAGACAGCCGACGATCCAGAAGCACCACCGGCGCGGTTCCAGGCTCAGCTCCGGCGCGGCGAACACGTTCTTGACCACGTAGGGCCGTTGCAGATCGGCGTAATCCCGATAGCTGCCGTTGTCGGGCAACGCCAGTTCGGCGCTAGCGAAAGCGCGTAATTCTCGCGCGAGTTCCAGCCGCTGGCGCAATTCGGGCAACGTGGCGGGATCGGTCAGCACCTCCACCACCGGCCGGCGGGCTTGCAGCAACGCCCACTGCCCGGTCGCCGCCTGCCGGTAATAAGCCAGCTCGGCGCAGCCGGACAGCGCCAGCCCCACGTTGATCACGATAAAAAGTGCCCCTACCGTTCGCCGCATCGCTCGCAAAACCGTCTAAAGTTTGATAGCCAAAAGAATCCACTTGACGCCTGATTATGCCTGCTACAGAACCCAAACGATGAGCGCAAACACAATGGAAATCTATCTGGTCGGCGGCGCGGTGCGCGACGGACTGCTCGGCCTGCCCGTCGAGGAACGGGACTGGGTCGTGGTCGGAGCCACGCCGAACGAACTGCTGGCGCGCGGCTTCCGGCCGGTCGGCAAGGACTTTCCGGTGTTTCTGCATCCGCACACTCACGAGGAATACGCCCTGGCCCGCACCGAACGCAAGACCGCGCCAGGCTATCACGGGTTCAGCTTTCACGCCGCGCCGGACGTGACCCTGGCAGACGACCTGCGACGCCGCGATCTGACCATTAACGCCATGGCCCGCGATCCCGATGGCCGGCTGATCGACCTTTACCACGGCCGTCGCGACCTCGAAGCCCGCTGGCTGCGCCACGTCTCGCCGGCTTTCGCCGAAGACCCGGTGCGGATTCTGCGACTGGCCCGCTTCAGCGCCCGCTACGCGCCGTTGGGTTTTCGAGTCGCGCCGGAGACGATGGAGCTGATGCGGGCCATGGTCGCCGGCGGGGAAGCGGACAGCTTGGCGCCGGAGCGGGTCTGGGCGGAAACCGTGCGCGCCCTGGGCGAACCTAGTCCGGGCCGATTCATCGAAATCCTGCGCGAGTGCGGCGCGCTGGCACGGATTTTCCCGGAACTGGACCGGCTGTTCGGCGTACCGCAACCGGCGAGTCATCATCCCGAAATCGACACTGGCGTGCATACCCTGATGGCGCTGGCGCAGGCAGTCGAACTGGAGCGGATACCGTCACCCGTTTCGCGGTGCTGGTCCACGATCTCGGCAAGGGCGCCACGCCGCCCGAGGCATGGCCTCGCCATCTCGATCACGAGCAGCGCGGCGCCGACCTGGTGCGCGCCCTCTGCCAGCGAGTGCGGGTTCCCAACATGTACCGAGAGCTGGGCGTGCTGACCGCCCGCTTTCACACTCATTGCCACCGCGCCCTGGAATTGCGCCCGAAGACCCTGCTCAATACTCTGCAGGGGTTGGACGCGCTGCGCAAGCCGCAACGGTTCGAGCAGTTTCTCATCGCCTGCGAGGCCGACGCCCGCGGTCGGTTGGGGTTGGAGAGCCGCATTTACGCCCAGGCCGATTTCATGCGCCGGGTTCGCCAGACCGCCGCCAGCGTGTCGGCACGGCCCTTGTTGGATCGGGGTTTGACCGGCCTGGCGCTGGCCGAGGCGCTGCAACGGGACCGACTGGCGGCTGTGACCGAGGCGCGGCGGGAATTCAAAGCCAGCCCCCTCGCTTGACCGGCCCCGAACGAAACGGGCGGCTTCAATCCCAATCCCCCCACAGGGCTTGCACCGCCGCCAGCCCTGCGATGCCGGCGGTTTCGGTGCGCAGGATGCGCGGCCCCAGCCGGACGCCGGTCAATCCCGCCGCCCGGGCCTGAGCGATCTCCGCCGGACTCAACCCCCCCTCGGAACCGATGAGTAGCGTGATCGTTCCCTCTGGCCGTTCCAGCCCGCGCAACCCTGCTCGGCCAGCGGATCGAGCAGCAGCCGCAGTTCACCCCCCTTTTGAGCGGGGTGGCGCGCAGTGCCGGGGGATCGGTTTCCGCCAATCCCGCCAGCCATTCCGCCAGCGGCAGCGGTTCCCGCAGGTCCGGCAGGCGGTTGCGCCCGCATTGCTCGCAGGCGCCGACGACAATTGCCCGCCAGTGCTGAACCTTGCGCGCCAGTCGTTCGCCGCTCAGATCGACGCCGCCGCGTTCGGTAAAAAGCGGCTGAATGGCGGCGACCCCCAGTTCGACGGTCTTTTGCAGCGTGTAATCCATCTTCTCGCCGCGCGAAATGCCTTGCGCCAGCACCACCCGCAGCGGCGATTCCACCTCGCCGGGCAAAGCTTCGATCACCCGCACCCAGGCATCCCGCTTACCGATATCGGTCAGGGTCGCCGCGAACGCGCCGCCTTCACCGTCGAACAGCATCAACGCCGCGCCGGGTTTGAGCCGCAACACTCGCACGGCATGGTTGAAAGCGTTGTCGTCCAGCGCCACGGTCGCGCCGACCGTCAGCGGCGCGGGGAGATAGAGTCGGGGAATGCGCATGTGGATACAACGAGCCCTGGGTGGAAAGCGGTGTGCGATCGTGCGAAAGTAGATGAAAAGCGGCAATGCAAAGGCCCCGTCAACCGGGGCCTTTGCCATGTGAGAAGATAGGGTAGAGAGCTAAGCCAGCGTCAGGCAGCCTCCTCCAACGCCGGTTGCAGGGCGGCGGCCTGAGCGGCTTCCTCGGCCCGCCGGGCCAATTCTTCCGCCACCTTCGCCTGTACTATTTGCCGGAACAGATCCTGCAACATCAGCGTCACCGCCGCCACCGCCAACAGGATACCCGCCACGCCGAACGACAGGGTAAACCCACCCGTTGCGGCCTTCATCATTTCGGAGGCGCGTCCCAGTACGAAGCCACCGACACCCCACGCGGTGAACAGCACGCCGTAGTTGATCCCGAAGTTCTTCAAGCCCCAGAAGTCCTTGGTGATCGCTGGGAATAACGCCAGATTGGTGCCGTAATTAAAGCCAATACCGGTCGCGATCAAGACCAGCAACAAAGCGCTGGGATGTTCGGCGCCGATCACGGGTATGGCGATAAACATCAGTATCGCCTGGAATCCCAGCATCAGCGACAGCGTCAAGGTACGGCCGATGCGATCGGACAGGAGACCGGCGATGATACGACCCGCCGCGTTACCCACGGCCAGGATGACGACCGCCAGGAACGCCAGTTCGCCCATGCTCTGCTTGGCCATTCCGGCCACGCTGCCGATCACCATCAAGCCGGCGCCGGCGCCGATGAAATAAACCACCCACAGAACATAAAAATTAACGGTTTTCAACATCTGCGAGGGAGTGAGGTCCTGACTCTTGGTTGGCGCGGCGGTTTTGCCAGCCTGCCCCTTAGCGGCGTTGCCACCGAACAAATAGCCGGCGGGGGGATTTTGCAGAAAGAGTGCGAACAGACTGACGATGATGGCGAAAGCGATGCCGAAGAACATCATGGCCGATTGCAAACCGCCATTCTTAAGCAAATACGTGGACAGCGGCGCGATATACACGGAGGCCAAACCAAATCCAGATACCACGATACCCGCAATCAGACCGGTCTTGGCTGGCGGAAACCATTTTAGGGCCGGCGGCGTGGCTGAGGAGTAGCCAAACCCAAATCCCATTCCGGCCAGAACGCCGAATCCCAGCACCCACAGCCAGTAGTTAGTGGTCTGAGACAGCAGGAGGAATCCAGCCCCAACCAGAAGACCGCCAATCGTGGCCGTGAGTCGCGGTCCGAAACGATCCTGGCACTTGCCCGCCAGAATCATCGAAAAGGCGAACACCAAACAACAAACCGCATAGGGGTCATTGATGGAGGCCAAATCCCATTGGAAACCGCCTGGCGTTCCTTGCTTGATCGAGTCGCTGATCGCGCCCTTGAAAATACTCCACGTATACAGAACACCCAGAGCCAGATTGATGCCAGTTCCCGCCAATACGACGGACCAGCCTTTATTCTTGAGTGACTTAGCCATGATTTGTCCTCCTTAGGATGTGCTCGTCTCAACTTGGTTGGTTGCAGTAGCCATACAGTGATTATCACTACCCGATTTTATTGAAGCTGGCGCCGGGGTTTTTGAGCCTGCTCTCCCGAACAACGTATCCATGGCCCGGGCAAGGCGTACGGTCTCTTCGTGGATGATCTGCAAAAAACGCCGTTGCGCATCGCGATCATCGATGGGATAACTGAGCAGAATTTCGGTAAACGACCGAATGCTGGTCAGTGGCGTGCGTATCTCATGATTCAAGACCGTAATCACCTCCCGGTCAAATTGCAGAGGAAACAGCAAACCACCACTGGGCATATAAGCAAAGTCATGACTCGTGGTAGGAGTTTGCGCGGATTCCTCTCTGTTTTCATGGAGGCGACGCTCGCTCAATTCCTGGTATTTGGCACAGTCCTCATAACGGGAGGTGCAGTGCCGAACGATAACTTCCACATGATAGGGCGAAATATAGCCAACCCCCACGTCACAGTGGTCTATGCTCTGCCCGTAGAAGGGGCAAACCCGCTGGCAGTTCATGTTCGCTCCATTCCTTGTTGTTGCTGCTTGCGCTGGAGCAAAGAGCAAGCCTTGTGCCAGCGGCGTCCGCATGGCACATCAACCAAAAATATATTTATTTTTTAATGAGTTAAGAGAAAAGAAGGAGGGGAGAAGGCGGAAGGGGCCAGCAGGTGGATTTGCAATCATGCGAAGGGGAAGATGCCTTGTCGGTCGGCGACCCATTCAAACCACCCGGGCATCATTCAGTAATAATGATCGATTTCAATAAGTTAATTACATGCGCCCGGGTATTGGCGACTTTTCGCGGTCTTGCGCAAGGCGGTTTGCAGGAATGCCAAAAACCTTCCAGGTTAGTCGGTCATCGTGACTGTCGCTGCGATAGTCCGTGTGCGCCACTCGGGTTTTGCGCTTAGCGCAACCCGTATTTTTTTATCTTGCGGTAAACCGTGGCGACATTCATGCCGGCTTGATGGGCTACTTCTTCGATATTGCCACCGCTGGCCTGGAGCAACCGATTCAAATACTCGGTTTCAAAGCGCGCCAGCGCGGCAGCGTAATCGAGTTCGCCGATATCCTGGGCGGGCGTGGTGCTCGGATCCGGCAGCCTGATGAGTTCGGCCAAGACTTCAGATCCGATATAGTCGCTGTTGTCGATCGCCATGGCGGCCTGCACCACATTGCTGAGTTGGCGAATGTTGCCCGGCCAGTCGTACCGGACCATGGCCTCCATCGCCTCGCGGCTAAAACCTTTAACGTGCGTGCCAAACCGCTTGTTCTGTTCCTTGACGAAGTGGGCCACGAGCAGGGGAATATCCGAGCGGCGCTCTCGCAGCGGCGGGAGGCGCAGATGGACCACGTTGAGACGGTAGAACAAATCCTCGCGGAAAGCGCCACTCTGCACGGCGACCTGCAGGTCGAGATTGGTGGCGGACAGTACCCGCACATCTACTTTAACCGGGGTGGTATCTCCCACGCGGTAAAATTCCTGCTCCTGCAGGAAACGCAACAGGGTTTTCTGCACGGTCGGAGGCAGGGTTCCCACTTCGTCGAGAAACAGAGTGCCGCCGTCGGCGGTTTCGATCAAACCCTTGTGATCGCGGTCAGCCCCCGTGAAGGCCCCTTTGCGATGGCCGAAGAGTTCGCTCTCCAGCAGCGCCTCCGGTATAGCTCCGCAATTGATGGCGACAAACTTGCCATCCTTACGCTTGGAGTAATAACGTACCGCGCGAGCCACCAGTTCCTTGCCAGTGCCCGATTCCCCGCTGATCAAAACGGGAATGTCGCGAATCGCCACTTTCCGCGCCATTTCGAGAATGTTGAGAAAATGTGGTGAGTTGCCCACGATGGAGCCTTGCCAGGCCGCCAGTTCTTCCTTGAGTTCGCGATTTTCCTTGATCAGTTCGGTTTGACGCAGCGCGTTGCGAATCCGCGACAGCAACTCCTCCGGCTCGAAGGGCTTGGTCAGAAAATCGTAAGCCCCTTTGCGCAAGGCTTGAATCGACAGATCGACCGTGGCGTGCGCCGTAATCATGATGACCGGCAGCGTGGGATCCTGTTGCTTGACCTTTTGCAAGACATCGAGACCATTCATCACCGGCATCTTGATATCGGTGATCACCAGGTCGTACCTGCCCGGCTCAAACCCCGTCATCGCATCGAGCGCACGGGTGTGAGCCGAGACGGCGTAATCTCGATCCGACAAGATAGCCTCCACCATCCGGCACACGGCCTCATCGTTGTCGACCAGTAAAATTCGCTTCCGCCCGCCCGCCATCATGCGGACTCTCGGTGGGCTGGCAAATTCACGGTCACCGTCGTGCCCTTACCCACCTCGCTGGCGACCTCGATCTTGCCGCCGTGTTGTTCCACGATGGTCTTGGTGATCGCCAAACCCAAACCCGTCCCCCGTGTCTTGGTGGTGAAGAAGGGCTCAAAAATTTTCTCCAAATTTTCCGGCGCAATGCCGGAGCCCGAATCCTGGAAGGTGAGTTTCACCCAGCCATCCTCGCCCAATGCAGTGCCCACCAGCAGGCGACCTCTTTCGGACATGGCGGCGCCTGCGTTAAGCATCAGATTCATGGCAATCTGGCGTATCTGGTCGCCATCCACCCAAATACGCGGTACCTGGGGATCGAAGATGGTATCAATGGTCACAGCGTCCATATCGGTATGATGAGCCGCGAAATCGACGATCTGTTCGAGCAGGGCGTTGATATCAGTTTCTTCCAGCGCGGGTTTGGGTACCCGGGCGTAGCTCAGCAAATCCTGCACGATATTTTTGCAACGCTTGCTTTCGCGCTTGATCTCCTGAATGTATTTGAAGCTGGGGTCATCCGGATCCATTTTACTTTCCAAATGAGCGGCATAGCCCAGGATGACACCCAAAGGGTTGTTAATTTCATGGGCCACCCCCGAGGAGAGGACGCCGAGAGAAGCCATCTTGTTCTGTTGAGCGAGACTGGTCTCCAGATCCTTGTTTTTGCGCAACACTTCCGTCATCCGATTGAAGTCCGCAGCCAGTTCGCCCAGTTCGTCGTTGGCCGCGACGGCGAGCTGGGTATCCAGCCGGCCCCGTTTGACTTCGCGCACTCCCGCAATCAGGCGTTGAATCGGATCGGTCAGAAACTTGGATGCAAAAAAAACCAGAATCACCGCGCATGCGCCCACCACGAAAGTCAGTATGCCCATGCTGGACCAAATGCGCCTCTCGATCTCGTTGGCCGGTTCGTAGAACTCGTTCTCGTAAGAGCCTACCGCGACGATCCAGTCCCAAGGCGCGAAATACTGATAGCGCACGATTTTCATGCGGGCGGCCGCGTCGGTCTCATTCCGCCAGGGATAGCGAATCCAGCCGTTCTTGCGCTCGCCCATCTCGCGGATGAAGTAGTGGCCGTTCTGATCTTTCTCGTCGTAGATGTTCTGACCTTCCCGAAACGGGTGGATCGTCAGTTCTCCGCGCGTGGTCATGGCGTAAATATAGCCGGTCGCGCCGACCGCCTTATTCAGGATGTTCTCCTTGAGTTCTTGCAGCGCTTGCTTTTCGAACGCCACGTCTTCGTAGGTCTCCTCCAAGTAGCCGCCAGCCGCGATGATCCAATCCCAAGGCTGGAAGTACAGGTAAGCCACGACTTTATTCCGAGGACGGGTTTCTCCCAGGATCTCGTTGCGCCAGGGATAGACGATGTAAAGCACTTCGCCGGGTTTCGCGGCGACCGCCTTCTCGCACATCTCCTGGATAAAGTGGCGGCCCTTTTCGTCTTGAGCGTCAAAGATATTTTCACCTTCCTGAGCGACATGAATCGTCAGGTCGCCTTTCGAGGTCATGGCATAGAGATAGCCTGTTTCACCGACGCTAATATTCTTGAACGCTTTTCTGGCTTCCTGTTGCACCACCTCCAAGGTGTGCTGACCGCTCGCATATTGCTCGTGCTGAACCGCCACGAGGTTGTAAGCAAACCGCGCCAAAGTAGCCAGATCTTTGTAGACGGTCCGGCGCTTGTCTTCCTTGTACACCTCAAACTGCTGATGGTGAGCATTCAGCAGATCCAGCGTGAATTGGGTCATGTGCTCGAGATCGGCTCTAGTCGCCTGGGTAATTCCCAGATACACCTGCTGCTCGGATACATAGCCGACGATTACCCCGACGCTGAGGACGGGCAGCAGCACGAGCGGCAGAACCACTGCCAGAAGCTTTCCCCGGATCTTCAGGTCGCGTATGAAACGCAGCATATTGATCACCCGATCACCTAACGTCTTGTAGTATATAACCCACGTTGCGTCCCTCCCCGTCTTTGGCAACCACCGGAGCCGCCATTGCCGAAGCGGGGTCTGCCGGCGGTCGCAATCCTCAGGGTCGCGCGCCACCCCGCCGGCCAGCGGTGGTAGCGGTCGTGCATGTCAGTATAGACTCGCGTTCCCGTTACCAGCAGGGGTCGGAGGAGTGGACGGGGTTGTGTTAACCTAATAAAAACCGCCGCTGAAAGCCGCTCATGCTGAAAATCGCCACCTGGAACGTGAATTCCCTGAACGTGCGTCTGCCGCAGGTGTTGGACTGGCTGCGCGACCGACAGCCGGATGTCCTGGCCCTGCAGGAAACCAAGCTCACCGATCCCGACTTCCCGACGCTGGACATCGCCAATGCGGGCTATCAATCCGTATTCGCTGGGCAGAAGACCTACAACGGCGTGGCGATTCTCAGCCGGCTACCCGCAAGCGATCTCGTCACCGACCTGCCGGGTCTGAACGATCCCCAGCGGCGGGTGCTGGGCGCGACGGTCGATAACGTGCGGGTGCTCAATCTCTACGTTCCCAACGGTCAGGCGGTCGGTTCCGACAAGTATGCCTACAAGCTCGCCTGGCTGGACAAGCTCGCCGCCTGGCTACCAAACGAACTGGCGCGGCATCCCCGACTGATCGTGCTGGGCGATTTCAACATCGCCCCGGAAGAGCGCGACGTGCACGATCCCGCGGCCTGGACCGGCCAAGTGCTGTGCAGCGAAGCGGAGCGGGCCGCCTTTCGCCGATTGCTGGATTTAGGGCTCAAAGACGCCTTCCGGCTATTTCCGCAGGAAGATCAGGTTTTTAGCTGGTGGGACTACCGCGCCGCCGCCTTTCGCCGCAATCTCGGCCTGCGCATCGATCACATTCTCGCCAGCCCGGCGCTAGCGGCGGCCTGCACCGCCTGTGGGGTGGACAAAGCCCCGCGCCGGCTGGAGCGCCCGTCCGATCACGCCCCGGTGATCGCTGAATTCGATACCACCCTCAACATGAATTGAGCCATCATGGAACATCATCCCCGCAACGTGCTAGTCACCGGCGGCGCCGGTTTCATCGGCTGCAACTTTGTTCGCCATCTGCTGGCTGCCGACCCCGAAGCGCGCATTGTCACCCTCGACCTGCTGACCTACGCCGGCTCGCTGGATAACCTGCGCGAGCTGCCCGACCCAGCTCGGCATACCTTCGTCCAGGGCGATATCTGCGACCGACCGCTGGTCGACCGGCTGCTGCGCGAACACCAGATCGACACCCTCATCCACTTCGCCGCCGAAAGCCACGTAGACCGTTCCATCACCGGCCCAGCGGCCTTCGTGCAGACCAACCTGGTCGGCACCTTCACCCTGCTGGAAGCGGCGCGCACCGCCTGGCTCCAGGAGAAAACGGCAAACCATTGCCGGTTCCATCACATCTCCACCGATGAGGTCTACGGCACGCTGGAGCGCGACGATCCGCCGTTCGGCGAAACCACGCCCTACGCGCCCAATTCACCCTACTCCGCCTCCAAGGCCGGCTCCGACCATCTGGTACGCGCCTATTTCCATACCTACGGCCTGCCGGTGGTCACCACCAACTGTTCCAACAACTACGGCCCGTTCCAACACGGCGAGAAATTCATCCCCACGGTGATTCGCTCGTGCCTGTTGCAACGACCGATCCCGGTCTATGGCGACGGCAGCAATATCCGTGACTGGCTGTACGTCGAAGATCATTGCCGGGGCATTGAAACCGTGATCCGGGGCGGCAAGCTGGGCGAAACCTACAACATCGGCGGCTGCAACGAATGGGCGAACCTCAACATTGTCAAACTGATTTGCGCGCTGCTGGACGAGCGCCGCCCGGAATACGCCCCACACGAGCGGCTGATCAGCTTCGTCACCGACCGGCCCGGCCACGACTGGCGCTACGCCATCGATGCCGGCAAGATGGACCGGGAACTCGGCTGGCGGCCGCAAGAAACCTTCAACACCGGCATCGCCAAGACCGTGGACTGGTATCTGCAACGCCACGCCGCCGCTTCCCAATAGACCGAACCTAAATCATGACCCATCCCGCTTTCGAGCCCCTGCGCCGCCACCCCATTCCCGCCCTGCGGCTGGAGTTCCAGGAATACCGCCACCGCGCCACCGGCGCCCGGCATCTCCATCTGGCCGCCGACGACCCGCACAACGCCTTCCTGGTCGCGTTCCTGACCGTACCCCAGGACTCGACCGGCGTGGCTCACATTCTCGAACACACCTCTTTGTGCGGCAGCCAGCGTTACCCGGTGCGCGACCCGTTCTTCATGATGATCCGGCGCTCGCTCAACACCTTCATGAACGCCTTCACCAGCAGCGACTGGACCGCCTATCCGTTCGCCAGCCAGAATAAAAAGGATTTCAACAACCTGCTGGATGTTTATCTCGATGCGACGTTCTTCCCCCTGCTGGACGAACGGGATTTTGCCCAGGAAGGCCATCGGCTGGAATTTGCCAACGCCGACGACTCCGGCTCGGAATTAGTGTTCAAAGGCGTGGTGTTCAACGAGATGAAGGGCGCGCTGAGTTCGCCGGTGCAACGGCTGGGGCAAGCCTTGCAGAGCCGGCTGTTTCCGACCACCACCTATCACTACAACAGCGGCGGCGATCCCGAAGTCATTCCCGATCTCACTTACGAACAACTTAAAGCCTTCCACGCCCGCCATTACCACCCCTCGAACGCCATTTTCCTGACCTACGGCGACATTCCCGCCGCCGAACATCAGGACCGCTTCGAGACTCAGGTCCTCAACCGGTTCCAGACGCTGCCGCTGGATTTCGCCATTCCCGCCGAACGGCGTCATGCCGCACCGATCACCGATCTCGTCCACTACCCGCTGGACGCCAGCGAAGATCCGCGCGACCAGACCCACATCGTGCTGGGCTGGCTGTTGGGGCCGATCACCGACCCGCTGGCGACCCTGCGGGCGCGCCTGCTCGGCGACGTGCTGCTGGACAACAGCAGTTCGCCATTGCGCCACGCGCTGGAAACCTCGGAGCTCGGCGCCGCGCCGTCGCCGCTGTGCGGCTTCGACACCTCCACTCGCGAAGCCACGTTCGTCTGCGGGCTGGAAGGCTCCAACCCCGAACACGCCGAAGCCGTCGAACGACTCGTGCTCGACGTGTTGCGCCAGGTCGCCGCCGAGGGCGTCCCGCAAGACGCGGTAGACTCCGCCCTGCATCAACTGGAATTGAGCGAGCGGGAAATCACCGGCGACGGTTTCCCCTACGGCCTGCGCTTGCTGATGGAGGCACTGACGCCGGCGATTCACGGTGGCGATCCGATCGCCGCGCTGGACAGCGATCCGCTGTTGGAACAATTGCGGGTGGAAAGCCGGGCGGCGGACTTTATCCCCAACCTGACCCGGCAATTGCTGCTGGATAACCCGCACCGGGTCCGGCTCGCCATGGCTCCCGATCCGGAACTGGGCGCGCAACAAGCGGCGGCGGAACAGGAACGCTTGGCGGCCATTCGGGCCGCGCTGACCGATGCCGACCAGGCCCGCATCGTCGCCCGAGCGCACGCCCTGGCCGAACGCCAACAACAGCAGGACGATCCCGAACTGCTGCCGCGCGTCGGGCTGGAAGACGTGCCGCCGGAGCTGAAAATCGCCGAAGGCGTCATCCGCCCGGTCGGCGCACTCCCCGCTACGTGGTACGCCCAAGGCACCAACGGCATGGTCTACCTGCAAGTCATTCTCGACCTGCCAGCGCTGGACCCGGACGAACTCGACCTGCTACCGCTGTTCTGCGCCTGTCTGACCGAGGTCGGCAGCGCCGGGCGCGATTATCGCGCTACCCAAGCACGACAGGCGGCGGTCACCGGCGGCCTCAGCGCCCGCGCCAACGTGCGCGGTGGGGTGGACGGCGTGCATCAGGTCAAGGGCGTGCTGGCGCTGGCCGGCAAGGCGCTGGCCCGTAACCAGGCCGCCTTGTCCGATCTGCTGTGGGAAACTCTGACCAGCGCCCGCTTCGACGAATGGCCCCGGCTGCGCGAGTTGATCGCCCAGATGCGCGCCCAGCGCGAGGAGGCGATCACCGACCACGGCCACATGCTGGCGCTGGCCGCCGCCTGTTCCAGTTTGAGTCCG
Organism: uncultured Gammaproteobacteria bacterium; assembly: GCA_963719395.1. GTDB lineage: Bacteria > Pseudomonadota > Gammaproteobacteria > Competibacterales > Competibacteraceae > Contendibacter. The sequence goes on along the minus strand of CAVRCC010000048.1, from coordinate 17,068 downwards.
GTGGCGGCGCTGAATCATCGCTGGGACGGGCTACAAGGCTTGAAACACCTTAAGGCGCTGGACGATGCGGTGGACGACGCCGAGGCGCTGGCCGCTTTCGCCGCCCGACTGGAACAGTTGCGCGACCGCCTGCAACACGCACCCCGGCAACTGCTGGTGGTCAGCGAAGCCGAACGGCAGGCGGACATCGCCGCCGCGCTGGCCAACCGCTGGCGGGACGGTCGCGATGAGGCGGTGGAACCGTTCGCGCTGGCTGCCCCGGAAGCGCAACCGCCGCGGCAGGGCTTCCGGGTCAATACCCAGGTCAACTTCTGCGCCAAGGCTTACCCGACCGTCGCGCCGAATCACCCCGATGCGCCGGCCCTGCACGTGCTGGGCGACTTTCTGCGCAACGGCTACCTGCACCGGGCCATCCGCGAACAGGGCGGCGCTTATGGCGGCGGCGCGGGTTATCACCCGGATAGCGGTGCGTTCCGCTTCTATTCCTACCGCGATCCCCGGCTGGCCGACACCTTGGCCGATTTCGACCGGGCGCTGGACTGGCTGCAAACCCACGCCCATCCAGCGCGAACCCTGGAGGAAGCCATCCTCGGCATCGTCGCCGCCATCGACAAACCCGGCTCGCCCGCCGGCGAGGCGATCAGCGCCTTTTTCGGCGCGCTGTTCGGCCGCACCCCGGAACAGCGCCGCGCCTACCGGCAACGGGTGTTGCGGGTGACGCTGGCCGATCTCCAACGGGTCGCGGCGACCTGGCTGCAACCGGAACAGGCCTATTGCGCGGTGCTCAGCGATGCACGAACGCTGACGAAACAAAACGATCTGGCTATTATAGCGATCTGAAAACCGGAACAGGATTCCAATGGATGCGTAAACCGATCCCCCAACCCCGCGCCCGCCTCGACGATCTGCCCACCCAGGAGTTGATCGCCCGTGGCGCCGCCCTGCTATCGGCCCACGACTACAAGGATGCCATCGACGTCTACAAACTGCTGCTCAAGCGCGAACCGCAGGCCGAGGCCGGCTGGCGCGAATCCCTGGCCACGGCCTATCTGGAACGCGCCCGGCAACTGGCCCAGAAAGCCATGTACCGGGAAGCCGCCATCCTGTGGGAAAACATTCCCAGCTTGTGCGGGCAAGCGCCGCAACCCGAGCTGTACATGGACTGGCTGCTGCGCTCCAGTCAGTACGCCAAGGCCATGCGCGCTTACGCCAGCCATGCGGCCGTCCTGTCCGACGCCGGCGAACTGGAATCCCTGCTCGCCGCACTGGCTCTCGCCGGTCAGAAGGACGTGCTTCAGGCCCTCCCCCCCAACGCGCCGCTGCGCGCGCACCTGACCGCCGCCCAAGCCGCGTTGCGCGCCTACGCCCAAGGCGAGGCCGAGGATGCGGTACGCGAATGCCTGAAACACATTTCGATTCGCTCGCCCTACCGCGATTTGCGCCAGGCACTTGCGGCGCTGCTGAAACTGGAAACCGATCCGGCCGGCGCTCTGACCCTGATCGAGCGCATTCCGCCGACCTCTCCCTATCAGGATCTGGTCGAACTGGTCCGCGCCGCCGCCGCCGCCAATCCGACCCGGGTGCTGCTGACGCTCGACCCGGTCTCGCGCGAACTGACCAGCGGCCTGCTCGGTCTGGATGCGCGCCAGATCAAACTGCTCAAAGACTGGGCACGGCTGGGCAACAGTCCGAGCGATAAAGCGAAGTTCGACTTCATCGCCACCAACCTGGCGCTGTTCGACCGGGAGCAGGCTCGCCGCGCCTGCCGGGCGCTGCTGCTGCCCTACCCGCAGGGGCTGAAAACCTATACCCATCTGTTTGGACCACTGCCGCCATTCGAGGCGCAGCACCTGCACGCGCTGCGCGCGGAGCGGACGAAGGACGAGATCGACGACGCCCTGCGCGATTGGCAAACCTGCGTCAACCTGCTGCTCGAGGACACCGGCAACCCGGACCACTCACTATCGGCGGCGCTCATCCTGCGCCACATGGCCGAGTTGCTGCGCAAGGAGGACTCCGGCTGGGACGACGGCGAGCAGATGCGCGACTGCCTGGAGCAAAGTCTGCGGCTCGATCCGGACGACCGCGACATCTACCTGCAACTGGCGCTGCTGCACCGGGACGCCGGCAACGACAAGGACTATCACCACTGGGTGGAACAGGCGGTCAAGCAATTCCCCGACGATCCCGTGGTGCTGCTGGCGGCGGTCAAAACCGCCACCGCCCGCAAGGCCCATAAGAAAGCCGCTGGTTTCGCCGCCCGGGTGCTGGAGCTGGACCCGATCAATAGCAAGGCCCGCGCCGTCCTGATCAATGCTCACCTGGCCCACGCCCGCAAGCTGATGCGGGGCGACAAATACGCGCTGGCGGAAAAGGAACTGGACAGCGCCGGCCAGTTGGAACGGGACAACGCCCGCACCGGCATCGTCGAGATCAACCGGGGCCTGCTCGCGCTCCAGCAACGCCAGCGCGACGGCGGGCGGCAATGGCTGCGGGAAGGCGTCCGCCTGGCTGGCAGCCCGCTGCTGGCCTGGACCCGATTGGCGGTGGAAGCGCTGCGCCTGAAACTGGACCCAGCCGATTTCCAGCGCGACGCCGAACTCGACGATCCGCGCAAGCTGAGCGCCAGCCGTACCGACCTGCTGGCTCTGGCGCAAATGATCAACGCCTATCGCGAGGAAGGCATGGACGAACTCGGCACGGTCCTGGAAGACCTGGAAAAGCCCCTGCAACGCGCGATCAAATCGCTGACCAGCGAGGATGATCTGCTGTTGGTGTGCGAATGCCTGCATCAGGCGCCGCATTACGGACTGCTGGAATACGCCGCGACCCGGGGGCTGGAAGTTCAACCGAACCGGCCGCTGTTCGTCTACTATCAGATTTACGGCCGCGCCGAGAGCGACCTGGACCAGGTCAAGGATCGCGATTACGACCGGCTGGAGCACGCCATGGAACGGGCTACCGCCGCCAAGGATCACCGCGCCGCCACTGCGATCACCCGGTTTCTCAGTCAAAGCCCGTTCTCCCTGCCTTTCGGACCCAAGGGCGGCGGTTCGATGCCGATGCCGCTGCCGTGCCGATGCCGATGCCGCCCAAAATGCGGCGTGAGATGGAACAAATCCGCGCTGAACTGGAACGGCTGCCGCCGGCGCTGCGGGACCGGATGCTGGACCAGATCCTGGATGCTCTGCCGTCCGACGACGAGTTCCCGCCTGAAGTACAAAGGGCCATTATGAAAATGATGCTGCTCGGCGAGGGTATCGAGGACCTGCTGGATGAATTACCGGATCTTCCCCTGCCGTTCCCCGGCGGTCGGGGCGGACGTGGAAAACGCCGGAGATGATCATGTCCAATCCTTTCGACCTGCTGGGCGTTGCCGAAACCGCCGATGACGACGCCATCAAGAAAGCCTATCTGCAACAGGTGCGCGAGCATCCGCCGGAGCGCGATCCCGACCGATTTCAGGCCATCCGCGCCGCCTTTGAAGCCATCAAGACTCGCCGGGACCGGCTGCGCTACTGGCTGTTCCACCAGGAAACGCCCGATCTGGCCGAACTGGTGGCGACCGCCCTGCGCCCCGGTGATTCGCGCCGCCGTCCATCCGAAGCCCAGTTGCGGCAACTGCTGAGCCACCGCCTGACCGGCCAGAAATAACGCCTCCATGAACATCGAAACCAAGGAACAACTGCTGGAGCGCTTCCGCGCCTATCTGGACGAATTCCCCGACGTCGCCCCCGCCGAACCGGCTGAAGAGAGCCGGCGCACCGACTTGTACTCGCTGTTCGCCGAACTGGTGACACTGAAGAACGAAGTCCGGCTGGAATCGCGCCAGGTTAAAACCGTGCTGGATGAATTCCGGGCGGTATTCGAAATCCTGCAAGCCAGCCAGAGCCAACTGGGCGGCGAACTGGATCGCGCCCGCGCCGCGTTGCCGGAACAGCGGCGGGCGGCGCTGAAACCGGTGCTGCTGGAACTGGTGGAATTGTACGACCGGCTGGAAGCCGGCCTGCGCGCCTTGCAAAACTATCGGCCCACCGTGCTGGGCCGGCTGCTGGGGCTGGGTCGGCGGGAGCGGGCGCTGCTGCACGCCATTACCGAAGGTCAGGACATCAGCCTGCGCCGGCTGGAGCAGATGCTAAGCAACCAGCAGGTGGCCGCCCTGGCGGCCTTGGGCCAACCGCTCGATCCGCACACCATGCGCGCCGCCGAGGTGGAACAACGCAACGATGTCGATAACGGCGTCGTCACCGAGGAACTGCGCAAGGGCTACACCTGGCAGGGCGAACTGCTGCGCCTGGCCGAAGTCAAGGTCAACCGCCGGCCGGAACCACCCGTCCGTACCGTCCCGCCTTCCACCGAACCCTCACCGACCTGATACGAGTCACCCCCCTCATGGCTGAAAAAATTATTGGCATCGATTTGGGCACCACCAACTCCGAAGTCGCGGTGGTGGACAACGGCCGCGTCACCGTCATCGACATCACTCCCGGCCACCCGATTCTGCCCTCCTTCGTCGGTCTGGCCGACGATGGGTCGATCCTGGTGGGCGAGCCGGCCAAGAACCAGTACGTGCTCTACCCGGAACGCACCATCAAGTCCATCAAGCGGCGGATGGGCAGCGCCGACCGGGTCGAACTGGGCGACGCCACGTACTCGCCCCAGGAAATTTCCGCCATCATCCTGCGCCGGCTGAAAGCCATCGCCGAGGCCCATCTGGGCGAACCGATCCACAAGGCGGTGATCACGGTGCCGGCCTATTTCTCCGACGCCCAGCGCCAGGCCACCCGCGAAGCCGGGGAAATCGCCGGGCTGGAGGTGATGCGGATCATCAACGAACCCACCGCCGCCGCGCTGTCCTACGAGGCCAACCATCAGGGCCATAAAAAGGTGCTGGTCTACGACCTGGGCGGCGGCACCTTCGACGTGTCGGTGGTCGGCATCGAGGACAACGTGGTCGAGGTGCTGGCCAGCCACGGCAACAACCACCTGGGCGGCGACGACTTCGACGCCAAGATCGTCGAGCACATCGTCGAGCATCTGAAAAAGCAGGGCGCCGATCCCACCGGGTCGCGCCGCGCCATGGCCCGCATCACCCGCGCGGCGGAAACCGCCAAGATCGCGTTGTCCGATCAGCCCTTCACCCGGATCGAGGAGGAGTATCTGCTGGACAAGGCGGGCGCGCCGGTCAACCTGTCCCTGGAACTGGCGCGGGCCGACTACGAGGCCATGATCGCCGGTTACATCGACGAAACCCTGGAGGCGGTGCATATTGCCCTGAAAGGGGCCGATCTGACCGTGTCCGACCTCGACGAAGTGCTGCTGGTCGGTGGCGCCACCCGCACCCCGGTGATCACCGAACGGCTGGAAGACGATCTGAATCTGACGGTGCGGGCCGAGGTCAACCCGGATTTGTGCGTCGCCACCGGCGCCGCGATTCAGGCCGGGATGCTGGCCGGCGAAGCGGTGTCGGCGGTGCTGGTGGACATCACCCCCTACACCTTCGGCACCAGCGCCCTGAGCGAGCGGGACGGCATGCCTTACCCCTTCACCTACGTGCCGCTCATCCACAAGAACACCCCGATCCCGGTCACCAAGAGCGAAGTTTTCTTTACCCTGTACGACCATCAGGACACGGTGAGGGTGCATGTCTATCAGGGCGAGGATCCGGACGCGCTGAACAATATCGAGATCGGCCAGTTCACCGTGGAACACCTGAGCAAGGCCCCGGCGGGCAACCCGATTGTCCTGCAATTCTCGCTGGACCTGAACGGCATCATGCAGGTGTCGGCGCGGGAGAAGAACACCGGGCTGGAGAAATCCATCCGCATCGACAACGTGCTGACCCAGTTCCAGGAAGGCGAACTGGAAACCGCGCGGGCGCGGGTCGACGCCTTGTTTGGTGGGGGACAAACGTTCGAGGGCGAAACCGTCGCGCCAGCCGCCGCCCCCACCGAGCATCAGTTGCAGGTACAGGCGCGGGCGGTGGTGGAAAAGGCCGAGCGCTTGCTGGACCGCGCCAGCAACGACGACCGCGAGGACATCATCAACCTGATTGAAAAGATCGCCGATGCGCTGGCTACCGAAGATTTTGCCGCCGTAAAAGCGCCGATGGCCGAGCTGTCGGATATTCTGTTCTATCTGGAGTCGTGATGGAACGCTGTCCGGTCTGTCGCGCCCGCTTCAGGGATGAGGCGGTCTGCTCTCGCTGCGGCGCGGATTTGACCCCGCTGCTGGCCATCGAGGCCGAAGCTGTCGCGCTGGAACGAGAGGCCGTGGCCTTGCTGGCCGCCGGCCAGTGGATCGAGGCGCGGCGGGCGGCCGAGCGGGTGCTGGCGCTTCAGTACAGTCCCCTGGCGGCGGCCGCGCGGGATTTTGCCGGTCGGGAACTGGTCGCCGAAGAAACACGGCGGTTCGAGCGGTTGCTGCAATAGCACCCGGCAGGAACGGCTATCCATCGGCGGTTTGCCGCAACAGTTCCACAAACCGCCGGTGTTCTTCTCCCCCCAGGCAGCGCTGCTGGTCGGCCAGCACTTCGAGCCAGGTCGCCATCGAGCAGGGCCTGAACGTTCAACGCCAAGGCTGGAAAAATCCGGCCGTGCAGCAGTCCATCCGTACCGGGCTGGAGCGGCTGGTATTCGTCGTCCTCCAGAACAAACCAGAGCACCCGCTTTTCGCGCACCAGCCACACCAGGTATTCCCGCACCCCGTTGCGGCGGTAGACCTTGCGCTTGTCGTGCAGGTCGTGAGAGGCGCTGGTTGCGGCCACCTCGACGATCAGTTCCGGCGCGCCTTCCAGATCATCGTCCCGGCTGACCCGCGAATTTCCACCCGCCCGTTCCGGCAGGCGCAACAGGGCGTCGGGCTGGAACTCGTTGTCGGCGTCCAGTCGCAGGGTGGCGTTATCGGCCAGCTCAATCCCTGGAGTAGCGGCCCAGTAGACCGCCAACCAACCTATAATCCAGCGCGTGTGGCTTGGCATGTCGTTCAAAGTGGAGCGGCGAGGGCATAAAAACAGTTCCTTCGATCAATTCGGCCTTCTTCAGGCGCGGCATGGCGTGATACCGCCGCTCGAATTCCTTGCGAGTCAGGCGGTCGCCATTTTCCAGGAAGGGGATTTCAAGCGCTAAAGCGGACATGGCAGATTCCCGTGCGTTAACTGGTTGTTTCAATTTTGCAACAAGCCCCCGGCAGATTCAAGCCAGCCCGCTAACTCACCGCCGCCGTGAATCCAGCATGTATGGCGATTTGCATTGGCCTGGATTAACCTTATGGAAATAAAGGATGCCAGGCGTCATTTCCCCTGGCCCGATCACAAAAAAGCCAACAACCCGCAGCCAGCAAGCGCCAGATCACCATGGAAATCTTCGTTTATCACACCCCCGATCAAGTTCCGGATTTGAGTCAAAAAGCCCGTAAGGGCGGCCTCACGCTCGATTTGCCCGCCTGCGCCATCGTCATCGATGTGCTGCGCGCCACCACCACCATGGCGACGGCGCTGCAATCGGGCGCGGAGGCGATTCAGGTGTTCGACGACATCGATGAGTTGTTCCGAATCAGCAAGCGCTGGCCGGCGGAACGGCGGTTGCTGGCCGGCGAGCGCGGCGGCGAAAAGCTGGAGGACTTCGACCTCGGCAACTCACCGTCGGAATGCACGCCCGAGCGGGTCGGCGGCAAACGAATATTCATGAGCACCACCAACGGCACCCGTGCCTTGGAACGGGTGCGACGGGTCCCGATCCTGCTGACGGCTTCGCTGACCAACCGCGCGGCGGTGGTCCGCTATTTGCTACAAGAACAACCACATACTGTCTGGATTGTAGCGGCGGGTTGGCGCGGCGGCTTCTCGCTGGAGGATACGATCTGCGCCGGGGCTATCGCCTGTGCTCTGAGCGTCGAACGCGGCAGCGACTGTGCGGGGGACGACGAATCGATTGCGGCCATGGCCCTGTTCGAGCAATGGCAAACCCGGTTGCCGCAACTGCTGCGCTACGCCCACCACGGGCGCGGTCTGGCGGCGTTGGGCTGTGGGGTGGACCTGGATTACTGCGCCCGGCTCGACAGCGTCGACGTCGTGCCGCTGCAAATCGAGCCGGGAGTGCTGAAAGCGGCGGTTTTGGATTGAAATCCCGGCGCTGGCGATTCAAGGCTGCGGCTTCAGCCGCACCTTGAACCGAATCCGCACCTCGTTCGCCACCGTGTCGGTATCCGCCCAGGGGCCGTCGCCGACGTTGAAATCGAGCCGCTTCAACTCAAATTGCCCGTCGGCCACTAAATCCTGGCCGTCATTTTTCAATGTGAGCGGCGCGATCACGTCCCGGCTGACGCCCTTGATCGTCAGCGTCCCGCTCGCTTCGTAGCGACCATCACCCAACGCCCGAAACTGTTTGGACTCGAAGGTTGCTTCCGGGAAACTGGCAGCGTCGAACCAGCGCTTGCGCTTGACTTCCGTGGTGAGATCCGACGCCGATAGTGTGATGCTGTTCATATCGATCACAATGCGGGCGGCGCCCTTTTCGATAGCCGCGGGATCGAGGGTAGCTTCCACGGTGAATTTCTGAAAACGCCCCTCGGTCGGTACGCCCATCTGCTGGCCGACGAAAACGATCTCGCTCTGCTCCGGCGCCAAGACCTGCCCGGCCCAGGCTCCCGATGCGGTCAGCCCCAAACCGATCGCCGCCGCGATCACCCGCAACTCGCGTTTCGTCATCGCTCTTTCTCCCAGCGACCGACCGGCGGCAACATGCGCGCCAGCACGTCGTCGCGTTCGATGAAATGATGTTTGAGCGCCGCGCCGACATGCGCGCCGACCGTCGCCAGTAACGTGTAATTCAGCACCGCGTGCAGCGTTCTCAGCCAACCCGCCACGGCTTCATCGGCGCCGATCAAATCCGGCAGCGGCAACACGCCCAGATATACCACTGGAATCCCCTTGGCGGAACTGAACAGCCAACCGCTGAGCGGAATGGCGAACATCAGCCCGTACAGCAGCAGATGGACGGCATGAGCCCCCCATTGTTGCCAGACCGGCACGGCCGCCGGCAACGGTGGCGTGGGATGGGTCAACCGCCAACCCAGCCGCAGCGCGGTCAGGCCGAGTACGGTGATCCCCAACCACTTGTGCCAGGACAGCCAGCGCAGCTTTTGCGGGCTGAACTCCATGTCCGCCAAGGTCCAGCCCAGGCCGAACGCCGCGACGATCAGCACCGCCATCAGCCAGTGCAAGCCGATTGCCATGCCGGTGTAGCGGGTTACGGTCGCTCGCATCATCGTGTTTCTTCCAAAGTCCAGGAGTCCAGGAGTCCCGGATCTCGTCGCGCCCGATCCGGACGCCATCACGTCATTACCCTGCTTTGCCGTCGCGCGCGGCCTCGACCTGGATCGACAGCTTGACCTGCTCGCCGACCGCGCCAGGGTAGGCGCTCATGCCAAAGTCGCTCCGGTTGATGGTCGCCGTGGCGTCGCCGCCGCAGTAATGCTTTTTGTAGATCGGATGCTCGCCGCACTTGAACAGGTTAAAACTCAAGGTGACCGGCCGGGTGACGCCGCGCAGAGTGAGTTGCCCTTCGGCCTTGACCAGTTTGTCGCCCTCAAAGCCGAGCTTATCCGACTTGAAGGTGATGGTCGGATACTGGGCGACATCGAAGAAATCCTCGCCGCGCAAATGCTCGTCGCGTTTGGCGTCGCCGGTATCCAGGCTGTTGGCGTCAATGACGATTTCGGCGGAGCCCTGCTTCGCGGCGAAGTCCAGCGTCGCCGCACCCGTCACCTTCTGAAAAAAGCCGCGCGTGGTGGACCAGCCGAGATGGTTGATCTCGAAATGCGGATAGGTGTGCGCGCTGTCGATCGCAAACTGTTCGGGAGCGGCCTGCGCGGCGGGCGCCAGCGACGCCCCCAGCAGAGCAGCGATCAAAGCGGCGCGAAAGGTCTGTTTCTGGATCATCAGGGATTCCTCGTCCAAGGTTGATGGGGATAGTCGATAGAATAGCTTTTGCGAAAATACACATGAAGATACAATTTCGCAAAACTCAATCGGCAAAAACGCACATCATGGACTGGGATGACTACCGCTACTTTCTGGCCGTGGAGCAGGCCGGCTCGGTGTTGGGCGCGGCGAAGCGGCTGGGCGTAAACCACACCACCGCACTGCGACGGATCGCCAGCCTGGAAAACAGCTTGGGCGTGCGACTGTTCGAACGGCTGCGCACCGGCTACGCGCTCACCACCGCCGGCGAGGAATTGCGCGAGGTGGCCCGGCGAGTGGAACAGGCGCTGCTCGGCGTCGAACACCACTTGTCAGGGAAGGATTTGCAGCTTTCCGGCGCCATCCGGGTGACCACCACCGAAACCTTGCTACAAAGTTTGCTGCCCCATTTGTTGGAGTTCCGGCGGTTGCACCCACACATCCAGTTGCAGGTGATCGCCAGCAACCAGATCGTCAATCTGACCCGGCGCGAGGCCGACGTCGCTATCCGCGCCACCAATCAGCCACCGGACAACATGATCGGCCGCAAGATTGGCGTGGCCCGCTCGGCGGTCTACGGCGCGGCGACTTATCTGAAAGTCCAACAGCGCGATTTACCGCTCGAACAACACGACTGGATCGGCCTGGACGAAACGCTGGCGCATCTGCCCGAATACCGCTGGCTCGAACGGCACGTACCCGCTGAACGAATCGCTCTTCGGCTCAACAACCTGCTGTACAAGGTCGCGGTGGTGAAGGCCGGCTACGGCATTGCGCCGCTGCTGTGCTTCCTGGCCGAGCAGGAATCGGAACTGGTGCGCCTGACCGCGCCAAACCCGCTGTTCGATACCGACATCTGGCTGCTCAGCCACCCGGACTTGCGGCAGGTAGCGCGCATCCGAGCCTTCACCGAGCTCATTACCCGACGGGTCGCCGCCGATCCCCTGTTGCAGGGTGGTCTGGCGGATTGAATTCAATCCGCCCGCTCCACCTTCACCACCTTGATCATGTTAGCGCCGCCCGACACCCCGACCGGCACGCCAGCGGTGAACACCACGATCTCGCCCTCCCGCACCATGCCCTTGTTGAGCAGGAATTCGGTGGCGGAACTGAGCAGATCGTCCACGGAGGTGACGACGGCGCCCAGTTGCAGCGGCGTCACGCCCCAGACCAGCGCCAGCTTGCGCAGGGTGGCCACCTTCGAACTGAAGGCGATCAGCGGCGCCAACGGCCGGAACTTGGCCAGGCCGAGCACGCTCGCCCCGCTGTTGGTGAAGCCGACGATGGAGCGGGCGCAGACCTTGTCGGCCAAGTCCATGGTGGCAAAATGGACGGCATCCTCGATCCGCAGGCAAGCCTTGGCCAATAACTCCTCCTGAGTCAGCACGTTCTTCTGCATCAGCGTCTTGAAGATGTCGCTGGCCTCGACGCTCAGGGCGATGTCCTTCATCATTCGCACCGCCTCGATCGGATACTGGCCGGCGGCGGTTTCCGCCGACAGCATCACGGCGTCGGCCCCGTCCAGGATGGCGTTGGCGACATCGTTGGCCTCGGCGCGGGTCGGACGGGGATTGCTGATCATGGATTCCAGCATCTGGGTAGCGGTGATCACCGGTTTGCCGGCGATGTTGCACAGGCGGATGATGGCCTTCTGCATCAGCGGCACGTCCTGCGGCGAGGTTTCCACCCCCAGATCGCCGCGCGCCACCATGATGGCGTCGGCCACGGCGATGATCTCTTCGATGTGCCGGAATGCCTCCGGTTTCTCGATTTTGGCGATGATCGGAATCTTGCGGCCGTAGGTGGTCAGCATGGTGTCGATCAATTCCTTGACGTCGTTGGCGTCCCGCACGAACGACAGCGCCACGTAATCCAGCCAGTGGTCGTAGGCGAACTGCAAATCGGCGCGGTCCTTGTCGGTGATCGCCGAAAGCTTCAGCTTGACGTTGGGCAGGTTGACGCCCTTGCGCGGTTTCAGCCGGCCACCGTTGACCACCTGGGTGAAAATCTCGTGGCCTTCGATCCGCTCGACGGTCAGTTCGAACAGCCCGTCGTCGATCAGCACCCGGTCGCCGGGCTTCACTTCCTCATGCAGGCTACGATGGTCGATGGCGATCTTTTTGACGCCGTCGTGGACGCCGCCGACCAAGTCGTCGGTAGTCAGCACCAGGGTCTCACCCGCGACCACGTCGAGAAACTCGCCGTCCAGTTGACCGAGCCGAATCTTGGGGCCTTGCAAATCCTGAAAGATCGCAATGTACCGGTTCAGTTTCTGTGCCGCTTCCCGCACCAGCCGCACGGACAAGGCGTGATCCTCGTGGTTGCCGTGCGAGAAGTTGAGCCGGATCACGTCCGCACCGGCCCGCAGCAGCGCCTCGACGATATCCGGATTGCGGGATTTCGGCCCCAGCGTCGCCACGATCTTGGTGAATTTCATGCTCTTGGCCATGCTTGTCGCCCCAGTCGGATAAAAGTGATAAAAAACAAAATAATCAAACAAACAGTCGGTTATTTTTATCTTCGGCTCTGGCGAGTTTAATGGATACCGCCATCAGGCTCAAACCGGTTCGGGCGGCAATTCGCGCCAACCGGATTAAAATGATGCAGGCAATGGCAAGAACTCAAGCGAGGTTGTGCAATGACTGACGTTTTCACCCGTATCCTGCGCATCGATCTGCCCGAAACGCTGCAATGCGACGAATCCGGCAAGAACCCTGCTTTTACCATCACCTTCGTCGCCGACGGGATGATCCCGTTCCCACAACTGATCCTGCACGCGCCGGACCGGCAGCACCTGATCAAAGGCCAGACGCTCAAGGAAACCGTCGCCGGCGACGAATACCGCTACACCGCCAGCATTCCCGCCGGGTTGCTGTGGCCTGGGGACATCAACGTGCAGGCGGAGGGTTGCCGCAAGGCCGACATCCACCAGGCCGGCGGCGGGGACTGGCTCAAGGAATTCCACCGCTTGCGGCTCGCGCCGAATGTCAAGGCCAAGCCGGTCATCCGGGTCGCCACCGGCCCGGGCGATGCGCCGGTCAAGCTGTATTTCGGCATCCACAAGCACATGCACCAGCCCTACTACAACGCCACCGATCGGTTTTATTGGGACGGTGAGAAGGATTCGATTTTCGGGGCGCGCGGCGGCCCCTACACCCACTTCATCCCGGCCGCCGTGCGCCAGTATATCGGCGGCGGCCTGCCCCACGCCGGACTTTCGACCAGTTGGAGCGGCTCGCTGATCGAGCAACTGGACCGCTGCGCCGCCGACGGGCTGTGCGGCGGCCGGTTCGGCGGTTGGAATAACGACTTGCGCGCCATGGCCCAGGAAAAGACCGCGCTCGGTCATCCCCGGGTGGATTTCGTGGCCTTTGGCTTCTTCCATCCGCTGATGGCGCTGACCCCGGCCCGTAACATCGTCAAGCAGGTCGAATGGCATCGCAACATCATCCGTTCCGCCTTCGGCATCGAGGCATCCAGCGTGATGTTCCCGCCCGAGACCGCTTTTCACATCCGCATGATTCCGGCGCTGAACCAGGCCGGCGTCAAGGCGGTGATCTACGATTCCATTCACCGCTTCCGGGCGTGCCAGGACTATCCCTACGCCGGGATTAACGAGGGGATGCTGCCGCCGAATCCCGCCGAGCAGGTTAACCCGCCCGTGAATGACTGGCTGCAACTGCGCAACATCTGGGCCGGCTCGAAAATTTCGCCCAGTCTGCTCCGACCCGAGTATGTGCAATACGAAGACCCGGACGGCGAGGTTCATAAAATCATCGCGGTGCCGGCGGAACGCTACATCGGCAACGAGGACGCGCGCGGCGGCTTCGGGGCGCTGCAATATCCCGATGTGCTGGGCCAGGTCTACAACCAGATCGTGGATACCGGCAGCTTCGATCCTAAACATCCGCCGTTCTTCCTGCTGCACTCCGACGGCGACAATCACGGCGGCGGCGCGGACAGCTATTACAACCACAATACCGGGCAACTGGTGCAGTGGTTGCCGGGCGATCCGCGTTTTGAACTCACCACCGTCCACGACTATCTGGATCGCTTCCCGCCCGATCCCGCCCAAGCGGCGCATATCGAGCCGGGTTCCTGGAGCGGCGCGGACAACGGCGATCCGCAGTTCATGAAGTGGTTCAGCCGCTACGACCAGCCCTACTCGCCGGATTTGAATTCCTGGGCGGTGCTGACCGCGTTCCAGAATGTAGTTCACGCGCTGGAAGACGCCATGCCCGGCAAACCGTGGCTGGACGACATCAGCCGGCTCATGCTGACCGCCGAAACCAGTTGCTACTGGTACTGGACCGGACAGCATATCTGGGATCAGCAGGTCACCAACGCCGCCAACGCCGGTTACGGGATGGTTAAAAGCGAGGTGGACGCCGTACTGGCGGCCGGCAAGGATCGCACCGGCCCGACCATTTTCGCGCCGTGGATCACGCCGGAAAATCCGGGCGGTAAACGCTGGGGTCAGGGCTGCCTGCTCGACGCGCCGCGCGAGGGCACGGTGCATACCTTCGTCCACGACATCGCCGGCCTGAAGCGGGTGACGCTGGTGCTGCGCGCCGCCACGGGCGAAACCCGCCTGGCGATGACCGACAACGGTCCGTATCCGTCGCAGACCGGCGCGGCCATTACCGCGCATTATTTCACCGCCAAACTGCCGGTCGGCGCGGGCGACGTGCGCTATTACATCGAGGCGGAGGACGGTAAGGGCAACGTCTCGCGCGGGGCGCTGGAGCGGGTGTATTTGGCGTAGACTGAGGGTGGCCCGGATGAGTTTCGGATATTTGCGGAGCAGAACCCGGGCCGCCATCTTAGGGTACAGGTTCAGTATGATTTTCGCGACAACCGTTTGAATATAATAAGCTATTTAGAAGCTGTCCAAAAAAACCCTCTCCCTGTGGGAGAGGGGTAGGGGTGAGGGTCGTTTTTCAATCAGTGAGCCGAACCGATGTTGCACAAAAAGTACCGCTTTGAAGGGTTTTCACACCGCTTGTAGCCAGCTAAACCGTTGAAAAAGCGCTCTCACCCCCCAACCCCTCTCCCGAGGGGAGAGGGGTGTTTTTAGACAGTCCCTAATTCTACTTTGTCAGATTTATCTGATTGATTTTTATATTAATGGTCAAGAATAGTGTAAATTATATCAAGATACAAGGCAGCTCAAGGTGAAACAGCCCTGACGCATAACCTTGCCCAAGATTTCTCTGATCCACCCTGAAGGTTAATTTTGCTACCGCTTGGTGCTACAGTGGGATTATTAGGGGTGAGAATCAGCCTGGCGGCAAGCCGTTTTGGGGGCGTGTCAGGGCTTGACCCTGACGTCGGCAACACCCGAGCGCGACGGTGTCGCTCGGGATACCGTCGGGGGGCCCTGCCAGGAGAGCAGGCTACCGGCTATTCGAGCCGAAGTTGGAAGGGCGTCGCCAGTAGCTGTTGGATCCACTCGTGCCGTAACCAGCGATTGGCACAGGTTTCGCGGACGAAGCGGAGAAACGCCTGGACGCCCAGGGTGCGAACCTGTTGGGCGACCCGGCGGGTACCTTGGGCGAGGGCATTGAACAGATGCGCCAGGCGCATGAGGTAATGAAACCCTTTCAGCGCCTTCCAATCCTGGGAGAAGAGGTGTTCGTAGTGATAGCCGTGGCACTTCTCGATCTGGATACTGAGTTCGATGCCCCAGCGCCGCCGCGCCCCGAGGTTGCCGCGTTCGTGGACGTTATCGTGCCGCAGGGGATGGCTGGAAATCCAGACATGGCGGGACTGTTGGGTGATCAGTTCGCCGCTGTCGGGATCGACCTCCCGCCAGGTTTCTTCACACCCCATGACGTGGACGGGCAGGGTGTGCCGATCGTGGTCGTAACTGTAGGTCATGTGATTGACCCACCAGAAGCATTGTTGCCGACCCCGCCACTGTTGCTGTTTGCGGTTCTTGGCCAAGCGGGGTCGCAGCGCGGTCACTTCCTCCCACACCGACGGTAAGCTCTGATCCGGCAAGACCATCAGGTACTGCCAACCGTAGCGGCGACAACGGGCCATCAACGGCCCGTTCGGATATAACCCATCCAACAACAGCAGGATCGGGAGGCGGGGAAAGTAGCGCTTGAGCCGTTCCGCCAAGCGATGGAACGCCTTGAGTTCACAGTCCTGTTTGTGATCGTCCGGGTCGGCCTCACCATAGCTCAGAAACTCGCTGAGCAAGGGTAACGTCAGGCCGTTTGGGAACACCAGATTGGCTTCTAATACATAGACATATTGCTGGACCTGTTCCCCCTCGGCGGTCTCGCGGCGCCGTTCCAACCAGTCCTCGTCCCACCATTGCCCGGCCCGGACCAGCTTCTGCGTCCCATCGATCGCCATCGGATAGCACTGCTCCACCAGATAGCGGCGAAACTTCTTGTTCCGAATCAACCGCCGGATCACCTCGACCTGGGCCACTTCCAGCTCCTGGACCTCGATCCGGGCCAAGAGCCGATTGAGCGTATCGGCATGGGGCAGGGACTCCAGTTCCGGAAAGAAGGCTTGCAAGGTCGCTAAAAACGCCGGGCGACTTAACGTCCGGTTCGCTTCCCGTCGCGACGCCCTCTGAAACACGAAGCTCAGCAAGCCGTAGAGCAACACCACCGTCAGCTTATGTTTGCACTTTTTCGGCTGCCGGGGATCGGGTATCTTGCCCAGATCCCGCAGTAACTTCGGCAGCAGCTCGCGATACACCGGCAGCTAGGCCGCTACCGCCGCTTCCCGCGCCGCCTGTTCTGCTTCCACCGTGGCATACTCACACCAGGCATTTGAGGCACTGACCGGCTGGGGCCGCCGCACCCCAGCGGCGGTTTGCTGCGCCCGCCATTGCCGGCGCGCGGCCCGCACTTTCGCTTTGTGCTGCTGGCGCGCTTCCCGCGTCGGTCGACGACTCGCTTTGCTCATGGCCAACTCCCCCTCGCATGAAGACCGGGGGTTAATACTACCCATCGCGGCATCGATTCAGGAACCCTCTACCAACGTCTGCTGTTCGGTTGCTCCAGTTTGTGCGACAAAATTTTTTCCAATCGCTTCTAACCGATTGTTTTTCTAAATACTCTAGGAACGTGCGTCAGGGCTGAA
>CAVRCC010000047.1:0-57615 GCA_963719395.1 uncultured Gammaproteobacteria bacterium | reverse complement strand
CCAGCGCCACCCGCGCCCGCGCCGCCGTGACCTGCGCGTCGGCCTGGGCCAGCGCCAGCCGGTAATCGGCGGCGTCGAGTTCCAGCAGCAGTTGTCCGGCCTTGACCGTGCCGCCGACCTCGGCATGGACCCGCGCCACTTTGGCGGTCACTTCGGCGGCAATCCGGCTGTCGTTGGGGGCGATCACGCTGGCTGGCGCCGTGCCCCGGTCGGGCAGGGCCACCGCGCGCAAGGGTCGGATGCCAACCTCGACCGGTGCGGCGGATTGGGCCAGCGTGATAGAGCAGAGAAGCAGGCCGATGGGAAAGAGGGCGAGTCGCGGCATGGCTAGGCGTTCCAATGGTTGCGGCGAACGGCGCGGATGTTACTCGGCGCGAGGGGATTCGTCAGGCTTTTCCTGCTGGGATTCAATGCGGTCTATGCCCTACGGTGGAGCGGTTACACTGGTTTGCATGAAAACCGATCCCGCTGACGCGGGATGAGGATCTGCGGGAACGCGCCCCTCGGCTCTGGCGGACCATTCAGGAGGCGTCGGTCGAGCCGCCGGTGCGCGCGGCGCTTTCGCAAATTCTGGAGTGCTGGTTGTTCGAGCGTTTTAAATCGCTCGCCGAAGAAGAGGTTTGGGCCATGTTGAACATCTTTACCCCCCTGGAAGAAACCCGGGCCTACCAGTCGATTTTCGCCAAGGGCGAGGCCAAGGGTCGAGCCGAAGGCAAAGCCGAGGATTTGAAGCGCCTGCTCGCGCGCCGCTTTGGCCGTCTGCCGAAGTGGGCCGCCGCCCGCATCGACGCGGTGCCCATCGAGCAGTTGAACGCCTGGCTGGACGGGATTTTCGACGCGAAAACCTTGGAAGCTCTTTTGGGTCCTCCGCCTGCACGCCGACGCAAGTGGGTTGGGTGAGTCGGCGCCGGTTGTCGGGCTGATGAGCCGCAATTACGCCGAGTCGCAGGGGGTGGTGGATGGCCTGCTGGCGTGGCTGGCGACGCCCCAACAGCGGTCCTTGCGGCGGGCGTTCGGGATTTGGCTGCGGCGAGTGTTTCTCCGGCGGCGGCTGCGGGCGCGGTGATTCCCGAGATCGACGACTTGCGCGAGGTCCAGGCGATGTTGGCGGAACGGTGGGAACAGTGGACGCGAGAATGGAAGCAGCGCGGTGTGGAGCAAGGCTTGCGAAGGTCGAGAGGAAGGCCAGCGCCAGGAGCGCTTGCGCATCGCCCGGAGTCTGCTGGACGTGATCGCCGATGACCGGTTGCTGGCGGAAAGGACCGGCTTGAGCGTGGCGGAGGTGCGGCGGCTGCGGGGGGAAGGCGGTTGAAGCCACGGCGAGATTGCCGGGCGTGCTCGCCTCCGAGGTTGAGGCTTTGCAAGCGAGGAGCCAGCGAAAAAGTGGTGAATTGCTCTAATCGCCATGCAGGTAAACGGCGCCCACATCGAATCCTTCTTCCACCGGCCCCAAAAAACTCCCCGAGGAGGGGAACACGCACAACTCGTAGCGCTTGTTACTGTAGGTATAAAACGCCAACCCCCACGACTCTTCGTCGCCAAAATAGCGCAGCCGACAAAGATGAATGGGCGCTGCTCGTAAACGTTCCAGGTAGTGCTCGCGCGTTTCGCCCGTTATCTTGAGCAATTCCGCCGAAGGCTCCTCCGGTTCGGTGTAAGCATCGATGTAGCAGAACACGCCATGAAAACGAATATCCAGGCGGGCGAACTTCCCCGCGTAGCGGGCCTGAGCATGGCGGTTAATCCGCTCGGCAATTCGAGTGCGAACCGCAGGGGGAATCTTGACGCCACCAGCGTCGGGTCGAAGCACCCAAGTTCTTCTTTTTGCGTTCATATAAGACCTCTATAACCCTCTAACCTTCATCATACTCCAAGCTGAATTTCATTCCGCCGCTGGCTGTCCCGGAAGCTCGGTCCCTTGATTCAGAATCGCCACATATCTGGCATAACTGAACACCCGATTCCGCTTTTGCGCGGTAAGTTCCCGGACAATCCCAAGACGTTCGAGATGCCCGAGGCACTTGTTGACGGTCGCAGGTGCAAGCCCGGTTTTCTCCACCAGCCAGCCCGCCGTGGCGATGGGATGCTCCAAGAACGCCCGATGGATTTGCAGTGTGGAGGCGGCCGGCCGGCCAAGTCCGCTAATTTTATCGCGGTCGGCAACGGAAAGATTTAAGAGTTGTTGCGCTGTCTCCACGGCCTGAGCGGCGGTGACGATGACGGCCTCGGCGAAGAAGTCGAGCCAGGCTTCCCAATCTCCGGTCAGGCGGACGGTGTTGAGCAAATCGTAGTAGTACTGACGGTGCGTTTTGAAGTAGAGGCTGAGGTAGAGCATCGGCTCGCGCAGCACGTTCTGCTCGCACAGCAAGAGGGTGATCAGCAACCGCCCCAAGCGGCCGTTGCCGTCCAGAAACGGGTGAATGGTCTCGAACTGTAGGTGGGCCAGTGCCGCCTTGAGCAGCACCGGCGTCTGAGCGGGCTGATCGTGCAGGAACAACTCCAGCTTGCCCATGCAGTCCAATACGTGGTCGGGGGGCGGTGGAACGAAGGCAGCGTTGCCGGGACGGGTGCCGCCGATCCAGTTTTGGCTTCTTCTAAAATCGCCGGGCGTTTGATTGCCGCCGCGTCCCTTAGCCAGCAGTACGCCGTGAATCTCCCTGATCAACCGCAGCGACAGCGGGAAACCTTCGGCCAAGCGGTCGAGTCCATGATTCAGGGCGGCGACGTAGTTGCTCACTTCTCGAACGTCATCCACGGGCACGCCAGGTTCCTGATCCAGCTCGAACAGCAGCAGGTCGGAAAGGGAGGATTGCGTGCCCTCGATCATGGAGGAGAGCACCGCTTCCTTCCGCACGTACATGTACAGAAACAGGGAAGTGTCGGGCAGCAGCATGGAAACGCTGTCCAGCCGTCCCAACGCCAAGTACGCCTGGTCGAACTTCGTCCGCAGTTCCGGCGTCCAGTCGATGGAGGGTATGGGCGGCAATGGCGCCGGGACAAAGGCCTGTACCTTCTCGCCGACGGTTGATACCGTCACGTAGTGTCCTTGGAGTTCCCGCTTCATATCATCCGATTCGATCCTAAAATAACGACCCTTTATATTTTACATTTTCTCATTTTATTAAAATAACGAGACAAGGAAAGAATCCGAACACTCATTGGTTATCGTTCATCGCCCGCCAAGCGATTTCGATATCCTCTACCCGGGTTCGCCAATTGCTGAACGCCGCCCGAATCCCGGCCTCTCCCTGAAACGTCGTCGGGGTCAGGAACACACGCCCATCGTCGCGCACCCGCGCCAGAAAATTCCGCACCCGGTCGGAATCCGTCTCGCCGGCCAAGGTAAAGCAGACCACGTTCAGCCGTACCGGTGCGAGCAGGCGAAAGGTCGCGGACGCTTGAATCCGGTCGCCCAACAGCCGGGCCAGCGCGCAGTTGCGCTCGACGATTTCCCGATAGCCGGCCCGCCCGTAGGCCATCAGGCTGAACCACGCCGGCAGCGCCCGCAGCCGGCGCGAGTTTTCGGGCGACAGATGGAGGAAGTCGGGCGGTTCGGCGATGGCGCCCAGATAAGCGGCGCTGTTTTGAAAGACCGCGACTTGCAAATCGCGGTGGCGGGTGAAAATCATCGCCGAATCGTAAGGCACGTTGAGCCACTTGTGAGCGTCGATGGTGAGGCTGTCGGCGGCGTCGATGCCTTCCAGCAGGCGCCGATAGTTGGGCGAGCAGGCGGCGAAACCGCCGAACGCCGCATCGACGTGCAGCCAAAACCGATGGCGAGATTTCAGGCTGGCGATGGCTCGCAGATCGTCGAAATCCCCGGTGTTGACGGTGCCGGCGTTGGCGACGACGATGCAGGGCGGGTCGCCGAGCTGTTCCAACGCTTGGCGCAAGGCTTCGACATCGATGGCTTCCCGATGGCCGGGCAGGGTAGCGACGGCGCGCAGGCTGTTGCGCCCGAGTCCCAGCAGGGCCAGCACCTTGAAGATGCTGCTGTGGGCTTCGCCGCTCAGCACCGAAATCGGCGGAACCGCGTGCAGACCATCCTGAGCAATACTCTTGCCGAACTGACGCGCGATCCATTCCCGCCCCAGCGCCAGACCGGCGAAATTCGCCATGGTCGCGCCCGTGACGAAGGTACCGGCAAAGCGCGCCGGCAGCCCAAACAACTCGCGCAATAAGCAGATCGCTTCCAGCTCGATGTTGGGCGCCGTCGAATGCGCGACGCTGGTCAGATTGAGATCGTAAACGCTGGTCAGCCAGTCGCCCACGAGTGCGGCGGGCGTGGTTCCGCCGGTGACGAATCCCCAGAATCGAGGTCCGTTGCTCGCCGGCATCGCCTGGCCATGGCGTCGTGCGAATAGGTCGAGGGTTTGTTCCGCGCCCAGTCCGTCATCTGGCAAATCCAGCGGATCGTTTCGGACAAAATCGGTGGCGGGAGGACGCTGGTCGATGGAGCCGAGATAGTCAACCGACGCATCCAGCGTCTTCTTAAGCAAGTCGGGCAACCGGGAAGCATCTTGAGCAAGCGAGATGTTCATGTGAATCACCGGCCGAACGCCAAGACCCTCCATGGCGGCGACCCAAGCCATGATGGCCGCTACTGGCTAGACCGTGGGAGCACGCGCCGGTCGCGCGCGACGCGCTCCCACGATCACCGAGGACCGCCCAACCGAAAGGGACGTCAAAGATTGGCCGAACGCCACCACTGATTGTGCTCCCGGCGCAGCGCTTCATGCGAAGGCATCGGGTAGAACGCCAGATCAGGGCCGTTGCCTATGTAGAAACCGCTCTTGATCATTCGGTACGGGAATTCCAGCGAATGCACCCGATGCACCAGCTTACTCTCCTTGCTCTGTGGCTCCAGTTCCAGCAGAGCCTCGCGCAGGTGGTGCATGAACGAGTACGGCAGATCGCCCACCGGTCCGTTCTCGGGATCGGTCGCCAGCGCGCCCAAGCCCAGTTCGACGAAGCACAGGCCGGGGAACCGGATGAATTTGGCCGGCTGACTGGTGACACTCTGATAGAAGGCGACTGGATCCTGCGTGCTGACCACCAGGCTGTTAACTGGTACCAAATCCTGGTACATGTGCAGCCCTGGCGCTTCCCGCGGCGTGATCGTCCCTCGCTCCAGACCCAGGGTGTGGCCGTAAGCGGTGCTCAAATAAAGCTTTCCCAACGAGCTTACTGGAATGTGTTCCAACACCCGATAGATCGAGATGTAGACCGAATTTTTGGGCGTTCCGTCCGGGCGTGGCACGCAGCGCTTGGCGCCTTCATCGATTTCGAAAAAGTCGTGGCGGAACGCGGGATCGACCTCGAAAAAGATCGCCTGCCCCTTGGACTTATACTTGTGGCCGGTGGCGTAGTACTGTCCAAACTGCTCCGGCGTGAGCATGGAAGCGATCAGCGCCTCGGGAATCAACGAAAAATACAGATGCATGGTCATGGTTGTGTGCCCTCTCCAAGGTATGGAAATAGTTTGTTACAAGCCCTCGGCGAAAGGAACCTGCTTTCCCCAAGGCATCGGGTTCGAGATGATCCACCGCTGGGAATGATCCCCTTGCGCTCTGACAACCGGGCGCCGGCGGTTCGCGAACCATGACGACAAAGTAATTATGGTAGCTCACGGGCGAACTTGATGAAAAATTCGCGGGTGGCGACCACGGGATTATCGGATTGAGCCAGCATACCAAAGATTCAAGGCATGATCGCTTCGGTCCGACCCAGTTCGAGTTCCAACTCGGCCAGCGTTGTGATCGGCGGCAGACATTGTAGTCCACCGCAGACGTAAGCTGTCACCGGCGCGGCCTCGCCCCGTCGCTCGGCCAGCAACCCCGGTGGTAACGATGCTTCGGCGGGAATGGCCAGCGTCAGCCGGTGCGGCGCGCACGGCTGAGCGCAGCGCTCCCGCCACGCCTCCAACGCTGCCCCTGCGCCGCGCAACACGATGATCTGGGCGGGTTCCAGAAACTCCTCCAGCGCCGTCAGCAGAGCGTTGCAGGCGGTCGGCATCTGCAGGAGCATCGGCCAGGCCCAGCGCAAGGTCCGTTCCGCCGCGCCCAGATAGGCGGTCCGGCCGGTGAGATGTCCCAGCTTCAACAACACTTGCGCGGCGATGCCGTTGCCGGCCGGCAGGGCATCGTCGTGCGCCGGTTTGGGCCGCTGGATCAACGGTTCGTGCTCGTTGGCGGTGAAGAAAAAACCGCCGGCTGCACGATCCTCGAACTGGTCGAGCAGCACGTCGGCCAGGGTCAGGGCAAAGTCCAGATCGCCATCCCGCCAGCGGCATTGCAACAACTCCAAAATGCCGTCGATCAGAAAGGCGTAATCGTCCAGATAGGCGCTCAACCGCGCTTGGCCATCCTTGTGGACTACCCGCAGACACCCATCCCGCCACAGATGAGCGCGAATAAAATCCAGGGCGCGCTCCGCCGAAGCCACGAAATCCGCCCGGCCCAAATGCCGGCCGGCCGCCGCCATGCCTTTGATCATCAAGCCATTCCAGGCGGTCAGCACCTTCTCGTCCCGGCCGGGCCAGATCCGCCGCGACCGGGCTTCGAACAGCGCGCGCCGGGCGCTGGCCAGCCAGGCGGCAACTTGCGCGGGTTCCACGCCCAACCGGCCAGCCAGTTCGGCGGATTCGGCGGTGACTCGCAAGTGCCAGGCGTGGTTCTCGAAATTGGGCGGTTGCTCCAAGCCGTAACAAACGGCGAAGGCCACGTACTCCTCGGTGCTGCTCAGCAACTCTCGGACCTGGTCGGGCGTCCACAGATAGAACCTGCCCTCCACGCCCTCGGAGTCGGCGTCGAGCGTGGCGTAATAGCCGCCATCGGGCGCCTGCATCTCTCGCATCGCCCACTCGCCCGTCTCCTCGGCAACCACGCGGAATAAGGGATCGGCGGTCGCCCGCCAGGCCTGGCCGTAGAGCGCCAGCAGCGGGCCGTTGTCGTACAGCATCTTCTCAAAGTGTGGAATGCCCCATTCGGCGTCCACCGAATAGCGGAAAAAACCACCGCCCAGATGATCGTAAAGCCCGCCTCGCGCCATCTGGCGCAGGGTGAGCAACGTGGCGGTTTCAGCCAGCCGGTCCGGCTCGCCGCCCTGGACGCTGGCGACCCAGTGCCGCAGCAACCGTTCCAGACTGGGGGGATGGGGAAATTTGGGGGCGCCGCCGAAGCCGCCGTGGACCGGATCGAAGCTCCGCACGAGTTGGTCGCGCCCGGCCTGAAGCGGCGCGGCGGTCAGCGCGGCGTCGGTGGGCGGCGCGGTGATTTCAGCGCGCAGGGCATCCAGCAGCGCCTGGTTCTGCTCGCGCAATTCTTCCAAGTGCTGGTGGTAATGGGCGCTGACCCGGCGCAGGATGTCGGTGAAAGCCGGCATGCCATAGCGGGGCGTCTTGGGGAAATAGGTGCCGCCGACGAAGGGGACATGGTCGTCGTGGGTCAGGAACATCGTCAGCGGCCAACCACCGGCCCGGCGTTGCAACAATTGGAATGCGGTCTGGTAGATTTTGTCGAGATCGGGCCGCTCCTCGCGATCCACCTTGATGTTGATGAACAACTCGTTCATCACTTGGGCGGTGGCTTCATCCTCGAAGGATTCGTGGGCCATGACGTGGCACCAGTGGCAGGCCGAGTAACCGATGGACAGCAGGATCGGCTTGCCCGAACGGTGGGCCTGGCCCAGCGCTTCCTCGCCCCAGGGATACCAATCCACCGGGTTATGGGCGTGCTGGCGCAGATAGGGGCTGGTTTCGTGGATCAGGCGGTTGGCGCGCTGGGTTTCGGACATGGCGGCTTCCGGGGGAACGGGGAGCGAATAAGGACCTATCCTTCCTGAGTTCCTGATGGGCCGATGGTTCCCCATTTCATCGTGCGCGCGCAACGGCGCACTGCTGGGGCCACCGCGCTAGCGTTGGCCGGCGTCGCCGAACAAAAAGGACCGGGCTATACACCCTGGTCCTTTGCTTTGATTGGCGCGCCCGGAGAGATTCGAACTCCCGACCCCTTGGTTCGTAGCCAAGTACTCTATCCAACTGAGCTACGGGCGCGTTGCGTGGGGATGCGGATTATGCGGACCGGGTTTTGCGTTGTCAAACCTTGGAACGCTCCGCGAAAACTGGCGGAGAGAGAGGGATTCGAACCCTCGATGGAGCTTTATGACCCCATACTCCCTTAGCAGGGGAGCGCCTTCAGCCGCTCGGCCATCTCTCCGGTGCGATGCCCGTGTAGCGGACATCAAGAATTGTTAAGAATACCCCTTGCCAATGCCAGCGTAAAGCCCTGCATCAAACATCCTGGCTGGCTGGCGGCTGCATCGCGGGGTGGGCGGCGCCATCCTGCTCGCGTTTGATCCGTTCGTAGATTTCCTCGCGGTGTACCGCAATATCCTTGGGCGCATTGACGCCAATGCGGACCTGATTACCTTTTACGCCGAGCACGGTCACGGTTACTTCGTCACCGATCATCAGCGTTTCTCCAACTCTGCGCGTCAGAATCAACATGTCAAGCTACTCCTTGTTTTCCATATAATAGCACCAGGTCGTCTTGCGGTTTTTGACAGTCCGCGTCTGTAAACGGTCCATTCCCACCGTCGGTTTTTCGCGTGTTCGAACTCGCGCCCGCTCCGGCCGGCCTCGCGCCGGGGCGGGGATCGGGGGTTCAGGCAGCTTTGTCCAGTTCGAAGGCTTCATGGAGGGCGCGCACGCCCAGCTCCAGATACTTCTCGTCCACCACCACCGAGATCTTGATTTCGGAAGTTGAAATCATGCGGATGTTGATGCCTTCTTTCGCCAGCGCTTCGAACATCCGGCTGGCGACCCCGGCGTGGGAACGCATGCCGATGCCGACCAGCGAGAGCTTGGCGATCTTGGTATCGCCGGATACTTCGCGGGCGCCGAGCTGGACGGCGTGTTGCTTGAGGATTTCCAGCGTGCGGTCGTAATCGTTGCGATGCACCGTGAAGGTAAAATCGGTGGTGCCGTCGCGCCCGATGTTCTGGATGATCATGTCCACTTCAATATTAGCATCCGACACCGGCCCCAGAATGCTGAACGCGATGCCCGGTCGGTCGGGAACTCCCGACATGGTGAGCTTGGCTTCATCACGGTTGAACGCGATGCCGGAAATCCTCACTTTCTCCATCTGTTCCGCCTCGAACGCTTCCTCGAAGGTAATCAACGTGCCCGGACCTTCCTGGAAGGTGGAGAGCACACGTAATGGGACATTATGTTTGCCGGCAAATTCCACCGAACGAATCTGCAACACCTTGGAGCCCAGGCTGGCCATCTCCAGCATCTCCTCGAAGGTGATGCGATTCAGCCGGCGGGCGTCGGGCACCACGCGCGGGTCGGTGGTGTAAACGCCATCCACATCGGTGTAAATCTGGCACTCGTCGGCTTTCAGGGCGGCGGCCAGCGCGACGCCGGTAGTATCGGAACCGCCCCGGCCCAGCGTGGTGATGTTGCCGTCCTCGTCCACGCCCTGGAACCCAGCCACCACTACCACCCGCCCGGCGTCGAGATCGGCGCGCATGGCGCTGGCTTCGATATCCTGGATGCGGGCCTTGTTGAAGGCGTTGTCGGTGAGGATGCGGACCTGGCCGCCGGTGTAGGAGCGGGCCGGACAGCCGCGTTTTTCCAGGGCGATGCACAGCAGGGCAATCGTCACCTGCTCGCCGGTGGCCAGCAACACGTCCAGTTCGCGAGGATTGGGGCGGGGGGTCATGCTCTTGGCCAAGCCGAGCAACCGGTCGGTTTCGCCGCTCATGGCCGATACCACCACCACCACATGATGGCCGCGCTCGCGCCAGCCGATCACCTTTTCCGCGACGTTCTCGATACGCTCGATGCTGCCCACCGAGGTACCGCCATATTTCTGTACGATTAGCGCCATGGTATTTTTACTAAAATAAAGGCCAATGCCATCCCCGACCCAGAAGAGCCGAGCTTGTCATAAAGGCGGCGATTATAGCGAAAGGCCAAAAATCTCCAAGTAATTCCCGTGCGGCCGGCGCGTAAAGCCGATGATAGGAAAAGCAGTCGGCCCGATGCTCTCGAAAGACCGGGGGCGGATAAATTTTTGGGCCGGAAGGCGGCGGCGCGCCGCCCCCAGTCAGCACTCAGGCAAGCTGTCCGCGCACCCACTCGGGCACGGCGCGCAAGGCATGGTCCAGTTGGGTGGGATCGGTGCCGCCGGCCTGGGCCATGTCGGGGCGGCCGCCACCCTTACCGCCAACCTGCTGGGCGACGGCATTCACCAGATCGCCGGCCTTGATCCGTTGGGTTTCCGCCGGCGTCACGCCGGCCACCAGCCGCACCTTGCCGTCCTCGACCGTAGCCAACACCACCGCCGCTACCTTGAGCTGATCTTTGTACCGATCCACCGCTTCGCGCAGCGTTTTTGCATCCACCCCGTCCAGCCGGGCGGCCAGGACCTTGATCCCGTCCACCTCCACCGTCTGGCTCAGCAGATCGGCGCCCTGACCGCTGGCCAGCCGGCCCTTGAGCTGCTCGATCTCCTTTTCCAGTTGCCGGGTGCGCTCGACCAGTTGCCGGACTTTGTCGGGGAAATTGTCGCGGTCGCCCTTAACCAGTTGCGCCACTTGGCGGGAACGGTCCTGCAACGAAGCCACGTAATCCAAGGCGCGATCGCCCGTTACCGCCTCGATGCGCCGCACCCCAGCGGCCACGCCGCCCTCGGACACAATCTTGAACAGGCCGATGTCGCCGACCCGGCGAACGTGGGTGCCGCCGCACAGTTCGGTCGAAAACTCGCCCATCCTTAACACTCGAACCTTGTCGCCGTACTTCTCGCCGAACAACGCCATCGCGCCGGCGGCGATCGCCTCTTCCGGCGCCATGATGGTGGTTTCCACGGCCACATTGCCGCGAATCTGGGCGTTGACCAGTCGTTCGATGGCATCCAGTTGCTCGGCGCTGATCGGCTCGAAATGAGAGAAGTCGAAGCGCAGCCGCTGCGGGTCCACCAGCGAACCTTTCTGGGTGACGTGCGGGCCTAGCACTTGGCGCAGCGCCGCGTGCAACAGATGAGTCGCGGAGTGATGCAGGGCGGTCGCCTGGCGCTTGACGGTATCCACTTGAGCTAACACGTTGTCGCCATGCCGTAGTTGCCCCTGTTTCAGCACGCCGATGTGGGTATGGACACCTTCGCCCTGCTTGTGGGTGTCGCGGACCTCGAATTCCAGGCCAGCGGCGCGCAACCAGCCGGCATCGCCGACCTGACCGCCCGATTCGGCGTAGAACGGGGTGTGATCCAGCACCACCATGCCCTCGTCGCCGGCGCTCAATTCCGCGACGGCCTTACCGTCGCGGAACAGCGCCACTACGGCCGCCTCTTCTTCCAGCCGGTCGTAGCCATTGAATCGAGTAGCAGCAACACTTTCCCAACTGGCCGCATGCGTTGCCATCACGCCGAATCGGCTGTGGGCGCGAGCGCGTTCCCGCTGCGCCGCCATTTCCCGGTCAAAGCCGGCCGTATCGAGTTGCAAGCCACGTTCGCGGGCGATGTCGGCGGTGAGATCGACCGGGAAGCCGTAAGTGTCGTAGAGCTTGAACACGGTCTCCCCAGGAATAACCGTGCTGGACAATTGGGCAATCCCGTCTTCCAACAACCTCATGCCGTGGGACAGAGTTTCGGCGAAGCGTTCCTCTTCCTGCCGGATGACGCGGGCGACTTGGTCGGCGGCGCCGGACAGCTCCGGATAGGCCGACCCCATCTCCGCGACCAGTGGCTCGATCAGGGTATGGAAGAAACTGCCCTCGGCGCCCAGCTTGTAGCCGTGGCGGATGGCGCGGCGCATGATCCGCCGCAGTACGTAGCCGCGCCCTTCGTTGGACGGCAGCACGCCGTCGGCGATTAGGAAGGCGGTGGCCCGGATGTGGTCGGCGATCACCCGCAGCGAACTGGAATGCAAATCCGCCGTGCCGGTGGCTTCGGCAGCAGCCCGAATCAAGTTCTGAAACAGGTCGATCTCATAATTGCTATGGACGCCCTGCATCACCGCCGCCAATCGCTCCAGCCCCATACCGGTATCGACCGAGGGTTTCGGCAGCGGAGTCAGCACGCCATCGGCGCTCCGGTCGAACTGCATGAACACCAGATTCCAGATTTCGATATAGCGGTCGCCATCGGCGTCCGGCGTGCCGGGCGGGCCGCCAGCGACGTCCGGGCCGTGGTCGTAGAAAATTTCCGAGCAGGGGCCGCAGGGGCCGGTGTCGCCCATCGCCCAGAAGTTGTCGCTCTCGTAGCGCTTGCCGCCGGGTTTGTCGCCGATGCGGGCGATGCGCTCCCTGGGCACCTGGATTTCGTCGGCCCAGACTTGGTACGCCTCGTCGTCGGTTTCATAGACCGTGACCCACAGCTTGTCTGAGGGCAGTTTCAGCACCCCGACCAGAAATTCCCAGGCAAAACGGATGGCGTCGGCCTTGAAATAGTCGCCGAAACTGAAGTTGCCCAGCATCTCGAAAAAGGTGTGGTGGCGGGCAGTGTAGCCGACGTTCTCCAGGTCGTTGTGCTTGCCGCCGGCCCGCACGCAGCGCTGAGCGGTGGCCGCGCGCTGGTAGGGGCGGTGGTCGCGGCCGGTGAATACATCCTTGAACTGCACCATGCCAGCGTTGGTGAACAGCAGCGTGCTGTCGTTAAGCGGGACCAACGGACTGCTGGCCACCACTTCGTGGCCGTGGTCACGGAAATAATCCAGGAAGAGCTTGCGAAGTTCGGCGCTGCTGGTCATGGTCGTGTTTCAGGTCGGTTTCAAATTCGAATTAGACAGTCTCGAACAGGTGCTTGATCTGATCCAGGGTGAAGCCGTGCTGGCGCAATACCCGGATTTGTTGCATCCGCCCGGCGGCATCGGCGGGAACATGAGACTTAAAGCGTTTGCGGTGCAGTTCCCGCAGCTTGGACAGCCAGTCGTTCTCCAGCGTCGCCAGGGTCGCGGCGACCAAGGCTTCCGGCAGGCCACGCTCGCGCAGTTCGCGGGCGATCCGCAGCGGCCCGTAACCCTTGTCGGCCCTGGCGCAGGCGTAGAGTTCGGCATAGCGATTCTCGTCCAGCAGGCGCTCTTCCACCAACTGATCCAGCACCGGCTCGATGCGGTCGGCCGGAAAGCCACGCTGGACCAACTTTTGGCGCAGTTCCAGCCGGGAGTGCTCGCGCCGGGCCAGCAGGTCCAGCGCCTTGGCGCGGATAACCGCCGGGGCGGCGACGCCGGAGCGATCAGAGGTCCGCGTCCAGCTCATCGACGGCGGAACCGGCGGCTTCGTCGCTGGCGCTACCGAGATCGGCGCCCGGGACCGCGTCGGGACGGGTCAGGAAGTGGGTGCGGATCTTGTCCTCCAGTTCGCGGGCCAATTCAGGATTTTCCTTGAGATAGGCACGGGCATTGTCCTTGCCCTGGCCGATGCGGGTGCCACCGCAACTGTACCAGGCCCCGGATTTTTCGATCAGCCCGGCCTTGACGCCAAGATCGACGATCTCGCCCAACCGAGACGCGCCCTCGCCGTAGAGGATTTCGAACTCGGCCTGCCTGAAGGGTGGGGCCAGCTTGTTCTTGACCACCTTGACCCGGGTCTCGTTACCGATGACTTCGTCGCCCTTCTTGATGGAGCCGGTGCGGCGAATGTCCAGCCGGACCGAGGCGTAGAACTTGAGGGCGTTGCCGCCGGTGGTGGTTTCTGGCGAGCCGAACATTACGCCGATCTTCATCCTGATTTGATTGATAAAAATCACCAGGGTGTTGGAACGCTTGATGTTGGCGGTCAGCTTGCGCAGGGCCTGGCTCATCAGCCGGGCGTGCAGGCCGACATGGGAATCGCCCATGTCGCCCTCGATTTCGGCCTTCGGGGTCAGCGCCGCCACCGAGTCGATCACCACCGTGTCCACCGCGCTGGAGCGCACCAGCATGTCGGTGATTTCCAGCGCCTGATCGCCGGTGTCGGGTTGCGACACCAGCAGATCGTCCACGTTGACCCCCAGTTTGGCGGCGTAAATCGGGTCCAGCGCGTGCTCGGCATCGATGAACGCCGCATAACCGCCCAGCCGCTGGGTTTCGGCGATCACCTGCAGGGCCAGGGTGGTTTTACCGGAGGATTCGGGACCGTAAATTTCGGTCACCCGCCCGCGCGGCAGGCCGCCGATACCCAGCGCGATATCCAGTCCCAGCGAGCCGGTCGAAACCGTCATCACGTCGCGGGCCACGCTGGTATCGCCCAACCGCATGACCGCGCCTTTGCCGAACTGGCGTTCGATCTGGGTCAACGCGCCAGCCAGCGCCTTTTTCTTGTTGTCGTCCATTTCGTGCACCCCCTCTAGCAGATGATAAAACCGATTAACCAAGCGGGAACCGGTTGTTTTCAACAATTATTCCATAGAACCATCGCCTAACCTAGTAGGCTGCCGCAGAAGTTCGCTCATGTCGGCAAACAGATGAAGCAAGGAATCATTAGGACTCGCAGGAAGTGAGACTCTTTGGTAATTTCCGGTATTCACAAGTCAATGATTTATAATGACATTATAAAGCTTCAAGGAGGCCTGGATTGGACTGTTAATCTCCTTCTACCTAATGCAACATTATGATTTTAAATATATTTATGTCTTATGACCACGGAACGCACTGGAATTTTATTACAATGCCGCATATTGCAGTGCGGCAAAAAGAACACAAGTAATTTAGAGTGGTTTTTCCCTGAACCTCACGTCAACAAAAAGGTTCCGCACCCCAGGTGCGTATGCTCGCCGATATGTAATATTGAAGCCAATTCAAGATAGGGTAAAAGAGGTGACTGAATCTCCTGGAATACCTGCATCCCGATTTTGTGACCAGGCCATTCCTTAGGAGAAGCCCGTAGTGTCTCCTGCTGAATCAACGGCTGACTCTCTTCCTGTCGTAAGCTCCACTCAATCCTTTTCTGTTCTTCTGAGGGAATGCGCGCCAGCACCTCCGGGACTTTTTGGACATCCGGCCGGCCCGGTAGGAAAAATGTCATGCGGATCATGAGTGCATCGAGGATATCCCTCAAGGTTGAATTGGTGGTTCCAGCGAGTCCCTTCTCTTGCGTTTCCGCGAATTCAAAGGGAGTCAACCAGGTAAGATAATGAAAGCCGGATCGCATCGTCTCGCCGAGTATTAATCCCTCAGCCCACTGGGTGGGAGTGGCATGATAGCGCAAATTCAACCGGCCATCTTCGACCAGCGGCTCCCAGTTCCGACCTCGCGACACGTAAACCGCCTGAATATCAAAATGCCCCCAGAGGTTCCATGCCCCCCGCGAGGAGGGATCCACCTTTCTGGTACCCGCCTTCTCCATTGCGGGCAAGATCAGTTCAAGGAACAGTCCATGATCGGCATCCTCTCCCATCAATTTGAGTTCCCAAACGATTAACTCACCCTTGCCGTAGGCGCGCTTGCTCGCGAGATACGGGGCGAACAAAACCGCCTTAATCGGCCAATGCGTGGCGGTGGTCGCTAATGTCTTGCGCCACGCGCGGGCCTGTTGGGTAGGAAGGCTCCTTGCAATCAGATTACCCAGCACCGTTGCTAGTTCGCGTGGTAGGCAACGTGGCAGAATCACTACCGGACTGGTGACGCGCCACACCATCAGGTAACGAATCAGCGAAACAGGCTTAATCAAGTCCAGCATACCGCTATCAACCTGCGAATTGGCACTCATGGGGACTCACGGAGCTGATAAAATTCGACATGGTGCATCAACTTATAAAGCAGATTGATCCGCGCCATCGACCACTGCCTTATTTGCCACGCCTGGAGCATATCTCTGGCTTCCGCGTTAAGTCCCGCCAGCAAGCGTCCCCAATAGAATTTCTCCTCATTGTTGTTACCCATCTTCAACACCTGATAAATCTGCTCCTGCTCATTGGGATGCAATAAAGAACGAAATACCGCCGCCATTTCGAGGGCGCCCAAGAACTCGGTCACCTCGAAGGTCACCGCCCCTTCCTGGTCATGAGAATCTGGGAAAAGGATCTGTCGGATTTCCGCGAAAAACCGTATTCGCAGGAGATCCATGGGGAATTGGGCTTCATCCTGGATCACCCGACATAACAAATCCCCCATGCCCGTTTCCCGCAGCCCACTCGTTGGGAATATCTGGATAAAGCCCTTGAGTCCAGGACCGTTGTAGATAACCAGCTCCCGCAACCAGGGCTGCAACTCCCGCTGATGGAGCATCAGCAGGAACCGTTGGTCATCATGCACATAGGGGTCAAAGACGGTGCTGTCGCGAAATCTGCCGCCCATTCGTAGCTGATCAGGCAACTCATTGACAAATCCCCATACCACCATGGAATTGCGCGAGACCGAACTCAAGTTGCCTGCTTCCCCTAGGATGATTTCACAGGTCTCGCAATAACGACCATGTCCCACTCCTCTAGTCGGGCGTGGATACATCCAGCAACGCAGGCAGGGCCCACTCAACGCCGAATGAGGTGGCCCGATCCCTTCGGGGAGATCGGGACAGGTCGCTAGATACTGGAGTGTGGCTAACAACTCGGCCCCTGTCCGACTTCGACGGAGCCAATCAAATGGGCTGTACATTCAGCGCCTTCTTTAACTCCAAGGCATGAGCAACGACCGCTTTCTTACGCCATTCTTCCCCCGGGATCGGGGTACGCCATTCCTTATGGGAATAACGCTTGGTCCAATCGATCAAATAGCTTTCGGACAACATCCGCAGTCGCAGACTCCCAAATCCAAGATGGCGATGATGACCGATTTTATGCGCCAATCCTGGTTCCAGGACGATGGACCAGATCAACCGCTGAAATTCCAGTTCATCCAGATTCCAGAAACGGATAGTGACGCGGGCTTTACTACCCGGGAGGATGGCTCGGAAATAGCTAGCCTGCACGGTATTGGGCTGGAAAGCCTCCATCTGGGTCGCGGTAGGCGCGAGCGGGGCGTGCTGGAATAGCCGCCAGGTCGTTCCGACCATGGTCCGCGGCACCGCGCGGCCCGCCTCGTGATTCCATTTTCCATTTTCGAAGGCCCAGCCCGTATAGGGGTAGGGTACCGAGAACCAGGATAACTGTGGACTATCGAACAAGCCAAAGCTGATCGACAGACGGCCCATGATCGATTGATTTGGACCCGAGCCCACCCACCCGAAGAGATGATCGGCGGGGTTCAGGTGATTGAGGTCCGTAGTCATTTGGGCTGAATCGCTGGCGATCGAGTAGATATGGCGCAACATCCCCTTTAGACTGCGGCTGGGCAGCACGTAGGTTTTGACCGCGGGACGCGCGGAGGCCTCGGGCACCGTCATTGAGAAAAAGTCCCAACCATTGACCCGGCCATCCGCCAAATCCATCTGCGCGGAGGGTTCCCCGCTTTCCTTGATGTGGAGCGGCGTCAATACCTCAGCTTCCAGAACCAGCGTGCCTGAATAGCCCCCGAAGGCGCGGTGAGAGATGAAACCGGATTTACTCCGGGGTGGGGTCGTCTGGGGAGATATCTGAGCTATTAATGCAGTACTGTCCTGCAGGACGCTGGTGGCCTCCGCGCCTGTCAGGCGCAGCCGGTGCCAGATGCCTTCCCGACTCAGGACGCGGTTTCCAAAGAGTTTGGAAGTTACGCCCGTCGGACTTGCCGTCAGCCATTCGAGTTCACCGATCCTGGCCTCTACCCAGCCAAACCCATTGCTCTTGTTACCGCCCAAGGGGATATCGCCGCGCTGAAAATCCTCCAGCAGGTGTGCCAACAGCGAGACCATTTCCAGATCCTGTTCGGTAATATCCTGCATGTCCAGACGCCATTGGAACAGCAGTTGCTTGCCATAGGCGAACAAATAGTCCTGCTTGGCCTTTTCTATCGGACATCCAGTCTGGGGGTCCATTTTGACCCCATCCATCGAACACCACGCCTGCTGAGAGTCCTGAGGGTTCACGAGATAAGCATCTGAGAAGAACAGGATGCCACGCTTCCCCTGGGTCCCGAAGAGGTAATCCAGAGCCTGATTGGTGCGGGGCGATTCTCCCCACAGGGTTTTGAGAACCTGGGACGCCCGTTTACGAAATGCACCTTTGATCGTGGCACCAGGGATATACACCTCCCAAGTGCCATGTTCCCGGGTCGAGGGTTTCCAGGTCAGCAACCGCATGAAGATATTATCGTAGGGTTTGCCATATTCCCGAGAGA
Source organism: uncultured Gammaproteobacteria bacterium (assembly GCA_963719395.1). GTDB lineage: Bacteria > Pseudomonadota > Gammaproteobacteria > Competibacterales > Competibacteraceae > Contendibacter. Next base: position 39,438 of record CAVRCC010000047.1, on the reverse strand, counting down.
CAGTGCGATTGGATTTTCCACCGGAGCGAAAGTCGATGTGGTACGGCTGGCCCAATTCCTGCCTGACACGGGTGCGATGGCTCTTGAGAAACTCGATGAAGTTGCGGTCGTTGGTGATGCTCTTTTTAAGATTCACCCTATGAGTCATATGGCTGTAGCGGACGCGGCTGTGCTCTTCCACGAAGGTCTGCCATGCATTAGTGCTCACCCCTTCCGGGGGACGGTGGTGATCATTCCACTGGGTTTCGTTAATTCTGCCATCCAGGAGCATGGTCTTGATCAACAGGTGCTGCTCGCGGATGGAGATTTCGCTATCCACCCAAGGATCACTCTGCAGCAGATTGATCTGCTGGTCTATTTGTTGGTTGAGTCTGAACAATACGGGCTGGCATGCCTCGGCCAACAACCGGGTGAGCGCGGCCTCATCCCCCAGACTGGAGGCGAGCTGCGCCTCCAGGGCTGGATTCAGTCCAAGCGCGGTGGCGAGGGTAAGCCAGTCCTCATGATCGAGTTGCCGCGTGGTCTGACGCTGGCGTTCCATCGCCCCCAGGATGCGCTTCGCCATATTGGATTTATCGCCCAACACCGCCCCAATCGCGATTTCAGCCGCAGCCTGGCTGTCAAAGGATTCGGTACATAAGGGTTGAACAACATCGAGAATTTTTTTGGACAGTGGAAATTTGCCCTTTCCCAGCTTGGCCAGCGCCGTGCTATTCAGCACCCAGACCTCCGTATTGCCACTCGAGCGCCCCTGTAGCCAGATAGCGGTCAGGCGTGGCAGATATTCGGCCAGTTTGTGCTTCCAGTCCTCGGGATTGAGGATCGGCCCACTCATAACCATCGCGAGACGCTCCCGAATCGCCTCGGGAATTTCGCGCATGGAGGATAGAAGCAGCTGTCCTTCCACTGCGGCAAAGGCGGGCACGGCGGGGTCAACTTTCCCCCAGTTCCAACCCACCAGCACGGGATTTTCCGCATCGAAGTTCAATTCCATTCGCAGATGGTTGACATCTGGTTGCAGTTTCGGTTGCCCCACGGGTACCGGCAGGGGGGACTCCAATTCGAGTCGCAGCCGTCCAAGTCCCGTGCTCTTGCCCATCCCGAACCAGAAACGGCCTGCCATCAGTTCCTGCAACATATAATAAAAACGCGTCGCGGTTTCTTGATCGCGCAACACCGTGTCATTGGCTGATAGGGTAAAGTCAAAAACCGCGTTGCGGAATACCGTTTCCATCTTGTAATTGGCGTTGGCCTCGGCGGCCCAGCGGTCTTCGTCCAGTTTGATGCCCATCCGCAGGTTAAAGAAGTGATCGCGTGGATAACAGGCCTCCTGCAATTCGCATTGGACATGGGCAATCAACTGCGCGGGTATCGGGCTACCATACAGTCGCAACCATAACCGGTTCAATAATCCGATATTTTTACCATCGCGTGACTGGCCGATGAAGGCGTCCATCAGGGATTGGGCTGTCCCGGAGATTTCTCCCGCCAGCGAGACCAGCCGTTCGGTGCCATCTCCATCCCGTGTGAACAGGGATTTACGGGCATTGCCCCGGTAGATCGGTGTTTCCGCAATAATTTGTCCACGAAACAGCATGTTTTCAGCCCCCCATTTAATCTATGAATAATCTATCTCGTGTCTGGCAAAAAAACCCAAAACCCCATAGTTTGGGCTGAGAGCCTGTGAAGCCCAACAGCATAATTACTGGGGTTGATGTTCTGCATGTTGGGCAACGCTACGTTTTTGCCCAATTTACATTATAGATACCAAATACTACTAAAAATCTACTTTATAAATTAGCCGGTACCATGCCGATTTTTTGAAGAGCATTGATGATAAAATTCCTATGAGTCAATGAGGCAAAGAATGCTTTTGGCTTGGATAAAAAAAGCTCTTTTACCGTGGCTTTTAAATGATCCAAATCCGCAAAAACCTGGTTCGCAATCTCGCCTTTTGACCATTGCCATAACCGCTCGGAAGAATTGACTTGAGGACTATGCGGCGGTTGATAAAGCAGCATCACATTGTCAGGCATCACCAGATCGTCAGAACGGTGAAAAGTCGCATTATCGGTTTGAATCACATGAAAATCGTTAGGATATTTCTGCGAAAAGTCATCGAGAAATTGTTGATAATTTTCGGTATTCACCCGGTCGTAATCTTGAATCATCAATTCGCCGGTCAGGGGCTCAACCACCCCATACAGATAACAGGCTTTAAATTGCCATTGGGTTTTCACCACCGCCTTGACCTTTTTCAGGGTTAACCGCCGTCGCGTGATCGTTTTTAACCCAAAGCGACTTTCATCTTGAGTCCAATACCGTATACTATAATATCTTGATAAACAAGGTGTTAGTATCTTATTCAGTTCCGTTGGCACCGCTTCTTTGAACGCTTCGGCCGCCACGGGATCATAATCCAACGCTTGGGGCCGAGGGACTTTAAGACTCGCCTCCAGCCGATATTTGACGGTTCCAAACACGGTGGAATAAGGGACGTCTAAACCATGCGTTTCCTTGAGCCAAATTTGGATGGCTTTATAACTGGAAAAACCCTCGGGTTGGGCCAATTTTTCTTTAAGTTGCCATTGAATTTCCACCGGTATAGAGGGAGCCAGATTACCACCACGATAGTTAAGATTAAGCAAGCCAGCGAGCCCTTTTTCGCGATAGATCTCGCTCCATTGGCCGATAGCGAATTGGCTTCGACACAGTAATTTTGCTAAGGCTTTACGCGTCGTCGCCTGACCTATCTTATACCAATATAGAAACTGTATACGTTCCCGTTTGCGCACATCTTTCTCCTTTTTTATCTGTTCCTCCAGTTCTTCTTTAGATTCGATAATTTCCAGCTTAAACACACGGCACATGGTTAGCTCCTCACTTTTTCATTAAACCGTATAATATATTATTTTAGTAGCATTTGGTATAGTTTTCGGTCAGACACTACCTATCAATACTTCTGCGGTAGCCCACTAGCTCCCGGGCCAGCGGCGCAGTACCTGGTACAGCGAACCTTCCGTACTCCGCAGCGATTCGACCAGGGTCACTTCGCCGATCCGCCAGCGGACCAAGGTAGCGGGCGGCTGCGCCGGCGCCGGTCCGAGAAACTTGCGGGCCAGGGTGATGTGGGCCTGGAAGGCCCGTCGTTCGGGAACAAAACCGCAGCCGCGCAACCGTCGGTTCAATTCGGCCACCAGCTCGTAGAGTTCCGGCGGGGTGCGGCTGGATCCCAACCACAGGATGCGCGGCGCCGGCCAATAGCCGTAGCGATCCAGGGTCAGTTCCAGCATCGGCACGGATACATCCGCTAGCGCCGCCTCGTAGGCGGCCAACCGATCGGCGTCGGTGGCGCCCAGAAACACCAGGGTCAGATGCAGATTGGCATCGCGCACTCGCCGCCGGCCGATGACGTTCGCTGCCAGTTCCGCCAGTTGCCGGCGTTCGGCTTCTTCTGGCCAGAGCGCCAGGAACAGCCGTCGGACGTCAGTGGTGGCGGGCGAACACATCCAGCACCCCTTGCAGGGCGGCGGCGACGGCTTGCAAGCGCACGGCGTCGCGATTACCGGGGAAGTGCTGGCGTTCGGTGTGGAGCGGACCGTCGCGCAGCGCCCAAGCCAGATAGACGGTGCCCACCGGCTTGTCTGGAGTGCCGCCGTCGGGACCGGCGATGCCGCTGACGGCGACGATCACATCGGCGGGGCTGCGTTGCAGAGCGCCGGTCACCATTTCGGCGACCACCTCGGCGCTGACCGCGCCATGATGGGCGATGGTGGATTGCTGTACGCCCAGCAGATCGGATTTGGCGGCATTGCTATACGTGACGAAGCCGCGGTCGAACCAGCCGGAACTGCCGGGTACGTCGGTGGCGACCTTGGCGATCCAACCGCCGGTGCAGGATTCAGCGATGGCCAGGGTACGATTGCGGGTACGCAGGGCTACCCCGACTTGCGCGGCTAATTCGTAGAGGTGTTGATGCGCGGGTTCTTGGACGGGCACGGCAATCTCCTGAGTGTTCGGGAGGTGAGAGGGTGTTTGGATTCGAAGTGAGTTGCTACACGGTAGCATAGCGTATGCGTGGCGCAATGCTGTCCTCGTTCACTTCAGCCATCCTTTCTTGCGGAAAAACCAGAAGGGCGCGATGACCGACGCAACCATCAGGCTGATGGCGAACGGATACCCCAGCGGCCACGTCAGTTCGGGCATGAATTCGAAGTTCATGCCGTAGATGCTGGCGATCAGGGTCGGTGGCAAGAGCGCGACAGAGACCACCGAGAAGATCTTGATCACCTTGTTTTGGTTGATGTTGATGAAACCAACCGTCGCATCCATCAGGAAGTTGATCTTCTCGAACAGGAACGAGGTATGCCCATCCAGCGATTCGATGTCGCGCAGGATCTGGCGGGCGTCTTCGATTTGATCGGTGGAGAGTAGCCGCCGTCGCATCAGAAAGGAGATGGCGCGGCGGGTGTCCATCAGGTTCCGGCGGATGCGCCCGTTCAAGTCTTCCTCCCGGGCGATGCTAGCCAGCACCTCGGCGGCAGCCTCGTCGGTCAGATGGGCTTTCAACACCCGGCCGCCGACTTCCTCCAAGTCGGCGTAGATGCCCTCCAACGCATCGGCGGAATACTCGGCGTCGGTGGCGTACAGGTCGAGCAGCACATCCCGACAGTTTTCGAGATAACCAGGCTGATGCCGCGCGCGCAAACGCAACAGGCGGAAGACAGGCAAATCCTCTTCGTGCAAACTGAACAGGATGTCTTGCTTGAGTACGAAGGCTACCGGTACGTTGCGGGATTCGTCGGTCTTGCCGATCAGGAAATCAGAGCGGATTTGCAGGGCGCCGGTCGCATCCTCGAAGCAGCGGGCGCTGGCCTCGATGTCGCCGAAATCGTCCTCGTCCGGCAGGGTCAGCTTGAACAATTCCTTCGCCCACAGCCGCTCCTCGTCGCTCGGATCGTCGAAATCGATCCAGATGGGCTTGGTGTTCTCAAGGTCGGCCTTGCTCTCGATTTGAACCTGCTTGAGGCGGCCGTTTTGGAGTTCGAAGGCGTTGATCATGGAATTTGCGCAACGGTCAAAGTGGCGCGGAAAATAGTCGCAAACCGAATCCGGGTAAAGTGAATTCTTCGAGGCGCACCACGCTTGGAAAATCTCGACCAGCACACCCCCATGATGCAGCAGTATTGGCGCATCAAGGCGCAGCATCCCGACATCCTGCTGTTCTACCGGATGGGGGATTTTTACGAGTTGTTCTACGACGACGCCCGCCGCGCCGCCGAATTGCTCAACATCACCCTGACCACGCGCGGTCAATCGGCCGGCGCGCCGATTCCGATGGCCGGGGTGCCGTTCCACGCCGTCGAAAGCTACCTCGCCAAGCTAGTCAAACTCGGCCTGTCGGTGGCGATCTGCGAGCAACTGGGCGATCCGGCCACCAGCAAGGGACCGATGGAGCGGCAGGTCGTCCGGATCGTCACCCCCGGCACCCTGACCGATGAAGCGTTGCTGGACGAACGCCGCGACAACCTGCTGGTCGCCCTGCATCAGGTCAAACACACCTATGGCCTCGCCCATCTGGATTTGAGCGGCGGGCGGTTCACCGTCGCGCAACTGCATGGCGAAACCGCGTTGCTCAACGAACTGGAACGGCTGCGGCCGGCCGAACTGCTGATCAGCGAGGAGTTCAACCCGCCCGATGCCTGGCGTCAGCATCCCGGCCTGCGCCGGCAGGCGCCGTGGCATTTCGACCGGGACAGCGCCACGCGCGCCCTTTGTACCCAGTTTGGGGTGCGCAATCTGGATGGGTTCGGCTGCGCCGACCAGCCGGTCGCGGTGGCTGCCGCTGGCTGTCTGCTGCAATATGTCAAGGACACCCAACGCAGCGCCCTGCCGCACCTGACCCGCTTGCGGGTGGAGCGGCACGAGGACAGCGTGATTCTGGACGCCGCCAGCCGTCGTAACCTGGAACTGGAACACAGTTTGAGCGGCCGCCACGAGCACACGCTGCTCGGCATTCTCGACCGCTGCGTGACGCCGATGGGTAGCCGGCTGTTGCGCCGCTGGACGCATCGACCCTTGCGCGACCGGACCGTGCTCGGCCAGCGGCAGGATAGCTTGCGGCAACTGCTGGACAACGGTGGCTATGAATACCTGCGCGGGCTGCTGCGCGGCACCGGCGACGTGGAACGAATTCTGGCGCGAGTGGCGCTGAAATCGGCTCGGCCGCGCGATCTGGTCGCCCTGGCCGACGCGCTGGCCCGCCTGCCCGGCGTGCAACAGTTTCTCGGCCTGCTGGATGCCGTGCTGCTGCGCGATCTCACCCATCGCGCCGGTCCGCATCCCGCAGTCTGCGATCTGCTGAATCGGGCGATCATCGCCAATCCGCCGCAGACCTTGCGCGATGGTGGGGTCATCGCCCCCGGCTACGACGCCGAACTCGACGAACTGCGAAACCTGAGCGAGTACGCCGATCAATATCTGGTGGAGTTGGAAGCGCGGGAACGCCAGCGCACTGGCATCGCCAATCTCAAGGTCGGGTTCAACCGGGTGCACGGCTACTACATCGAAGTGACCCGCGCCCAGTCCCAGGCGGTGCCGGCCAACTATCTCCGCCGCCAGACCCTCAAGGGCGCGGAACGTTATATCCTCCCGGAATTGCAGGAATTCGAACACAAAGCGTTGCGCGCCCAGGAACAGGCGTTGGCGCGGGAAAAGCTGCTCTACGACGCTCTGCTGGAGCACTTGATTGCCCGGCTGCCCGCGCTTCAGACCAGCGCCGCCGCGCTGGCGGAATTGGACGTGCTGGCCGATCTGGCCGAACGCGCCGCCGCGCTGCGCTGGAATCCGCCGGAACTGGTCGCCGAACCGGGCATCGAGATCAAAGCCGGCCGCCATCCGGTGGTCGAGCAGGTGTTGGACGAGCCGTTCGTGCCCAACGACCTGAAGCTCGAACCCGAGCAGCGGCGGATGCTGATCGTCACCGGCCCCAATCTCGGCGGCAAATCCACTTACATGCGCCAGACCGCGCTGATCGTGTTGCTGGCCCATCTCGGTAGTTTCGTGCCCGCCGAACGGGCGGTGATCGGTCCCATCGACCGTATTTTCACCCGCATCGGCGCTTCCGACGATTTGGCCAGTGGCCGTTCGACCTTCATGGTGGAAATGAGCGAGGCTGCCAACATCCTGCACAACGCCACCCCGCACAGCTTGGTGTTGATCGACGAGATCGGCCGCGGTACCAGCACCTTCGACGGCTTGGCGCTGGCTTGGGCCTGCGCGGTGCATTTGGCCGGCACGGTGCGCGCCTTTGCTCTGTTCGCTACCCATTATTTTGAATTGACCCGCTTGCCGGACGAACAGTCCGGTATCGCCAACGTCCATCTCGATGCGGTGGAGCACGGCGACACCATCGTCTTCATGCACCGGGTGCAGGAAGGACCAGCGGATCGTAGTTACGGTTTACAGGTGGCGGCGCTGGCGGGAGTACCGCCGGTGGTGATCCAGCAGGCCCGCCAGCGGTTGCGCTTGCTGGAACGGCAGATGTTGCGGCGGGAATTGCCGGGCCGGCCGGCGGCGGCGTCTCCTCAACTATCGCTATTCGGCGAGTCGGTGCATCCGGTCGTCGCCGCGCTGGCGGAACTTGAACTCGATAGACTGACGCCGGAACAGGCGCTAGCCGAACTCAGGCGGTTGAAAAGGTTAAGCGGCTCTTGATGTTAAGATTGATCTGACGCTCGGGGCATTTGCTGGGGGGAGGTGCAATCTGAAAACGGATAGCGTGTTTTACCGGCTATTCCAACGCTTGCCGGAACTGGTGTTCGAACTGGCGGGCTGGCCGGCGCCCGATATGGCGGGTTATCGGTTCCGGTCGGAAGAAATCAAACAAACGGCGTTCCGCCTGGATGGGGTGTTGGCGCCGCCAGCGGAAGCGACCGAACGGCCGATTGTGTTTGTCGAAGTGCAGTATCAGCCCGATGACCGGTTCTATCGCCGGTTCTTCGCCGAGATTTTTCTGTATCTGTACCTGCATCCGCCGGCACACCCCTGGCAGGCGGTGGTGATTTATCCGGAGCGTCGGGTGGAACGGGATGCCGGCCAGCATTACGCGGCGCTGCTGGCCATCCCGCAAGTGCGGCGGGTATATCTGGAGGATTTCCGTCAGCCGGCGCCGTCCAGTTTGGGGTTGCGACTGCTGCAACTCCTGATCGGCGAGCCGGCGCAAGCCATCACCCAAGCTCAGGCGTTGGTGCAACCGGCAACGCCCGCCCAACGGGGAACGACAGCATGGGCGGAATTGGTGGATTTGGTGGAAACCTTATTGGTGTACCGGCTTCCGAAGCTTAGCCGTGAGGAGATTCGTGCGATGTTGAATTTGGTGGATGTGGATTTGAAACAGACCCGGTTTTATCAGGAAGTGTTTGCCGAAGGTATTCAGGAAGGCCGCCAGGAAGGCCGCCAGGAAGGCCGCCAGGAAGGCCGCCAGGAAGAAAGCACATCGTTGATATTACGGCTATTGCGGCGACGCTTTGGCGCGGTGGATGCCGTTCAGGTGGCGCGCATTCAGCGCTTGCCGCTGGAGCAAGCCGAATCGCTGGCGGAGGCGTTGCTGGATTTCCAGACTCCGGCTGATCTGGCGGCTTGGCTGGCGGAGCATGAAAGCGGCCATTCCTGACTGCTTGGCGGCATCCGGCCAAATCGGTTCTATAGGACCATTTCTATCATGTCGTTCAATCGGATGGACTGGACGCCTTATCTGGAATCAATCCGCTGCGATAGCCGCTACGCCCTCTCGCGGGAGTGCTTTACGCCGCTGGATGTCTTGAATCGCCGGCCGGAAACGCAACCGGGAACACCGTTCCTGCTGGATTTGCGGGTGCGGACGGTGCCGGAAGCCACGCCGGAGGCGAAAGAGCGGCAGGAGCAAAAGGTTGAACGTTGGGATGTGCTGGACGGCTTGCGCCGCCATGCCGCCGAGCATGTGTTGCTGGTCGGTCGGCCCGGTTCCGGCAAGAGCACGGCCTTGCAACGGCTGCTGCTGGAAGAAGCCGAGCGGGCGCTGGGCGATGCCGACGCCCGCATCCCTGTACTGCTGGAACTGCGCCATTACCAGGAATCCACCCTGGATTCGCTCAGGCGGGTGTTGAGGGAACACGGGTTTTTTGTGGACGCGCAACGCTTGCCGGAATGGCTGCGGCAAGGCCGCTTGCTGTTGCTGGTGGATGGCATCAACGAGTTACCGTCCGATGCCGCGCGCCGGGAGTTGGCGGCGTTCCGCCGGGAGTATCGGACCACGACGCCGATGATTTTCGCCACCCGCGAGTTGGCGGTCGGCGGCGACTTGGAGATTGGCAAGCGGTTGGAGATGGAGCCGCTGACCGAGCCGCAGATGCAGCGGTTCGTCCGGGCTTATCTGGACAAAGACGGCGACAAGCTGCTGCGGCAACTGCAAGGCCGATTGCGGGAACTGGCCGAAGTGCCGTTGCTGTTGTGGATGCTGTGTTCGCTGTTTCGGGAAACGCGGGAACGTCTGCCCGAAAACCTGGGGTTGGCGCTGCGCGAGTTCACCAAGCAGTATGAGGATGAGTACCAGCTCAAAGGCGGTGCGCCGGTCTCGGACGAATCGCGGCGCTGGTGGCCCTGGCTGTTGCAACGGCTGGCATTCAAGATGCTGGAAGGGCCGGAACCTACGGAGCTTTATGTCGCCATCGCCCGTTCGCAGGCGGAGGACTGGCTGACCGACTATCTACGGGAAGAGCAATGCGACCATCCACGAAGTCGGGCAATGGAATGGTTGGACGATCTGGTGAACCATCATCTGCTCCAACGCAGCGCCGGGGACCGCATCGAATTCCGCCATCAGTTCATCCAGGAATATTACGCGGCTGAGTATCTGTTGAATTGTCTGCCGAAACTGGACGATGTGGCTTTGCAGCGTGATTACCTCAACTATTTGAAATGGACCGAGCCATTCATTTTGCTGTTGGGGTTATTGGAAGAGCGTCAGCAAGCATTACGAATCGTCAAGTTAGCGGAAGCAATTGATTGGCGGTTGACGGCGCGACTGGTGGGAGCGGTACGACCTGATTGGCAAGCCGAAGCCATTCGTTTCATCGCGATAGTACAAATGCCAGAATGGCATAGGTTGGAATTATACGGCCTAACAAAATGCAATTATGCCGTTTCGGCACTGAGTGAAGCACTTAGCCACGAAGATGAGGACTTACGTGGTGCTGCTATTGAGATATTGGGTAAGATTGGTAGTCCCTTTGCGGTCAGTGCCCTACAAACCGCTTTGCATCATCAAGACAGCCGAGTGCGTGCCTTAGCCATTCTTAAACTAAGCAATTTCAATGATGAAACTGTCATTCCATTGGTGATTGAGGCTTTGCAAGATACGGACAGAGAAGTGCGTGGTAATGCTGCCTATTATCTGAGAGAGATTGGTAGCCCTCTTACGGTCAGTGCCCTACAAACTGCTTTGCACGATGAAGTAGTATCCTTTGACGCTACCAGAGCACTAAGAGAAATTGGTGGTGAAGTCGCTATTGCTGCTTTAGTCAAAGCTTTGCAAGATAAAAATCAAATAGTGCGCATACATGCTGCCTACGCTCTATCAAAATTCGATCAAGAAACGGCCATCGCCGTATTAACCGATGCCTTGCAGGATAAAAATGAAGAAGTACGTATTGGAGCTGCCATTACGTTGGGCTATATCGCCGATGACAAGCTATTGGAAGAAGCGGCTCTCGTTAATTTAGAAGCTGTCTTGAAAAAACTATTCAGGTCTAATTATTTTAAGAATCTTTAATTTTAATCAACTTTTACCCAGGACTAATTACATGTACCAAAGTGATTTGTCTAACAAAGAATGGGCACTGATCGAGCATCATTTTAAACCAGAAGATCCACGAGGAAGTGCTCACAAACATTCTAAAAAACTCATCGTGGATGCGATTCTCTACGTCGTTAAAGGCGGGATTACTTGGCGGATGCTCCCCAACGATTTTCCTTCATGGAAAACCGTTTATGATCACTTTAGCCGCTGGAACCAAAGGGGCGTTTGGACCGCTGCCTTGGACGAACTCACTCAACTTCATCGTCAAAAAGAGGGGCGCGAACCGACCCCCAGTTATGCTATTGTTGACTCACAAAGCGTTAAAACTCAATATGATAGCGAGCAACGCGGCATCGATGGCAACAAAAAGGTGAAGGGACACAAACGACATATCATCGTGGATATCTTGGGGAATCTTCTCGCCGTTAACGTTCATGCCGCGAATATTTCTGATACGATAGCCGCCGGTCCAGTTTTGAAAACCGCCGTGCAAAGTTATCCCACCATCCAAGCCTTTTCGGGTGATGCCGGCTATCGGGGTACAGCGGAAACTTTTGTCAGCGAAGAATTGAAACTGACTCTCCATATCGCGCAAAAACCGGCTACTGAAAAAGGTCAATTTCAGGTAATCCCCAAGCGCTGGATCGTGGAAAGAACTTTTGCCTGGCTGGGCCATTTCCGGCGATTAGCGAAGGATTTCGAGATTCTCGTCACCACCGCTGAAAATATGATCCGGATCGCCATGCTCAAATTGACTGTTGCCAAGTGCCTATAAATTAACGAATTCTTTTTCAAGACAGCTTCTTAATCAATACATTGCAAAAATATACATCCAATATCTCTAGTGATGTGCGTCGGCAAGCTTTATGGGTTTTGTGGAGATTTATTAACACAGCGGCCTTTATTAATACAGTAGCGCTTGATATTTCTCAAAGAGCTTTGCTTGATAATAATCACAAAGTTCGTCTGGAGGCTATCCAGGTACTTGGAGAAATCGGTGGTGAAGCTGTTGTCCCCGCTTTATTACAAGCCTTGAATGATGAAGACCCAAATGTGCGTGCAATGGCGGCGCGGTCGCTGGGAAAGATTGGCAATGAGGCTGCTGTCACTACTGGGTTAGTCAAAGCCTTGAGTGATAACGATAGCCACGTGCGTCGTGCTGCCTTAGATGCTTTGGGTAATATTGGTAACGTGATGGCGATTGACGCCCTTCAGAACGCTCTGCATCATGAAGATAGCTCAGACCGTGAGTGTGCTGTTATGGCGCTTGAGCGGATTGGCGATCAAGTTACCTTGCTCATCCTGATTAATGTCCTAGGTGATGGTGATGAGAAGGTGCGTGAGGCTGCTGTTACAGCGGTGGGGAAAATTGGTGGAGTAGCGGTCACTGATGTTATCCAAAAGGCTCTGAAGGATGAAAACGACGATGTACGGCATACTGCTGCCAAGGTATTAGGTGATATTGGTGTTGTGGGAACTATCAGCGCTCTTCAAGATGTTATGCAAGATGAATATAAATGGGTGCGCGGAGAGGCTGTTGAGGCGTTAGGGAAAATCGGTGATGCTCAAATTCTTGCTAAACTTACCGCTAATTTTAGGCGAGGTGTGCAGATCGATGAGGTAGTTCCTAATGCAATTAAGACCTTGCAAGAGCGATTCAAAGTCTATCAAACCGACCTCAGTTGGCTTCCAAGCACTGGGACAAAATTCATGACGGAGAAGACAATCATGCGAATATTGCGCGTCGTCCTCGCTTCCCCTAGCGATGTTCAGCCTGAGCGAGATGTCCTGCCCGGTGTGATTGATGAATTGAACCGGGGTTTGGGCGCGGTGCTCGATGTGGACTTCAAACTCTACCGCTGGGAAACAGACGCTTATCCTGGCTTTCACCCGGAAGGTCCGCAAGGCATGATCGACGGAATTCTGCAATTGACGACTGCGATCTTCTCATCGGTATATTTTGGAAGCGGTTCGGCACGCCCACCCACGATGCCGATTCCGGTACGGAACATGAATTTCGTATCGCCTACAAAGCTTGGCAGGAAAGTAAGGAGCAACCACGTCGACCTCATATCATGGTCTATTTCAAGAACGCGCCCTATTCGCCATCCTCGCCGGAAGAACTCGATCAGTGGCGTAAGGTGTTGGAATTCCAGAAAGCATTTCCCAAGCAAGGCTTATGGTGGCCTTTCAAGACCACTAACAAGTTCAAGGAACTGGTACGCCAACACCTATCCGGCTGGTTGCGGGATAACTATAGTGGACCCCGAAAATCAGACAGGAGTTTAAGCTAGGAAAGGCGATGAACATGAGGGTTGCGAGGATGAGTGAAGCTAAGACGCGGAAGGTCCACAACGCGAGCTTCAAGGCCAAAGTGGCTTTGGAAGCGGTCCGTGAGACGAAGACGTTGAACGAGATCGGCCAAGAGTATGGGGTTCATCCGGTCCAGGTGAGCCACTGGAAAAAAGCCTTGCTGGAGAAGGCCAGTGACTTGTTTGAGGGGAAGCGGGGACCGCTAGCGGTGACGGACCCCAGTGACTCGGAGCGGCTCTACAGCGAAATCGGGCGGCTGAAGATGGAGCTGGACTGGCTGAAAAAAAAGTCCGGTCTGAGCCTGTCGCGGTAAGACAGCCGTGGGTCTCGGGTGCGGACGCCTTACCCCTGGCCCGGCAGTGCGCCCTGGCAGGGGTCAGTCGGGCGACCTACTACGCGCATCAACGAGCGAAACCGATCGATGACGAGGATCTGCTGATGCTTCGGCTGATTGATGAAGAATACACCCGCCATCCGTTCTTTGGCAGCCGGCGGATGGTGCAGTTTCTGCGGAACCGCGGGTTGCGGGTCAACCGCAAGCGAGTGCAGCGCTTGATGCAGCAGTTGGGGTTGGCGGGGATGGCTCCCGGTCCCCACACCAGCCAGCCCCATCCGCTGCATCCGGTCTACCCCTACCTGCTGCGGGGGCTGGCCGTCCAGCGCCCCAATCAGGTGTGGAGTACCGATATCACCTACCTCCGACTGGCTCAAGGCTTCAGCTACTTAGTGGCGATTCTGGACTGGTATAGTCGGAAGGTCTTGACCTGGCGGCTGAGCAATACGTTGGACACCGGGTTCTGTGTAGACTGCTTCCAGGAGGCGGTGCGTCGGTTTGGGGTCCCGGAGATTTTCAACACGGATCAAGGCGCTCAGTTCACCAGCCACGTCTTCCTTGACGCCCTGAAGGCGCATCCGCTTCAGATCAGCATGGACGGCCGGGGACGGGCCGCGGACAACATCTTCGTCGAACGGTTGTGGCGCACCGTCAAGTATGAAGACGTCTATCTCCAGAACTACGAGACCCTGCCGGCGGTCCAGGCCGGCCTCAAAACGTATTTCAGCTTTTACAATGGCGAGCGCGGACATCAGTCCCTGGGCTATCAAACACCGGATATCGTGTACGCGACCGGTCAAGGAGGTGGAGCCCAGATCATCGACAAGTTTGGTCGTCCTTCCGCGTCGGGGGAATCCCCGCGACCGAGGGACCCCTCGGCCCGCCAGGGCCCCACGCAGCAGAATCTTCTGCTGGACATGAAACCTTAACTTAAATTCCAGCTACTTTTGTCTTGACCATGGGGTCCACTTTAAACTTTGGCAAAAAATAAGCCACCCGGAGCAACCCTCGTGCTGCTGACCGCCCACCAACGATCCCAACTATTCTCGCAACTGGCGACGATGGAACACGCCGGCATTGCGCCAGCGCAAGCGTTCACCCTGATCGGGCGCGATTTGCCGGCCGACGCGCGGCAAGCCTTGGCGCAAACCGCTGCGGCTCTCGCGAAGGGCGCGGATTTGGCGAAAGCCGGACAAAGCAGCGGCGTGTTGCTGCCATGGGAAACGCGACTGGTGCGCGCGGCGGCCATGGGCGGGCGGCTGGAATCCCTCTATAAACGCCTGAGCGAACATTACGCCAGCCGCGCCCAGTTGTTTGGCCGGTTGAAGTCCCGGCTGGTGTTTCCATTCCTGATCCTGACGCTGGCGACCTTCATCGCGCCGTTTCCGGCGCTATTCCAGGGCGCCATCGGGTTGGGCGGCTATCTGCTGCGGGCCATCGGACCGCCGCTGTTGCTGTACGGCGGCCTGCGCCTGCTGGCGTTCGCCTACCGCCAACAACTCGCCCGCGAAACCAGCGCGACCTGGGCAAAGCTGCTGCTGGCGCTGCCGGTGCTCGGCGGTCTGCTGGCTCGACAACAACGGCGCGATGGACTGTTCAGCCTGCTACTGTTGCTGGAATCCGGCGTGCCGATCCTGGAAGCGCTGCCATTGGCCGGAAAGAGCGTCGCCGACCCGCTGTTGCGTGCCCGGTTCGCGGGCGCGGCGGCGGCGCTGGCCGATGGCCGGTCGGGGGTAGCCGAAACCCTGAGCCGCTACGGCGTGGTGGACGATCCCGGCGCGGTGGCGCTATTTGCCAGCGGCGAAGTAGCGGGCCGGTTGGACGAGGTCATCCGCCATCAAGTGCGCCAATGGGATGCCCAATTGGAGCTGCAATGGGATACGCTGGCCGAATGGCTGCCCCGCCTGTTTTACGTAGCGGTGGCGATCTTCATGGCGGCAAGCATCGTGAGCGGTTATCGGGGAACGACCGTTCTGGATTGACAGGGTTTCTCGGGAGAAGGCGATGGCGACATTCCATGATTTGCGGATTCGACGGCGGGAATTGCTGGATGATCTGGACGAACTGGAAGCGTCGGTCGTGGAATTGACCGTCGTGTTGAGCGAATCGGTTGCCATCGATGCCGACGAGCTCACCGACCATCACCAACGGCTGGCCTGGCTGCACCGACAGCGGGCCGGCCTGCTGGTGGTGCTGAGCGAAACGGAACGGGCGTTGCTGGAATTCGACGTCGATGGCTGGGACGAGTAAGGATCGGCACGCCGCCACCCGATCCCACCACCGGGCCATGCCCGCGCCCGGAAACACCCGGCCGCGCCCAGCCTGGACGACTTCGCCCCTGCGGAAAGGGATGCCAGCGCGTTGACGTTGGAGCATAATTACCTACACTTCCTGCCGTAACGGCCCTCAACCCGACATAGAAACGATACGCATGAATCCACTGGTTGGCTTGATCATGGGCTCCACCTCCGACTGGAGCACCCTGGAACACGCGGCGAACACCCTGGACGCGCTCGGAGTGCCTCACGAAGTCCGGGTGGTGTCGGCCCACCGCACCCCCGATCTGCTGTTCGAGTACGCGGCCAACGCCGAGGCGCGCGGGCTAGAGGTCATCATCGCCGGGGCCGGCGGCGCCGCGCATCTGCCGGGCATGGTCGCGGCCAAGACCGTGCTGCCGGTGCTGGGCGTGCCGGTGCAATCGCAGGCGCTCAACGGCCTGGATTCGCTGCTGTCCATCGTCCAGATGCCGGGCGGCATTCCGGTCGGTACGCTCGCCATCGGCAAGGCTGGCGCGATCAACGCCGCCCTGCTGGCCGCCGCCCTGCTCGGCAACAAATACCCGGCGATCCGCGAGGCCGTGCGCGAGTTCCGCGCCCGACAGACCGCGCGGGTGCTGGCCGAACCCGATCCGAGGAATCTCCAGCCATGAACGTCGGCATCGTCGGCGGCGGCCAACTGGCGCGGATGCTAGCGCTGGCCGGCTATCCGCTGGATTTGCGCTTCCAGGTGCTCGATCCCGCCGCCGATGCCTGCGCCGGCCAGGTGGCGACGCTGATTCGGGGCGATTACGACGCCGAAGCCCGGCTGGAGCAACTGGCCGACTGGGCCGAAGTGGTGACCTTCGATTTCGAGAACGTGCCGGCGACCGCCGCCCTGGCGCTGGAGCGGCAGGTGGCGGTCTACCCCCCGCCCGGCGCGCTGGCGGCGGCGCAGGACCGGGTCTCCGAAAAAACCCTGTTCTGGGAGCTGGGTATCCCGACCCCGACCTTCGCCACCGTGGCCAGCCTGGAGGAATTGCGCAGGGCCGTGGTGCGGGTGGAACTGCCGGCGGTGCTGAAAACCCGCCGGCTGGGCTACGACGGCAAGGGTCAGCGGATCTTGCGCAGGCCCGAGGATGTCGAACCGGCCTGGCGGGCGCTGGGCGGCGCGCCGCTGATCCTGGAAAGCTTCGTGCCGTTCGAGCGGGAGGTGTCGGTGCTGGCGGCGCGAGGCCGCAACGGCGCGACCGTGTTCTATCCGCTGGTGGAAAATCACCATCGCGACGGTATCCTGCGGCTGTCGCGCGCGCCGTATCCCGCGCCGGAACTGGAACGCGAGGGTTGGAACTACGCCCACCGGCTCTTGGATCGGCTGGATTACATCGGGTTGTTGGCGGTCGAATTCTTTGTTAAGGAGGGCCGGCTGATCGCTAACGAAATGGCGCCCAGGGTCCACAATTCCGGGCACTGGACCATCGAGGGCGCGGAAACCAGCCAGTTCGAAAACCACCTGCGGGCGATTCTCGGCCTGCCGCTGGGTTCGACCGCCGCCGTCGGCCATTCCGTCATGCTGAATTGCATCGGGACGATGCCAGACCGGGCGGCGGCGCTGGCGACGGTGGGCGCGCATTACCATGCTTACGGCAAGGCGCCCCGCCCCGGCCGCAAGGTGGGGCACATCACCTTGCGGGCCGACGATTCCGCTGCGCTGGCGGAGGGGCTGAAGCAGCTATTGCCGCTGGTGGGGTTCGGCCCCGAGGAGTTCGGCTGATCATTCCAGCGTCCGCACCGCCTCGCCCAGCGGACAGGCGCGGATCGCCTCGGCCAGCAACGAAATCACGGCCCCGCGCGGGAAACTCTTGCGCCAGGCCAGCGCCACTACCCGGGTCGGGGCCGGCTCCGCGAACGGCCGGACGCTGAGCAGGTCGCTGGCGTGGGCGTAACCGCTGACCGAGGTGTAGGGCAGCACGGTGACGCCCATCCCGGTCGCCACCATCAGCCGGATGGTTTCCAGCGAACTGCCCTCCAGAGTGCGCTGCATGTTGTCCGAGGCCACGCTCAACTGGTTGCATTCCGGGCAGAATCGCAACACCTGATCGCGGAAGCAGTGGCCCGGCCCCAATAGCAGCAACTCCTGCCGGGCCAGGGTCGGCGAATCAATCACCGCTTCCTGTTCCAACGGATGGCCGGTCGGCATTAACACCACGAACGGCTCCTCGTACACCGCCTGGGTCACGATCCCCGCCTCCGCGAACGGCAGCGACAGGATCAGCGCGTCCAGCTCGCCGTCCTTGAGCTGCTCGCCGAGCACCGCCGTGTAGTTCTCCTCGATCTGTAATGGCATGCGCGGGGCGCGCCGGTGCAGGCGGGGAATCAGGTGCGGCAACAGATACGGACCGATGGTGTAGATCACCCCCAGCCGCAGCATCCCGGCCAGTTCGTCCTGGCCTTGGGCGGCAAGCTGGCGGATGACCGCCGCCTCGTCCAACACCCGCCGGGCTTGCTCGACGATGCGCCGGCCGGGCGGCGTCACCGCGACCTCGCCGGGACCGCGTTCGAACAAGGTCACGCTCAGTTCCTCCTCCAGCTTGCGTACCGCCACGCTCAGCGTGGGCTGGCTGATGTGGCAAGACTCCGCGGCGCGACCGAAATGCCGCTCGCGGGCGACGGCAACGATGTAGCGTAATTCGTTCAAGGTCATGGCGATGTCACGGTACTGGTTCAGCCTGATTGTTATCCAACTTATTGATTATGAGTCAAATAGCGAAGATAGGCGGTCTTTGAATTCTCAGTATCTGCCCCACGAAAGACCCTCTTTCAAGAGGCCCAAAGCCACGGCAGACACATGCTGAGTCGTAAAGTGCTTGCGAATGGAACATACAGTGCTTATCAATGCGTAAGTTCTACCATCTTATCGCCAGCCGGGAAGCACCGTGGCCAGGGCGGCGCGGATCGCCTGCGTTTCCGACGCGTCCAGCCGGCGCATCTGTTTGCCGATGTACTGCAACTGGCGCTTGCGCCCGCCCCGCTGCGAGATGGTCTGGGCCATGCGCACCGCCGCCAGCAACTCATCGGGCAGCGGTATCCGGCTCAATTGCGCCGGGGTGAGTTTCACCAGGTGTTCGCCCAGATCCTGCAACGCGGTCGCCTCCCGCTTGCGTTGGCTCTTGCTGGGCAGCGGGAGCGCCTCGGGGTCATACCGATCATTGTCGAAAGCGTCGTCGTGCATGGCGGGATTCTCCGGCGAGTGGGATTGTGCCTCCGAGCGTGAGGCGCGCGGGGAAGCAGAGAGCGCCGGCAGCGTATCGGGCGTCGACCGCTCAGAATGATCGTGGCCCCGAGGATTCAATGGCCAGGCGGGGTTCGCAGCGGTTCAGTTGCGCGCGGTAGCGGTCGGCCTGTTGGCGCGCTTGCCGCGCCCGCTTCATCAGCCACGGCTTTTGCCGGTACGTGCCCTTGGCGAAGCCGCCCTGACCCTCGTGATAGGCCAGATACTGGTTATAAGTGTCGCTCTTGGCGATGCGGTTGCGCTGGGATGTTTCGTTGACGTACCAACCGATGAAATCCACCGCGTCGTCGAACTCGTCGCGGTCGGCGCCCCGGTTGCCGGTGGCGGCAATGTAACGTTCCCAGGTGCCATCCAGCGCCTGGCTGTAGCCGTAGGCGGAAGAGGGGCGTGGGCCGGGAATGAAGCCGAGATACCAGCGCCGCGGCGGTTGGGCATCGGACTGAAACGCCGATTCCTGGTGGATGATCGCCAGCAGCACCGGCAGCGGTACGCCCCAGCGCCGGCTGGCGGCCTTGGCATCGGGCAACCAGCCATCGTATTCGGCGAAAATGGCGCAGGCGTCGTTGACGTTGCGCGGCGGAGCGGTGGCGCAGGAGGCCAGCAACAGCAGGCCGCCGCTTAGCAGCCCGGTCAACCACGGCCAGTGGCGGTTCCAGGCGCGCGCGGCGAACGCGAGGTTGGGCCGCCGCCAGCCGGCGGGCCAGGGAAACTCAGTGCGCGGAGGAAGATGCGGTTGGGTCGGGTTTTGGCTCATGCCGTGGCCTGAGGGTGCGTTGGCCCAGGAACAATCCCAAGGCGAGTAACCCTATCATCATCGCCACCGCAGGCCAATCCCCGAACCGGGCATAGGGGGTCAACCCACGCAAGGGTTGGACTTCACCACGAATGACTTCGGACTGAAACTGCGCGCCGCGAATCCGAATTCGGCCGCGTTCGTCGAGGATGGCGGAAACACCGGTGTTGGTGGCGCGGGCCATATAACGACCGACCTCCAGCGCCCGCATCCGGGCGATCTGCAAATGCTGGTGCGGGGCGGTGGAATCCTTGAACCAGGCGTCGTTGCTGAGGTTGATCAGCCAGGTCGCCTCGGGCAACGCCCGCCGAATCTCGCTCCCGAACACCGCTTCGAAGCAGATGGACAGTCCGACCGGCTGGCCGCCGGCGCGAAACAGCGGTTGCTCCAGGTTGCCCGGCGTGAAATCGGCCATTGGGATGTCCACCCAGTCACGAAAAAACAGAAAGAACGAGCGCAGCGGCAGGTATTCACCGAACACCAACAGCCGGCGTTTATGGTACAGCCCTGGCGAGCGGCCGATGCCGATGATGCTGTTGTGGAAAACGCTGGTCTCCCACGATCCGGTCGGGATGCCGGTGACGTAATCCACCTGTGCCTTCTGGGCTTCGCCGGCCAGCGCGGCGACGAAGGGGCGGACATCGTCCAAAAACGCCGGGATCGCGGTTTCCGGCCAGACGATCACATCGCTGCGTCCGTGCTCGGGCAGGCTCAACTGAACATAGCGGCTCAGGGTTTCGTCGAGCGCGTTTGGCCGCCATTTCTGATCTTGCGCGATGTTGCCTTGGACAATGGCGATGCGCAGCGGCGTTCCGGCCGGTTCGACCCACGCTATCTGCCCCAATCCCCACGCGCTCAGCCACAACGCCGCCAGCCCGCCCAGCCCGCCCAACCGCGCCCGCCAGTCGGCGCTGTTGAACAGGGTCCAGAGCAGGCCGGCGCTGAGCAGCACGGCCCAGCCGACCCCGAACACGCCCAGGTAAGGCGCGAGATCGCCAAGCGGCGCATCGGTCTGGCTGTAGCCGATGGCCAGCCAGGGAAAACCGGAGAACAGCCAGCTTCGGATCCAGTCCAGCAGAGTCCACAGCGCCGGAACCGCCAGCAGCCAGCGCGCCGGTCCCGGCGGTGGTCCCCAGCGGGCGATCAGTCCGCCAAGCACGGCCAGATACAGCGCCATCAGCAGCACCACGGCGAAAGTCGCCAGGGCCGCGAACGGCGCCGGGGCGTTGCCGTAATCGTGCAGGCTGATGAAAATCCAGTAGATGCCGAAGCCATACGCACCCAGCCCGAACAATCCGCCGCGACCGGCCGCCTGGCGCGGCGTGGCGCCATCCCAGCTCCACAGCAGGACCACCGGCGCCAGGATCGCCAGCGGCCAAACACCGAACGGTGCGAAGGCCAGTGGCAGCAGGGCGCCAGCGGCGAGGACCAGCAAATCGGTGGCGAGAGGGCGACGGATATGGAAAGCGTGCATGGGGTGGACCGTGGTTGAGGATTTGGGCGACGCAAACCGGAAGCTGGCCCAGGTGACGGGGTTACTGAAAAGTAGTGTAGATCGGTACCGCAAAGGACTGTAGGCGCGCGCCCGGCAGGCGCCGGAAGCGGAACTGTGGGAATACGAGCGGGGTACGCAGTGGCTGCGGGTCTTAGGGTTGGCAGTGATGTTGGTCGTTGGCCTGGAAGGCGGGGTGGATGTTGAGCGGATCTCCAAGTTTGCGCGGGCCGAGTCGGACCGTTTCCAGATACCGCACGGCTTCGGTTACTTTACCGGCGTGGAGAGCCGCCATGCGTAGCACATCGGCGCCGGCGGCGAGCAAGTCGTGATCGATCACCCTGTCTATCAGTCCTCGTAATACCCACCCCGGCCACCGTTACAGTTGTAGTAGGTCGTGCCATCCACGATGACCGACGCGCAACGCCTGGGTGGAGGAAGCGGCGGAGACCGCACCACGACCGGTGGTGGCTCCGCCGCGATTATCGCGGAGCCGATGATCGTGCCTATCGCCAGCCCGACGATGCCCGCACCCACCGCGTCGCAACCCCAACAACCGCCACCATAGTAGTAGCCGCCGCCGTGATAGCGGCCGTAGCCGCCCCGATAGCCGCCGTGATAGCCGCCGCCGTGATAGCCGCCGCCCCGATAGCTGCCGCCCCGATAGCCGCCGTAGCCGCCGCCGTGATAGCCGCCGCCCCGATAGCTGCCGCCGGAAGAATCCCATGCGTTCGCGCTGTGCAGGGGCATCAGTGCCGCGATGACCGTCATCGCCACGCACATCCAATATCGCATCACTTTCATCACGTTTATCCCTCTAACGGGTTAGGTCGTTTCGCGGGTTACCAAGGTTTGACGATCCTAACCGATTAGACACCAGGCATTGGTCATTGTTTTTCCTGCCCCTCGATGATACGCGCCACATCCAACCGTTGCAGGTTGGCGAGCATTTCGCTGACCGAATAACAAACGCTCGAATACATTTTGCTAGTTCGGTTCTATGAAGAACCATGTCTTGCACATTGCGATCAAGACCCGATTGTTTGCACTGCTTCAAGGGAGTTATCAGGATTCGGTTCGTCGGTATCCCGAATCAGCGCCAGGTTGCGGGGATTCCCGAGTTCGTAGCGCTGGCCCACTGGAAAAAGATCGCCATCCAGGCTGATCGGAATCCGGTCGCGGAAAGCGTGAATCACCGTGTCGAACATGGATTGCTCGAATTTGACGCTAACATGGCGCGGGCGATTGTCGATCAACAGTCGCAGAGTGGCGCGGCCATCGAACTGGTCGGGTTCGCGATCCAGGCGGATCACCCAGCCGGTCAGCGCGCAATCCAGGCGCGGTTCGTTGCGCCGGAACTCGCGGGCGGCTTCTTCCAGCAAGCGGCCCGTCTCCCGGCTGAAGAAGCGGCGGAAGTTGGGGCGGGCGGCGGGCCGGACGCGCGCCCAACTCAATTCGAGCCGGATGCCGTGGCATTGTTGCGCCAACCGCGCCACGGCTTCGCAGAGGTTGGCGCTGATTCCCTGGGACACTCGGGTTTCAAAGGCGGCGAAGTCGTCGCTGGCGGCGGCGTCGTTCGCGGCCTGTTCCAGAGCATCCAGCGCCTCGGCCAGCCGATAGGTGACTTGGCGGGCGAAGGGTTCATCCTCCAGCAGGGATTGCTGGGTATGCCTACGCAGGATCGGAGCCACGGGCGAGAGCAGAGTAATGACATAGCTGCCGATTTCGGACGGGCCGAGCCGGACCGTTTCCAGATAGTGCACGGCTTCGGTCACTTTCCCGGCGTGGTAGGACGGTCGGGGCTGGATCGCCGCGCAGGCCGCCGCCAGCAGCAGGTTTTCGGCTTCCTGGTGCAGCAGCACGCCCTCTTGAATCGCAATGGTGCCATCGGTCGCGGCGTGCGGGGCCGCCACGCGCAGCACGTCGGCGCCGGCGGCGAGCAAGTCGCGATAGATCAGCAGTTCGGAGCGCCCCTCGACCTGGGCCAGGGTGCGCAACGCTTCGGCCATGCGCTCGGGGTAATCGGCCACGTCTTCCCGGCTCGGTAGCAGAATTTCCCAGGTGCGGTGGGTGGCGTCCTGTTGGGTGTGGACGGTGGCCTTGTTGCCGATCCGGCCGGCTTCAGTCCACTGCTGGCCGACCAGATAGGCGCGGACATCCAGGTGGGAAAGGTGCCGGAAGAGCGCCGGATCGCGAATTTGCACATTCATAACCCTTCCCCTCGTTCCGTTCGCGTCATCAGGGTGTGGAGCGCTTCACTGTCGAATCGCTGCTGGCGTGGCAGGTAGACGGTCACGGTGGTGGTGTTTTCGGTATCGGGTTGGCCCGCCAGCGACAGCCAGTAACCGCAGTGGCGCAGGCAGAGTTGGTCTTCGGAATGATGGAGCCAGTCCTCTGGCTGTTCGGGCATCAGGACCACAATCAGCAGGCGGGGAACGATCACATCGGCCCGCAGATCGTTGTAGTTCTTGATTTCCATGGCTGCGGCTTTAGCCCGCGCTTTAGCCGCGCAAGCGGCAGCCGTGGTACAAACCACCGCCTTCAGGCGTCGCGCCCTTCAGGTGGCGGTTTAATCCGCCGCAAAGCGTTTCAGGCGGGGGTTTATCCCCCGCCAGCTCAACCTACCGGCTTTAGCCGGTAAGTCATTGAGAGACAGCGGAAAAGCCAGGTGGTGTTCCTGGAGCAGCTCCCGCGAACTGGCCTTGGCCTGGAACTCGATGCGGGGGCGCCGCCCGGCTTGCCCGATCAGAATGCCGTCCACGCTGTCGTCATCCACCACCGGTTTGCAAACTTGGTAACCGGCGCAAGCCGCGACGGCGCCGATGTATGCCAACGAAAAACGGGCTTTGCATTGTTTGAGTTCCATGCGTTCTCCCATGCCGGCTACGTTGCTGACTCTGCTGGGTCAAGGCTGTAGAGCGCCACCACTTGGCAATCAATCCCGCCCTTCGATCACTCGCACGACCTCCAGCCTTTGCAGGTCGGCGAGCATTTCCTGAATGGGATGACTGGGAGCGAAGATGGTGGTGGCGATTTCGCCGGCGGCGTCCGCCAATACGGAGCCGTCGAGGGTGGTTAGCCGGTCGATTCCGGCCTTGGCGGCGGCATCAAAGAGGTGGATGTTGACCTGGTGCAGGTCGTCGGGGAAAAAGAGTTCGTAGACGAGGCCGTTGATGAGGCGTTCCCACTCCCCTCGCCCGCAAGCGGGAGAGGGGCTGGGGGTGAGGGTGTTTGGAGCGAGGATGGCGGTAACAATAGCTTCAATCAATGTCTTTTGGTAGTTGCTCGCGGAGGGAATAGGAATCCGCGAAACATACATTGGCTTAAATTCGTAGAATCCGCCTTGCTTGCCCGAAAAGGTTTGCCTTGTGAGCCACCAAGAGACCGATGAATTGAGCAGCGCGAGCAAATATTTCCAATCGCTTGAAACAATAATGTTGGTCTTATCATTGCCATAGTAGCCTGTCAAATCAGGCGCATAATTCACACCATCTTCTATAGCTGGAACAAAAATCTTCGGTTTTTCAAATTCCTGCCAATACACACAAGCCCGTAATTCCCAGAAAAACCGCCCCTGATCATAACGATCAATCAACGCCTGCCGATAATTCTGGAAATGGGCATGAATTGTAGGATAGGTGTTGGCAAAAACTGCTTCAGCTTCAGCGCCTTTTTTTCCACTCCAAAGATGCGGTTTATTCTCGGATGATTCAATCTTGATAAGATATTGGTCAGCGAATTCCACCCACCATCGTTTATAGTCTCTCCAATTATAATCTATACAATGCAATAAACTCATTTTTAGTTTGGTTGTCTAATAAGTTGAGAAATTCCATAGCGAGCCAACTGGGCTGGGCAACGGGAGTATCCCCATGAACGCGGAATGGTTGTCGGATTTTCGTAAAATACCCGATGAGGTCATGAACTACCTCCGCCGCATTGCCGTTCGGGCGGTGGAGGATCAACACCAGAGCCCGGAGTTGATTGCCAAGATTTTCGGCATCAGCCGCAGTTGTATTTATGATTGGCTGCGATGGTATCGGGCGGCGGGCGAAGCGGCGTTGGATACCCGCACGGCGCCGGGCGCCGAGCCGGTGCTTACCCCCGAGTTGGATCGCTGGCTGCACGACACCATTCTGAACTCGACGCCGGTCGATCATGGGTATGATACCGAACTGTGGACGCTTCCGATCCTGGTGGAGTTGCTCCGGCGGCGGTTTGGGGTGTGGGTGGCGGATTCGACGGTAGCGCTGCACCTGCACCGCCTGAAGTTGAGCTGCCAGCGGCCCTGCTATCGCGCGGCGGAACAGGACCCCGAGGCGGTCGCCTATTTCCTGTTGTATAAGTTTCCGAAAATCCAACAGTTGGCCGAGAAGATCGGGGCGGACATCGGCTTTGAGGACGAGGCCGGCGTCGGCATCATGACCCGGGCGGGGCGCACCTGGGGTGCGGTGGGCCACCCGCCGGTGGTGCTGGCGACCGACCGGCGCGGGGGGTATAACGTCTTGTCCGTCATCACGGCCACCGGCGCCCTGCGCTACACGGTGACCGAGCCGTCGGTAGACGGCGAGCGGTATGTGGCGTTTCTCCGCCAACTGCTGCGGGGGCGAACCCGCCCCCTGATTCTCCTCGCGGATCAAGCGTCGTTTCATCGGTCGGCCCCCGTGCGCCAGTTCGTCCTGGCGCATCGGACCCAACTGCGGATGTTCTTCTTTCCGACCCATTCCCCAGAACTGAATCCCGACGAGCAAGTCTGGAACGAGATCAAGCATCGCCAAGTGGGAAAACAACCCATCAAAAACAAACCCGACTTGAAGAAAAGACTCCACTCGGCATTGAAGTCCCTCCAACAAAAGGCGGATAAAATCCGATCCTTTTTTCAGCTTCCTGATACTGACTATGCCGCCATTCCAGACTCGGCCTAATATCTTATGTATAGATATTAATTGGAGAGACTATAACATCTTGAAAGAACAGGGTGTTAGTGAATTTCTGACGGTCCAGGTACAGGAAAAAACCCATACCGAAAAACGCTATTTACGGTCGGGACGGCCCACGGCCCACACGCCGTACCGGTGGGAAACCTATTCAGAGCTGACCTGTCGCGTCGAACGGCAAGCGGTGGCGATTCACGCCCATCAACACCTCATGGGCTGGCGGATTTATGTCACCAATGCCGCCAAGACCCGGATGACGCTTCAGCAAAGTGTTCGGTATTATCGGGACGAATACCTGGTGGAACGGGGCTTTCATCGTTTCAAGGGCGGTTCGTTACCGGTCCTGCCGTTATTTGTGCGGATTGATGAACGGATCAAGGGGTTAGTATTTTTACTGTTTATGGCGCTACAGATTTTAACGTTGATCGACTTTGTCGCGAGTCGGGAACTGGCAAAAGCGGGTGAAAAAATAGCGGGTTTAGTTCCAGGAAATCCCAAGATAGCGGTGGCTCGACCGACGGCAGAACGGTTATTAGCGGCTTTTGAAGGAATCCATCTTTTTGTTGAGAAGAAAGGCGATACTATCACTGGATATGTGGTGGAGAAGTTGAGTCCTTTACAGGAGAAAATTCTTACTCTCTTGCAAATTCCTAAAGAAATTTATAATCTGTCATTCAGCAAAGTTCAGATAGAGAATGATAACGATCTAGTTGAAAACGATGTTGGACTCGCCATGGCAGCCTGATGAAATCCAAAATGACGTCGAAAAATGAGCGAAAGCCAAGTTACAAGCTATCACTGTACTATTTTATGGTGAGTCTGATTTATGCAGTGATTAATAAAACCCAATCGATTCGTTTGCTAATCACAGAAATAAAAACAAATCCTGATTTAAAAAAGCTCGGTTTTGTTTTAGCATCGCCATCGATGTATTCGGAAGCATTTTCACGGTATAAGCCGGAGGTATTTCAGCGTATTTTTGCTAAATTAATAGAAATCATTGAGATTAAAGATATTCCTGAGATAAGAACGTTAGGGCGTTTCATATTGTTTGATGGTTCGTTATTTCCTGCATTTAAAAACATGGAATGGGCCAAATATACTTCCAAGTGCCAAGCCTTGAAGATGCATTTAGCTTATGAACTTAATCGCATGATTCCTGTACAATTTATTAGTAGTGAAGCGAATTATTCCGAGCGAAAAGTGTTCATGGAATTGCTGGAAGCTGGGGTGACCTATATCACGGACCGGGGTTATCTTGCTTTTGATATTTTTCAACAAGTTACGGAAAAGCAAGCGTTTTTTATTACTCGTATTCGCTACAATATGCGAGCATCTATTCAAACAGTCCTTGAGGTGAATATTCCCGAATCATGGAACTTTTACCTTTCAGAAGTCACCGATGCGCTCGTTATTTTTTCAGGTGATAAATCGAAAGTGACTTATCGTTTAGTTTGTTTTTATGTTTTTGGTGAATGGTATCGAATTACTACAAATCGTTTGGATTTAAAGACCAGCGAGATCATTATTCTTTATGCTTATCGCTGGCAAGTAGAGTTATTTTTCAGGTGTATAAAGCGAACACTGGATGCCCTCCATTTGTGGAACCACGAACCGAATGGAGTCAAAATTCAATTTTACATTTATTTAATTGTTTACGTTCTTTTAATTTACTTTAAGCAAACGCTTGTTAAAGAGCAAGAAAGCCAAAAAGAAGCCCTGCGAGTTTTAAAAGATTCCTCTTCAAAGAAAGAAGATCATTTACGGAAAACAGGAAGTTCTCGATTGCCAGTAGAATATAGTTTGGTTTCTTTTCTTGGATCTAAATTGAAAAAATTGTGGAAAATTTCTATTCACTGGTTAATCTGTATTAAAAATTTATTACTTCATCCAATGACTGATGAACATCGAGACATCATTTTGTCTACCCAATAAGTGTGCCGAACACTATTGGTCGAGATCCCTTTCGGCGAACGCCAGCTCGCTTTGTCGCTGGGAGACCAGGGCGGCGACGCTGGCCTTGGCGTCCCGCGCCTGTTTGACTTGAGCCTCGGCCTGGCGCAGTTGCGCCTCCAGAGTGGCCGTATCCATCCGCGCCACCACCTGACCGGCATCGATCAGATCGCCCTCGTTGGCCAGTACTTCCTTGACTCGTCCGGCCCACTTGGTGGCGACATCGACTTCGGTGGCTTCGATGCGGCCATTCCCGGAGGGGAATGCATCCGGCAGCGTGGGTTGCTGAAAATACAGCCATGCGAAGATACCGCCGGCGATCGCGACGGCCAGTAGCATCCCAACTTTCAACCATTTTCCAATACTCATCAGGATTCTCCGCGAGAAACCTCATCTCTTCAGCACGTAGGTCAGATTAGAGCGTCAGGCGATAACCCCTGACCTGGGGCCGCCAAGCTTCATGTGGTCGGATCGCGTCGCAACATTGCTTCGTAGCCCGCCTGTTCGAAATGATGATCGAAGGTCAGAGCACGGCGGATATTATGCTGTCGCATGACATGGAAAGAGATGCAATCGGTTAAAGACCAAGCCTTGTCATCGCGCTCGTGGTGCAGTCGCATCCCTGCCCCAAACAGCGAGTTGGAGGCAGGCACCCATTTCCAGTCGGATGCGGTTTGGATTTCCCGAACCGCCAAGTGTGCTTTTGGACGATCCGCCGGCATGGACAGGCTATTGACCATTTCCCATATCACATATTCCGTCACCAGCAGGGGTTCGGCGACTGCCGCTACCCATCCTTGGGCACGGGAATGCAATGTGTCACGCGGATTCAACAACGCCAGCAGGAAACTCGTGTCGACGAAAATCATGGCTGTTTGGGCAGACCATAAAGATAGTGGTCGTGTTGTGCGGCCAAATCCGTGGGCAGTTCTGGATTCACCGGGAACTGACGACTGATTTCCGCCAACCGGGCCAGCGTGGTTCGCGCCATTACCGTCGGCTGGGATTGGATCGTAATTTCCACTTCGCACCGATCCGGCAGATCGACCGGATCAATCGGCCGAAAAATTCCATTTTCGTAAACCGCATGAATGGCTTGCATAAACGTATTCCTCCAACGGCGTTGCGACAACCCGTACAGCGTATCTGATGTTGGCGGGTAGAAAATCAAGGCGCCTCCAGCCGCTCGCCACCCGGCAACCTCGCGGCCTTGGCGTCAAAGGAGACGACCTTGCGGCACCCTAGCCGCCGGCCGCGCGCCACGATCAGACAGTCGGCAAAATCGGCGTTGCTTTCCCGCCAGGAGAACAAGGCTTCCTCCAAGGAGGATTCGTCCTCAAAAACGGTTTCCCGGGACTCCAGCAGCCCCGTCAGCACTTCGATAATCCGGGGTTTGGTCGAGCCGTAGCGACTGCGCAGAACCCACTCCGTTTCCATGACCACCAACAGGCTGACCAAGAGGGCTTCGCCGGCGTCGAGCCGGGATTGAATCAGGCTCCGGGCCAGTTCGTACTGGTTTTCGTCGTCGCGGGTAAGAAAGCGCACCAGGACGTTGGTATCGATACCGATCACTGCCAGGGCGACATCTGGTCGATGGGAATCGTTGGTTGGCCCTTCCGCTGGAGACAACCGCCCAGACTGGCAAGGCTCCGGTTCTTGACCCGCAGGATGACCGTGCCGTCCGGCAGCAGGGTAAAGGTCAGCCGATCTCCAGCTTTCAGGCC
Organism: uncultured Gammaproteobacteria bacterium; assembly: GCA_963719395.1. Taxonomy (GTDB): domain Bacteria; phylum Pseudomonadota; class Gammaproteobacteria; order Competibacterales; family Competibacteraceae; genus Contendibacter. The sequence goes on along the minus strand of CAVRCC010000047.1, from coordinate 9,508 downwards.
AAGCTGGTCCCGAATCTCCTTGGGAATCGTGGTCTGGCCCTTGCTGGTCAATGTAGTTTCGGACATTGCTCTCTCCTGTGTTCTTACATTTTTCAGTTTAGTAAGGAAAAAGCAGGTTGGCAAGCAGTCCTACCCCGGCGCACCTTCAGGGACATCATGGTGTTCCAGACCAGTCCCGGCAGGGCGTAGGGCGCTTCCAGCCGCCAGAACCGCTGCCAGGCCGACAGTTGGAGCAGGTTGGCGACCTGGTACAGATCCTTGGGCAGCATCCGCAGCGAGTAGTAGAAGCTGAACGCCATGTTCCAGGCTTGCGAGGTGAAGATGGCGAAGATGGCCGCGCATTCCGGTCCCAGCAGGCTGCCGGGAAACAAGTGGACGAACCAGAGCACGGTGATCGACAGGAAGCCCAGAATCGGGACCGATTGCAGGATGTCCAGCAGCGGAATCAGAATCTGTTCCGCCCGCCGACTGCCGACCGCAGCCTTGGCGTAGGCGAAGGTAAACAGCAGCGAACCCAGCAGCGCGATGCCCATCCGCAGGGTGGTACGCAGGGCGTATTCCGGCAGCCGGGCGGGATCGAGCGAAATCGGGAGTTGTTCGCCGAACTCGTAGGGTACGGCCATTCGCTGGCCGCCCCAAGCCAGCAGGAAGATGACGCCAAACACCAGCGGCAGCAGTAAAATATCTCAGCGGTTGGGCAGGCGCGACCCCGTTAATAGTGCCGGCGACGCGGGTGGATGACGCATGGGCGAGTATCGTCCAGAGGGCTCAGGCAATCAGCCGTGCGCCCGCATCCAGCGCACGATGTCTGCCGCGCCCAGCGCACCAGCCTGCCGGGCCACCTCGCGCCCCTCGCGAAAGAGGATCAGCGTCGGGATGCTCCGAATGCCAAACCGCGCGGCCAGCGCTTGCTCCTGCTCGGTGTTGACCTTGGCCAAGCGCACGCGCGGCTCCAACTGCGCTGCCGCCTGTTCGAAGGCCGGCGCCATCATCCGGCAGGGACCGCACCAGGGCGCCCAGAAATCCACCAGTACCGGGATGTCGTTGCGGTTGAGGTGCTTCTCGAAGGCAGCGGTGCTCAGTTCCACCGGCTGGGCGGCGAACAGCGGGCGATGGCACTGGCCGCAGCGGGGCTGTTCGACCAGTCGCGCCGCCGGTACGCGATTGACCGCGTGGCAATGCGGACAGACGAGATGCAACGCGTCGCTCATGGGAATCTCCTGGGGATGTGGCGGCGCCAAACGGGTGCGGGCGTAGCGCGCTAACCCAACCCGACCCGTCGCAGGCGCACCCGCAGCTCGTCCATTTCCTCCAGCACATCGGCCACCAGGGCCGCCAGTTCCGGCACGGCATCGAAATCCCGCTCCAACCGCCGCATACGCCGCGCCCGCACCAGGTTGGCGCTGGAAAAACGCCAGGTGCCGGCAATGCTCGCGACCTGGGGAAAAAGTCCCTCGTCGAGATGGCGGGCGAGCCACTCTGGCTCCACCGCGCAGGCTGCCGCAATAGTGTTCGGCATAGCAATTGCCATTAACTTTGGGATATAATTTTCTAATTTGTAATCAAGTTGTTATGTGAAATCACAATTCACTGCCTGCCTCGGGACTCTAGTTTAATCCAGCGACGACTGGGGGGTAGAGGAAGCGAGTCACCTGGGTGGGCAGTACCATCTGATGAGATGAAACTATGCTGACTTTTGAAAAGATTATTGAACCTGTGATTCTATTAATTAAGGAAGAACAGAATCGCTTAAAAAATGATGAGAAGCTTTACAAGCTATCACTGTACTATTTTATGGTGAGTCTGATTTATGCAGTGATTAATAAAACCCAATCGATTCGTTTGCTAATCACAGAAATAAAAACAAATCCTGATTTAAAAAAGCTCGGTTTTGTTTTAGCATCGCCATCGATGTATTCGGAAGCATTTTCACGGTATAAGCCGGAGGTATTTCAGCGTATTTTTGCTAAATTAATAGAAATCATTGAGATTAAAGATATTCCTGAGATAAGAACGTTAGGGCGTTTCATATTGTTTGATGGTTCGTTATTTCCTGCATTTAAAAACATGGAATGGGCCAAATATACTTCCAAGTGCCAAGCCTTGAAGATGCATTTAGCTTATGAACTTAATCGCATGATTCCTGTACAATTTATTAGTAGTGAAGCGAATTATTCCGAGCGAAAAGTGTTCATGGAATTGCTGGAAGCTGGGGTGACCTATATCACGGACCGGGGTTATCTTGCTTTTGATATTTTTCAACAAGTTACGGAAAAGCAAGCGTTTTTTATTACTCGTATTCGCTACAATATGCGAGCATCTATTCAAACAGTCCTTGAGGTGAATATTCCCGAATCATGGAACTTTTACCTTTCAGAAGTCACCGATGCGCTCGTTATTTTTTCAGGTGATAAATCGAAAGTGACTTATCGTTTAGTTTGTTTTTATGTTTTTGGTGAATGGTATCGAATTACTACAAATCGTTTGGATTTAAAGACCAGCGAGATCATTATTCTTTATGCTTATCGCTGGCAAGTAGAGTTATTTTTCAGGTGTATAAAGCGAACACTGGATGCCCTCCATTTGTGGAACCACGAACCGAATGGAGTCAAAATTCAATTTTACATTTATTTAATTGTTTACGTTCTTTTAATTTACTTTAAGCAAACGCTTGTTAAAGAGCAAGAAAGCCAAAAAGAAGCCCTGCGAGTTTTAAAAGATTCCTCTTCAAAGAAAGAAGATCATTTACGGAAAACAGGAAGTTCTCGATTGCCAGTAGAATATAGTTTGGTTTCTTTTCTTGGATCTAAATTGAAAAAATTGTGGAAAATTTCTATTCACTGGTTAATCTGTATTAAAAATTTATTACTTCATCCAATGACTGATGAACATCGAGACATCATTTTGTCTACCCAATAAGTGTGCCGAACACTATTGAGGCTGCCGCCACCTGTTCCAAGGTGAGCCAGGTTTCTTCCAGCAGGCTGCCGCTCAGGATGTCATTCTCGCGCATGGCTTATGCCCTCCTCTCGGCGCGCGGATCGAAGGCGAGTTCCCGCGCCATGGTTTCATACAGTTCCCGCGCCTTTGGGGTGGCGGCCGGGGGCAGCACGACCTCGATGTGCAGCAGCAGGTCGCCAGGCGGATCGGCGGGGATGCCCTTGCCGCGCACGCGCAGTTGCCGGCCGCTTTGGGCACCCTCGGGAATGCGCACCTTGAGCGCGCCGTCGGGCAGTTCCACCGCCACCACGGCGCCCAACGCCGCCTCCCAGGGGGCCACCGGCACGGTCAGATGCAGGTCGCGGCCCTCCACGCGATAGCGCGGGTGCGGTTTGAAATGGACTTCCAGCAACAGGTCGCCCGGCTGCCCCTCGCCCCGCCCCGGCGCGCCCTGCCCGGCCAGGCGGATCATCTGCCCCTCGCGCACGCCCTTGGGAATCTGCACGTTGAGGGTGCGGGTCTCCAGCACGACCCGCCCCTGGGCGTCCAGCTTCGGCGCCCGCAGGCTGATCTGGCGGGTGGCGCCGTGGAAGGCATCTTCCAACTCCAGCAGGATCTTGGCGTGGTGATCCTCGCCGTGGGCATGGAGACCACCGGCATGAAAACCCGTGCGCTGGGCGCCGCCCCCGCGGCCGAACAGTTCGGCGAAGAAGTCGCTGAAGTCGGATGCCTCGGCGGAGGAAAAGCCGTGGCCCGAGAACTCGAAGCCGGCATCCCAGTCCGGTGGCGGCCGGAAGTCCTGGCCGGGTTGATAGCTTTGTCCGAGTTGGTCGTAGGCGGCCCGCTTCTCCGGGTCCGAGAGTACGGCGTAGGCCTCGTTGACCGCCTGCATGCGCGCCTCGGCATCTGGCTCTTTCGAGACATCCGGGTGGTATTTGCGCGCGAGCTTGCGGAAGGCTTTCTTGATGTCCTCCGCTGTGGCGTCGCGGGCCACGCCCAGGGTCTGGTAGTAGTCCTTGAACTCCAAGGGGGTGCTCCTTCTGGTCAGATTCGGTTCGATGGCACTGGATCGAACTAAAAATGGGGATGTTGGCTAGTGCTCCGTCATTAATTGTTTTGATAAGACTTTTCACCTCGAAAAAGTAACAACTTGAATAGTGGTTGCCCAACAGATTGATGTTGAAAGAATATTAATGCATCAACCCCCTGCGACACTACGATGTCGACCCATGACTGGTGGTTGGAACCGACCAGATACCACTCGTCGCGCCGCAGGTCCTCCAGACCCGTCACGGCCCATTCGATGTTCTGGGTCAGGTTGATGATGAGATTATTGCCGTCGATCCAGGCCTCGGCGATTCGTATCAGCCTGCGGGCGTGGAACTCGCGCCAGCCCGGTCGGGGGATGGCCAGCTTGAGCAGGAGCACCAGATAGAGGGGCGTACACCAGAACGCGGTGTTGAGGACGAACAGCAGGAAAGCCAGTGCCCCACGAGCGCGAGCAGGCAGGAAGGCGAACATGGGCATCGAGCCGGTCAGGAGTTGGGCTTTTGGTTGGCCAGCCAGTCGCGGACGGCGGCGTGACTTTCCATGATCTCCGATGGCTGGTCGCGCCGCGCCGCCAGCCAGTCGCGGACGGCCGGGCCGGTGCCGAGGGTCCAGGGCTTTAGCCGCTCGACCGGCACCCGTTTGAACTCGGCCAGTTCTTCGCCAAGCGTGATTTCACCCCGCGCCGGGATGTGATAGGCCAAAATCAACTGGTTCATCTCGAAAAAGGCGTAGTTGCCGATGAAATGGGTGGCGATAGTGTCCAGGCCTAATTCTTCCCGTACTTCGCGCCGGATGGCTGCGTCCGGCGTTTCCCCTTTTTCCAGAAAGCCGGTGATCAGCCCGTACATCTTCTCCGGCCAGCCCTGGTTGCGGGCCAGGACGATGATCCCGTCGAGTTCGACGATGGCAGCGACTACCGGCACGGGATTGTCCCAGTGAACGTAACCACAGCCAGCGGCGGCGCAGCACTGTCGGGGTTGGCCGTGGACGGCGGCGGTGTGGAGTGGATGACCGCATTGCGGGCAGAAACTGACTGGCATCGCGAGAAGTTCCGAGGTGGGGGCGGGTACGTCCCGACCGGGCGCGCAAAATCCCGGCTTGTACGGACCCACGGGAAAAATTAACCTATAATCTTTTTTACGCGGCAGCTCGGTTCGATGCTGCCGTTTTGGTTTTAGCGCATTGCTTACAGGTTAAGGATTTTGAGAAGCTGTCAAGCCCCTTTTAGATCAGGAATTGACTGATGGAGACCCTGACGATGGCCCCCATTGCTGCGCAGGTAACGCCGATGGAACCCCCATCGACGGCCCCGAAGCCGGATGAGGCGAAGCCGAAGAAACGCAGCACGGTCCGTCATACCCGTGCTATCCAGCGTGATCGGACCAAACGGCCGCTCAGTGCGCCGCCGGCGGAAGCGGTGGTGGCGCGACTGACCGAGATCGTCCAGCCGGCGGCCTTGGCCCAAGTCAGTTATTTTTACGGCCTGGGGTTGCGCGCCCGCATCTTGACCTTGCCGGTGATGGTCGCGTTGGTCCTGAGCTTGTTGTGGCGGCAGATCGGCAGCATTAACGAACTGGTGCGGGTGGTCCATACCGAGGCGGTGTTGTGGGTGCCGCCGCTGCGCAAGCTGACGCAACAAGCCTTGGCGCAACGCTTGCGGACGTTGCCGGCGGCCTTGTTCGGCCGGGTGTTGCAGACGATTCTGCCGGTGGTGCAGGGCCGCTGGCAGGCGCGGCAGCGCCCCTTGCCACCGGCGGTGGCCTGGGCCCAGGCGCACTTTACGGCGGTCGTGATTGCCGATGGGTCGACCCTGGACGGGCTGCTGCGCAAGATCGGCCTGCTGCAGGACGCGCTGAAGGCCCCCTTGGCCGGTCGGATGATGGCCTTGCTCGATTTGGCCTCGCGCTTGCCGCGGCGGGTGTGGTACGACGCGGACCCGAACGGTCATGATGCCCGCTTTTGGGATCGCCTGGTGGCGGGGATTCCGACCGGGGCGCTGGTCCTCTTCGACCTGGGGTTTACCGATTTTGCGCGGTGGGCGACCCTCACCGCGCAGGGGGTGACGTGGCTGACTCGGGCGAAAAAGAACCTGAAATATGAGGTGGTCAAAGTCCTGGTGCATACCTCGACCGTTCAGGATCGGATCGTCTGGATCGGCGAGGGCGCGACGCGCCAACAGGTCCGACTGATTGAGGTCCAGGCGCACGGCACGATCTATCGCTATCTGACCAATGCCCTGGAACTGACCCGCCTGCCGACCGTCCAGGCGGTCGCGCTGTATCCCCAGCGCTGGCGGGTGGAAGACGCCTTCGCCATCGTCAAGCGGTTGTTAGGACTTGCCTATTTCTACTGCGGCGCCGAAAACGCCATCGAAATGCAGTTGTGGGCCACCTGGCTGTTGTACGCGGTGTTGATCGACTTGACCGACGCGGTCGCCGAAGCCTTGGCTTGTCCGTTCGCCGACGTCTCGCCCGAAATGGTCTACCGCAGTCTGTATTTCGTGACCCACGCGGTCGCCGAAGATCCGACCACCGACCCGGTCCGCTATTTGGCCGGCCACGCCCGCGAGTTGGGCATCATTAAACGACCCCGCACAAAAGCGCCGCATGAACGTCCTCCAACACCCCCAGTTTACCCCTTGACAATCAACCAAATGGCTTAACCTGTAAGCAATAGTTTTAGCGAACGGCTTGCGGACTAATATTAATGAAACCACGCCATTTTCTCAGCCTGTTCGATCTGACGCCCGCGGAATTACAGCATGTGCTGCGGCGCGCCGGTGAGTTGAAAGCCCTGCGCCGGCGCGGGGAGCGCTACGCGCCGTTTCCGCAGAAAATGCTGGGCATGATCTTCGAAAAAGCGTCCACGCGCACCCGGATTTCCTTCGAGGCCGGCATGGCCCAACTCGGCGGCAACGCCATCTTTCTGTCGCCGCGCGATACCCAACTGGGCCGGGGCGAGCCGATCGAAGACACCGCCCGCGTGTTGTCGAGCATGGTGGACCTGGTGATGATTCGCACCTTCGAACACGCCAAGGTAGAACGCTTCGCCGCCTATTCTACAGTGCCGGTGATCAACGGCCTGACCGATTATAACCATCCTTGCCAGTTGCTGGCCGACATTCAGACCTTCATCGAGCATCGCGGCGACATCCGTGGCTGCGCCGTGGCCTGGATCGGCGACGGCAACAACATGTGCAACAGCTATCTGGAGGCCGCCGTGCAGTGCGATTTCCAGTTGCGGATCGCCGTTGCGCCGGGCTACGAGCCGAATGAAGAACTTCTCAAGCAAGCTGCTGGTCGGGTGATTTTGCTGCGCGATCCGCTGGTCGCCGCCCGAGGCGCCGATCTGGTCGCCACCGATGTGTGGTCGAGCATGGGCAAGGAAGAGCAGCAGCAGCGGCGGGCGCGGGATTTCGCCGGCTATCAGGTCACCGCCGAGGTCATGGCCCAGGCCAAGCCCGACGCGATTTTCCTGCATTGCCTGCCGGCGCATCGGGGCGAGGAGGTCAGCGCCGAGGTGATCGACGGGCCGCAAAGCCGGGTCTGGGACGAGGCCGAGAATCGCCTGCACGCCCAGAAGGCGTTGATGGAATTCCTGCTGCTGGGCGAGGCCGCGCCGTTATAATCCCACACTATAGGCTTGCGCCGAGGCTGTCTGGCGCGGGCACGGACAAATCTGGTAAATTAGCGATTGCTAATTAGTGCCTGACCGAAAGCCCACGGTGTAGTTTGTAGGTTGGGCAAAAGCGTAGCGTTGCCCAACATTTCGAGAAATCAGCCTGAAGAATCATGATGTTGGGCTTCGCAAGCTCAGCCCAACCTACGAGGTCTCGGGGTTTTCGGTCAGATACTAATTGTCATTGTTTCGCGCTGAATCGTGCATCCACACTCTCGTCTCCCGCCGCTGGTGGTTTCTCCGATTAACATCCGCAACCGGAACCGTTCGCTGCGGTCTTTATCTCAAGCTCGAACCTTACCGCCCGAACGTCGCGTTCCATGAAAGAATATGCCCTGATCCTGCTCAGTACCATTCTGGTCAACAACTATGTGCTGGTGAAATTTCTGGGGTTGTGTCCGTTCATGGGGGTTTCCCGCAAGCTGGAAACTGCCATGGGCATGGGGCTGGCGACCACCTTCGTCCTGACCCTGTCGTCCATTTGCGCCTATCTGACCGACCATTATCTTCTGATCCCGCTGGGGTTGGAATACCTGCGCACCATCGCCTTCATCCTGGTGATCGCCGTGGTGGTGCAGTTCACCGAGATGGTGGTGCATAAAACCAGTCCGTTGCTGTATCAGATGCTGGGTATCTATTTGCCGCTGATCACCACCAATTGCGCGGTGCTGGCGGCGGCGTTGCTGAACGTGCAGGAACGGCACGATTTCATCGCGTCCGCGCTGTACGGCTGCGGGGCGGCGGTCGGGTTTTCGCTGGTGATGGTGTTGTTCGCCGCCCTGCGCGAGCGGATCGTGGCGGCCGATGTACCGATACATTTTCGCGGAGCCGCCATCACCCTGGTGACCGCCGGCCTGATGTCGCTGGCGTTCATGGGATTTTCCGGTCTGGTTCAGAGGTTAAAGCTTATGGTTGTTGCCATTTTTGCATTGGGCGCGCTGGCGGGCGCGTCGGGCCTGCTGCTGGGTTTCGCCGCGATCCGGTTCAAGGTCGAGGGCGACCCCATCGTCGAGAAGATCGACGCCGTTCTGCCGCAGACCCAGTGCGGTCAATGCGGTTACGCCGGATGCCGGCCCTACGCCGAGGCCATCGCTGCCGGCGAGGCCGATATCAACCTGTGTCCGCCGGGTGGCGAAAACGGCATCGCGGCCCTGGCCGACCTGTTGGGCCGCGATCCCAAGCCGCTCAATGCCGAGAACGGCGCGGAGAAGCCGAAAATGGTGGCGGTGATCGACGAGCAGAGCTGCATCGGCTGCACGCTGTGCATCCAGGCCTGTCCGGTGGACGCCATTCTCGGCGCGGCCAAACACATGCATACCGTGATCGCCCGGGAATGCACCGGCTGCGAGCTGTGTCTGGCGCCATGTCCCGTGGACTGCATCCACATGACGCCGATTGCTGAAACCATCACGACTTGGAAGTGGGCCTATCCCGGTCGCCGCCGCCCGGGCCGCGGCATGAGTCGGTTGTTTCCGTTTCATGGCGGCCTCAAGACCGTCCGCCACAAGACCGAATCCAATACGCTTCCATCGAACCCGGCCCGTTGCCGCGCCGGCTGATCGTGCCGCTGCGCCAACACATGGGCAACGCCGCCAAGCCCATCGTCCAGCCCGGCGACCGGGTGTTGAAAGGCCAAATGATCGGCCAGGCCGATGGCTACATCAGCGCCGCCGTTCATGCGCCGAGTTCCGGAGTGGTCGCGGCGGTGGACCTGCAGCCGGTCCCGCATCCCTCCGGCCTGGCGGATTGGTGCGTGACCCTCGAAACCGATGGCGAGGAGCGTTGGGTCGAGCGGGCGCCGCTGGATTACCGCCGGCTGCATTCCAGCGACCTGCGCAAC
>CAVRCC010000046.1:0-52471 GCA_963719395.1 uncultured Gammaproteobacteria bacterium | reverse complement strand
CAGAAGCACAGTTGCAGGGTGCGGACTTGAGAGGTGCACAGTTACAGGGTGCGAGCTTGACAAGTGCGCAGCTACAGGGCGCAGTCTTGTATTGGGTGCAGCTTCAAGGCGCCGACCTGCGTTGGGTGCAGCTTCAAGGCGCGGACTTGGCAGAAGCACAGTTGCAGGGCGCTGATTTGTCCTCGGCGCAGTTGCAGGGTGCGGATTTGGGGGTTGCATTGCTTCAAGGAGCAAACTTGGCAGGGGCGCAGCTTCAAGGTGCAAACTTGAGAGGCGCACGGCTGCAGGGCGCGGATTTGCATTCGGCGCAGCTACAGGGTGCGTATTTGGCAGCCCAGCTACAAGGGGCTGACTTGTCCTTGGCGCAGCTACAGGGCGCGAACTTATCCTTGGCGCAGCTACAGGGCGCGAGCTTAATAAATTCAAAACTTTATCGAAATGGCGATCCTGCGCAATCCGATCTTCTGGATGTACGTGGAACGGTCGTAAAACCACTTTCGCAGGAGGAGTTCTCCGCAATCCAAGCGATGCTTAAATCCATTCCCTTCGCTGGACAAAAGTACAGCCTGCAACGTGTGGAGTCGGCAGTCGAGCCTGGGGCTAAACCGCCAACCTTCACCTCCTGTCTCACAGATGAAAGAAGCCAGCCGATATGCCAGCAGGTTTATGATGGAGCCAAACCTGACCGACGGCGTGAGTTCATTGCGCTCCTGCACGGGATGCTGACGACGTTGGCTTGCGAAAATCGGAACGTTTTAAATAGTATTATTGGGCAAATACAAGGGCTACCCACTTAAGGCGGGACAATTTAAGTCTTTCAATCCGAGAATGATCAAGCCCAAGGAGCGATGATATGGTAGCGATTTACTGACAGACCGGTGGACGGGATGAACCTACGAGGGCGCTGCCAACAAATTCTCACGGTCCTGCGCGAACGAGGCCCGCAATCGATCAGGAAGCTGGCTCAGGCGACGGGACTACCGAAGAAGAAGCGCGGATCGGCATTGTAAAGGGCTGCGCGAGCGCGCCCGGCAGGTGCCGGAAGCGGAGCTGTGGGAACACGAGCAGGGCGCGCAGTGGCTGCGGGTCTTGGTGTTGGCCGTGCTATTTGTCTTTGGCCTGAAAGGCGGGGTAGGCGTCGAGCCGGATTTCCGAGTTTTTTCATCGGATCCGGCTCTGAGCGTTACCTGGCGGTCTTGCCGAGTGCCTTGAGGGCGTTACGCACGCAGATGGAAGCCGTCATCTTGGCCTACCCAGCGGAACAGGAACAGCGGTTCGGTCAAGCGGGGCGTCGGCTGGAGATTATTGCCGGCGCCGACGAGACCCTTTTTGATCAAGTGGTGGTGTTGGTGATGATGGATTTAGTGTCGGGTTACCTGGTGCTGGAAAGAGGCGGCCGATAATAGAACCTATGACACCTGGCAGGAACGGGTTCAGGCCGCCGTGACGCGGGTGGGCTTGGAACTCCGGTATATCGTCAGCGATCGGGCCAAAGCCTTATCAAGCTGGCGCTGAAAGGCTGGGATGCCCCAGCGTGCCGGATTTATTTCATGCGCTTGGTGGGATCTCGCGAAAGTGATGGGGGTGAGCCTGGGGTTAAAACTGGCGCAGGTCGAAGAGAAACGCTGACCCACGCCCGGCAGAAGAAGCAACTCGGCGTGTTGGAGGCCAAGGGGCACGACACGCACGTCCAACGGCGGTGGCTCGCCCACCTCAGCGCGCAAGCCGAGGTCCTGTCGGCCGACCAGGCGACCTATCAAAGTACGCTGCACCAGGCCTTGAAGCTGTGCATCCCTTCACCCTGGCCGAGAGCGCGGCGCAGAGTTCGGCCCAGGTCGAGAGCCAACTGCACCAAGCCGTGGCGTCCTTCAACACCCTCCGTGGCCTCCATACAGCGCGCGACCATCCAGCGGCGGTCGCCAAATTCCAGCGCCAAATTCCCGGGATCGCCGCCCTGGTCGATGCCTGGTAGCTCGGGGTCGAACACCAGATCGCCCCGCTGGCGCTCGACGAACCGACTCAAAGGTGGTTACAGCAGCAGCTGCTGCCCGTCGTCTATTGGCAATACTCAGGTGGAGAAAACCAAAACCCCGGCCCTGAAAGCAGCCTATCAGCAGGCGTTCCGCCAGGCTCAGGCCGCGCCCTGCAGCACCCCCTCACCGCGACGGTGACGCCGTCCGCGTTCGAAACCTACCACGCCTGGGCCCGCGACCTCGCGGGGCAATTCCAGCGCGCCTCCTTGGCCGTCGAGGGCCGCAATGCTATCTGTCGCAACTCCATCATTGCGCCAGAGGGATACCGACCCAACGCCTGAAGGTGATGACCGTGATTCACAACTTCGACCTCAAACGCGCCGATGGGACCACCGCCACCGAACGCCTGTTTAGAACGTCTTTCCCGGACTTGTTTGACTGGATGGTGGCGCGGATGGCCCCCTTGCCCGTGCCCCGAAAGTCAAGAAACACCGGCAAAATTTAACCCATTGAAATTACTCACTGTCCCGGCTTAAGTGGATACCCAATACAAGAAAACTATTTATATAATGTATATGGAAGTTTTTCCATTTTACCGCCGCCGCCGCCGCCGTCACCCATATTCTTCATTGACGATGTCCGTGCCGACCTAACAACAGTGCTACTCGCGCGAATGAAAGCAGGCGAACCCTGCCCTGTTTTAGCTGGTCTATCCATGGAGGACAAGATCAAGCTGGAGAAACGGGCCAAGTGGGAAGCCAAACGAAATCAAGCGACAAATGCAGTCAGTGCTGGCCAGCGTTGAAGGCAGTAGGCGGCCTCACCCTCTAATCTCCGGCACCCCAAAAACCCTTACCTCCTCGGCGGGATTCTCGACCGCCCCCACCAGCGCGGCGACCATCTGATCCAGCGTCACCAGCCCCAGGCGGCGCGCTCCTTCCCGCGTCGCCGGCAACGCTTCGAGAACGCGGTAGAGGGGCAGCAGCGCATAAGGCCGCCGATGGCCCGGCCCCAGCACGTACCAGGGGCGCAGATAACCCGGTCGCGGCCATCCCATCCTGGGTGATTCCAAACGACAAGGAGCGTGCCGGATGCCGTGGCGAACCGCGTGTCCCCGAACGCTGTTATAGTTAAAATGCATTGGTGCATCGGCGATGGACCCGAGGGGACGCCGCCGATGTCTGGCCGGGAATCAATAAGAGATGCACGAAGCCCAAAACCCCATCATTTTTTCGCTGTTCCTGATTTTCACCGGCGCGGCGCTGTTCGCCACGCTGGCGCTGTACGCACGCCAAGCGTTGCCGATCGCCTACATCGTACTCGGCATCTTCATCGGGCCCTACGGATTCAAATTGATCGCCAACGCCTCGGCCATCGAAGAAATGGCCCAGATCGGCATCATGTTCCTGCTGTTCCTGCTGGGGCTGGACCTGTCGCCGCAGCGGCTGTTGCAGATGCTGCGCAAGGCCACCCTGATCACCCTCGGCACCTCGCTGGTGTTCGCGCTGATGGGTGGGTCGGTGGCGTGGCTGTTCGGTTACACCTCCGGCGAGAGCCTCCTGGTCGGCGCGGCGATGACCTTCTCCAGCACCATCATCGGCCTCAAGCTGCTGCCGACCCGCACCCTGCACCACCAGCACACCGGCGAAGATCATCATCAGCATCCTGCTGCTGCAGGATCTGCTGGCGATTGCTGTTTTACTGCTGCTCGAAGGGCTGGGCGGGCGCGGATCGTCGTTGCAGGGGCTGGGCCTGTTGATCGTCACCCTGCCGCTGTTGCTCGGACTCGCCTTTCTGGCCGCGCGCTACGTGCTGATCCCGCTGATCCAAAAGTTCGACAAGATTCGCGAATACATTTTCCTGATCGCCATCGGCTGGTGTCTGGGCATCTCGCAGGTGGCGGCGCTGCTGGGCTTGTCCTACGCCATCGGCGCCTTCATCGGCGGGGTGGCCCTGGCCACCAGCCCGATTTCGCTGTACATCGCCGACAGCCTCAGGCCGCTGCGCGATTTCTTTCTGGTGCTGTTCTTTTTCTCGCTGGGCGCGGGCTTCGACTTGGGGATGCTAGGGGCGGTGTTGGTACCGACCCTGCTATTGGGTTCCCTGCTGATGGTGGCCAAGCCCTGGGTGTTTCGCGGCTTCCTGCAATGGGCCGGGGAACGGCCGCGCATCGCCATGGAAGTCGGGGTGCGACTGGGCCAGGTCAGTGAGTTCTCCCTGCTGATCGCGGTGCTGGCCCAGCAGAATCAGTTGATCGGCCGGGAAGCCTCCTATCTGGTGCAAGCGACCACTCTGCTGACCTTCATCGCGTCCACCTACTACCTGGTGCTCAAGTATCCGACCCCGGTGGCGATTTCCGACAGCCTGCGCCGGGATTGAAGGGACCCGGGAGTGCCTCCCAAGGCGAACCCGCCGGTCGCCACCGCAATAATCGTTTGGCGTATACCGTGATTTTTCCTATAATCGCCGCCATTTTTCGGCCGACACCGATCCCCAAAGGGGTTTTAGCGCGACTGGACATCCCTTGTGATCTCTCCGGTGAACGTCCCAGCAAGAGCGACGCGCGCGGCCAGGGCGCGGCGGGCCTTAAAGTGGCGCGCGTGATCCCCGGCATTTCCCTGTTATTTTTTGTGCTGACGTAGGAGTAGAGAGCTCATGCCCTCGCGTAGCGAATTGGCCGCCCGTCGCCTGGTGGACAATATGATTGACGAACCGGTCACGACCACAGCCGGCCCCTCGGGCCAGGAAACCCCGACCCCCTCCCGCCGCGAGCTGGCCAACGCCATCCGCGCCCTCAGCATGGATGCCGTGCAGCGGGCCGAATCCGGCCATCCGGGCGCCCCGATGGGCATGGCGGATTTCGGCATGGTGCTGTGGAACGACTTTCTGCGGCACAACCCGGCCAATCCCAAGTGGTTCAACCGCGACCGCCTGATTTTGTCGAACGGTCACGGCTCGATGCTGCTGTATTCCCTGCTGCACCTGAGCGGCTACGATCTGACCATCGAGGATCTGCGCAACTTTCGCCAGTTGGGCTCGCGCACGCCGGGCCATCCCGAATACGGCCTCACGCCGGGCGTGGAAACCACCACGGGACCGCTGGGGCAGGGTTTGGCGAACGGCGTCGGCATGGCGCTGGCCGAGCGGGCGCTGGCGACCCGCTTCAACCGTCCCCGCTTCCCCATCGTCGATCATTACACCTACGTCATTCTGGGCGACGGCTGCCTGATGGAAGGGGTTTCCTACGAGGCCTGTTCCCTGGCCGGGCTCTGGGGGCTGGGCAAGCTGATTTGCCTGTACGACGACAACGGCATTTCCATCGACGGGCCGGTGCGGGGCTGGTTCAGCGAGGACATGGTCCAGCGCTTCCAGTCCTGCGGCTGGCATGTGATTCCGAACGTGGACGGCCACGACCCCGCCGCTATCCACGAGGCCATCGCCCAGGCGCGCGCCTACTCCCAAAGCCCGACCCTGATTTGCTGCAAGACCACCATCGCCCGGGGTTCGCCGAACAAGGGCGGCAGCGAGAAGTCGCACGGCGCCCCCCTTGGCGCCGCCGAAGTCGCCGCCACCCGCGAGAACATCGGCTGGCGGCATGAGCCCTTCGTGATTCCACCCGAGTACTACCAGGCCTTCGACGCCCGCGCCAAGGGCGCGGCGTGGGAAGCCGAATGGAACGCGCTGTTCGCCCGCTATCGGGCGGAATATCCGGGGCCGGCGGCGGAATTCCAGCGGCGGCTGGCCTGCGGTTTTCCTCCCGACTGGGAAGAGTTGACCTGGAACTTCATTCAAGCCATGCAGGAGCGGCGCGAGGATCTCGCCACCCGAGCCGCCTCCCAGCGTGCGCTGGAGACTTACGGCCCCTATTTCCCCAGCCTGGTCGGCGGTTCGGCGGACCTGACCGAATCCACCGGCATCCCGTGGGTCGGTTGCCGGCCGGTCGATTTCGAGAATCCCGATGGCAATCTGATCTATTACGGCGCCCGCGAGTTCGCGATGAACGCCATCATGAACGGGCTGGCCCTGCACGGCGGCTACGTGCCGTTCGGCGGCACCTTCCTGATGTTCGCCGATTACTGCCGCAGCGCCATCCGCATGTCCTCGCTGATGAAGCTGCGCTGCGTGTTCATCTTGACCCACGACTCGATCGGCGTCGGCGGCGACGGCCCGACCCACCAGCCGGTCGAGCACGTTGCCGGCCTGCGCATCATTCCCGATCTGTCGGTCTGGCGGACCTGCGACACCACCGAAACGGCGGTGGCCTGGAAAGCAGCGCTGGAGCGGGTCAACGGCCCGACCTGCCTGATTTTCACCCGCCAGAAGCTGCCGCATCAGGACCGGACGCCCGACCAGGTGCGCGCCATCGCCCGGGGCGGTTACGTGCTGCTCGATTGCGGAAACGACCCAGAAGCGATCATTATCGGCACCGGCTCCGAGGTGCAACTGGCGGTGGCGGCCGCACGACAATTGAACGAGCAGGGCCGGCGGGTGCGGGTGGTGTCGATGCCGTCGGTGGACGTGTTCGACGCCCAGGACGCCGGCTATCGCGAATCGGTGCTGCCGGCGGCCGTGACCCGGCGGGTGGTGGTCGAGGCCGGCGTGACCGCGCCCTGGTACAAGTACGCGGGTCCGCAGGGCGTGGTGATCGGCATCGACCGCTTCGGCGTGTCGGGTCCGCCGGAAACCATTTTCCAGCATTTCGGCTTCACCGCCGAACGGGTCGCCGCCACCGTGGCGGAGCTGCTCTAGTCCGATGCTGCTTTTTAATGAATAAGGTTTAAACTTGATCGTGTCGGGTGGGCGGCGACGCCCGCCTGTTTTTTGATGAAAACCACTCTGTGGAGGAAAGCATGGCTATAAAGGTTGGCATCAATGGGTTTGGCCGCATCGGCCGCATGGTGTTTCGCGCCGCCGTCAAGAACTTCCCGGATATTGAGATCGTCGGCATCAACGACCTGCTCGAGCCCGACTATCTGGCCTACATGCTGATGTACGACTCGGTGCATGGCCGCTTCAAGGGCGACGTTGCGGTCGACGGCAACACCCTGGTCGTCAACGGTAAGAAAATCCGCCTGACCGCCGTCAAGGATCCCGCCGAACTGAAGTGGAGCGAAGTCGGCGCCGATATCGTCGTCGAGTCCACCGGCCTGTTCCTGACCAAGGAAACCTGCCAGAAGCACATCACCGCTGGCGCGAAAAAAGTCATCCAGAGCGCGCCCAGCAAGGACGACACCCCGATGTTCGTGTACGGCGTGAACGACAAGACCTACGCCGGCCAGGCCATCATCTCCAACGCGTCCTGCACCACCAACTGCCTCGCTCCCGTCGCCAAGGTGCTGAACGACACCTGGGGCATCAAGCGCGGCCTGATGACCACCGTCCACGCCGCCACCGCCACCCAGAAGACCGTCGACGGTCCGTCCAACAAGGATTGGCGCGGCGGCCGCGGCATCCTGGAAAACATCATTCCGTCCTCGACCGGCGCCGCCAAGGCCGTCGGCGTGGTCATCCCCGAGCTGAACAAGAAGCTGACCGGCATGGCTTTCCGCGTGCCCACCTCGGACGTATCCGTGGTCGACCTGACCGTGGAGCTGAACAAGCCCGCGACCTACAAGGAAATCTGCGCCGCGATGAAGGCCGCCTCCGAAGGCGCCATGAAGGGCGTGCTGGGCTATACCGAAGACAAGGTCGTTGCGACCGACTTCCGTGGCGAGGTCTGCACCTCCACGTTCGACGCCGACGCCGGCATCGCGCTGGATGACACCTTCGTCAAGGTCGTGGCCTGGTACGACAACGAGTGGGGCTACTCTTGCAAGGTTCTGGAGATGGTCCGCGTTATGGCCAAGTAAGCAGTCGCCACCCCGTGGCGGTTCCTTGCTGAGTTGAAACCACCCGCCCCCGCCGCCCTGGCCCCGCGCCAAGCCGGACGGGGGTTTTATTTGGAGGAATAAAAATCATGAATGTCAAGCGTATGACCGATCTGGATCTCGCCGGCAAGCGGGTGTTCATCCGCGCCGACCTGAATGTTCCCGTCAAGGACGGCAAAGTCACTTCCGATGCCCGCATCACCGCCTCGATGCCCACCATCGAATTCGCGATGAAGGCGGGGGCCAAGGTCATGGTCACCTCCCACCTGGGCCGTCCCACCGAGGGCCAATTCTCCGAGGAAGACTCGCTCAAGCCGGTGGCCGAGGTGATGTCCGCCAAGCTGGGCAAGCCGGTCCGGGTGATCCGCGATTGGGTCGACGGCGGCTTTGAAGTCGCCAATGGCGAAGTGGTGTTGCTGGAAAACTGCCGCACCAACAAGGGCGAGAAGAAGAACAACGAGGAAACCGCTAAGAAATACGCGGCCTTGTGCGACATTTTCGTCATGGACGCGTTCGGCACCGCCCATCGCGCCGAAGCCTCGACCCACGGCGTCGCCAAGTATGCGCCGGTGGCCTGCGCCGGCATCCTGCTGACCGAGGAACTCGACGCACTGACCAAGGCGTTGGCCAAGCCAGCCCGGCCGCTGGTCGCCATCGTCGGCGGTTCCAAGGTCTCGACCAAGCTAACCGTGCTGGAGAGCCTGTCCGAGAAGGTCGATCAGATGGTGGTCGGCGGCGGCATCGCCAACACCTTCCTCAAGGCCGTTGGGAAAAACGTCGGTAAGTCGCTGTGTGAAGACGACCTGGTGCCGACGGCCCAGATGCTGATCGAGAAGATGAAGCAGCGCGGCGCGAATATTCCGATTGCGGTCGATGTGGTCTGCGGCAAGAAATTCGACGCTGCCGAGCCAGCGGTGCAAAAGGACGCCGGCGCGGTCGCCGACGACGACATGATCTTCGACATCGGCCCGAAGAGCGCCCAGGAACTCGCCGACATCATCATGAAGGCCGGCACCGTGGTGTGGAACGGCCCGGTCGGCGTGTTTGAATTCGACCAGTTCGGCGAGGGCACCAAGACCGTCGCCATGGCGATTGCCAACACCCAAGCCTTCACTCTGGCCGGCGGCGGCGACACCATCGCAGCCATTCAGAAGTACAACATCTACGACAAGGTGTCCTACATCTCCACCGCCGGTGGCGCGTTCCTGGAATTCCTCGAAGGCAAGGTACTGCCCGCCGTTGAAATTTTGGAGACGCGGGCGAACGGCTAATCCCCGAACGCCGGGCGGATACCCCAACGGGCGGCCATGGGCCGCCCGTTTTCTTTTGGAAGGACTCCACGGTGCGCTAACCCCCTGCCCTTCGCCGTTACCAAAGGGGGTCCGCTAAAAAGCCCGGTGCGACAGCTCCAATTTTGTCATAATGATGGGTCTATCTGCCCGTGCGGATAGTTAGGTGAAAAACACTTTCATTAAACTGGATATTAGAAAGCATATATGACCGTTATTCTTAAATCTCATGCCAAGGTTGGCGTTTATGTGGACGCCGCCAATATTTCCCGCAACGGCGGGCAACGCATGCAATATGACGTCTTGCGCGAATTCGCCTGCCGCGATCATGCCGAACCCCTACGGTTGAATGTTTATCTGACCTATGATGAGGAACGCGCCGAAACCAACGCGGTCTACCGTGACAAGGCCCGCGCTTATCAGTCGGCCTTGCGCGAACTCGGTTACAAGGTCATCGAAAAGCGGGTCAAATGGTTCCAGGATGAAGCCGGCAATCGCTACGGCAAGGCCAACGCCGATCTTGACATGGCCGTCGACGTGCTGCTGCAATCGGAGAACCTGGACCGGGTGCTGCTGGCGACCGGCGATGGCGATTTCGTGCAAGTGGTCCGCGCCTTGCAGAACAAAGGCTGCCGGGTGGAAACCCTAGCGTTCGATAACGTATCCGAGGAATTGCGCCGCGAATCGGACATGTTCGTATCCGGCTATCTGGTGCCGGGCCTGCTGCCGACCCGCGGCGATGATTATTTCGCGCCGACCTGGGGGGCGATGGGGTCGCGGGTGCGCGGCTACTGCTATCACCACGACGACAACAAGAGCTTTGGTTTCATGCGGTTTCTGGTCAAGCTGTCACCCTATCTGTGGAAGACCGACTCGCGCGATTCCGATTCCCCGTACCGGACGGCGTTCTTTCACGATTCCAGCCTGCCGGATGGCTTTAACGTGATGAAACTACCCTCCCGCAACCATATTTTTGAATTTACCCTGGCCGAACCGAACGGCAAGCAACCGGTCGCCACCGATGTCATCCTGGTCCATCCCACCTCGTCCTGAGGGGAGAGCTGGATGCGGTGGCGCGTCGAAGCGCGTTCCTGTCGAGAAGCATTATGCGTAATCTCCGAATCCTGAAGTCCTTGGCCCTGTGGCCGCTGATTCTCGCGCTGAGCCTGACGGCGGCGTTCGCCAAACCGGCTGATCCGGCCGGCGCGGACGCCGCCGTCACGACCCTGGCCCCGAACGACCGGCAGACCACGCTCGATAAAACCATCGCCGAGCTGTTGTCCCGGCACCATTACCGGCAAAGCAAACTGGACGACCGCCTGTCCGCCCTGGTCCTGACCACGTATCTCGACGACCTCGATTTTGGCCGCGCCTACTTCCTGGCCAACGACATCGCCAGTTTTCAGAAATACCGTGATACCCTGGATGACGCCCTGAAGAAAGGCGACTTGCAGCCTGCCTACGAGCTGTTCAACGTTTACCTGCGCCGGCTGGCGGAGCGGACGACCCGGATCCAGACCCTGCTCCAGCAGGACTTCCGCTTCGACGTGAACGAGTCGCTGGAGGTGGACCGTAAGAACGCCCCTTGGGCCAAGACGCCAGCCGAACTGGATGATTTCTGGCGCAAGCGGCTCAAGCACGAGATGCTGACGCTGGTGCTGTCCGGCAAGGACCGGCCCGCCGCCCGCGAACTGCTGGTCAAGCGCTACGACAACCGCCTGCGACAGGCCCAGCAAACCAGTAGCGACGACGTGTTTCAGTTGTACATGAACGCGGTCGCCCAAGCCTTCGATCCGCATACCGCCTATTTCTCGCCGCGCAATACCGAGAACTTCAACATCCAGATGCGGCTGTCGCTGGAGGGCATCGGCTGCGTGCTGCGGATGGACGAAGAGTTGGTGACGGTGGTCGAACTGGTCACCGGGGGGCCCGCCGATCTCAGCCAGCAGATCAAGGCGGGCGATCGAATCGTGGCGGTGGCGCAGGGCGACAGCGATCCTTGGCTGGATGTGGTGGGCTGGCGGCTGGATGATGTGGTGGACCGCATCCGCGGCCAACGCGGCACGGTGGTGCGCCTGAAGGTGCTGCCCGGCAAGGCCGGCGCGACGGCGGCGGAAAAAACCGTGCGGCTGGTGCGCGACACCATCAAGCTGGAAAAACAGGCGGCCAAGAGCGAGATCAAGACGCTTCACACCGCCACCGACCGGGAACTGCGGATCGGCGTGATCACCATCCCGGCGTTCTACAGCGACTTTGAGGCCGCCCGACGCGGCGATCCCAACTACCGCAGCACCACTCGCGACGTGCGTGGCCTGCTGAACGATCTGAACGGCAAGATTGACGGGCTGGTGCTGGACCTGCGCGAGAACGGTGGCGGTTCCCTGCAAGAGGCGGTCGATCTGACCGGTCTATTCATCGGGGAAGGCCCGGTGGTGCAAGTGCGCAATGTGGGTGGCGACGTGGAGATCGAAAAGGATAGCGAACCGGGTCAGGCCTACAAGGGACCCCTGGCAGTGCTGGTGGATCACGCCAGCGCCTCGGCCTCGGAAATTTTCGCCGGCGCCATCCAGGATTACGGTCGTGGCCTGGTGATCGGCGATCCGACCTTCGGTAAGGGCACGGTGCAGACCTTGGTGGATCTGAACCGGTTCACCCGGGCCAGGGACCCGCAAGGCCAGTTGAAGCTGACCATCGCCAAGTTCTACCGGGTCAACGGCAGCAGCACCCAGCACCGCGGCGTGCGGCCGGATATCGCCATCCCCTCGGTGGTGGACAGCGAAGAGGTCGGCGAGAGCGCCCAGAAGAATGCGTTGCCTTGGGATGAAATCGCTGCCACCCGCTATCGCGGCGATCGCGGCATATCGGCCTTGGCGCCCGAACTGACGCGGCGGCATCAGGCGCGGGTCGCTAATGACCCCGACTATCAGGCGTTTCTGCGCGACCTCGAGTTCACTCGGCAGCAACGGGATAAGACCACGGTGTCGCTACTGGAGAACCAGCGCCGGAGCGAGCAGGAGCGCATCGAAACGTGGCAGCGGGAGCGCGAAAACCGCTATCGCAGCGCCAAGGGCCTGCCGCCGCTCAAGGCCGGCGATGAAATCCCGGAAGGCAAGGACAGCGTGATTCCGGACGCGGCGCTGGAGGAAAGCGCCCGCATCGTCGCCGATCTAATCGTGCTGGGTGGTTCCGGTGGCACGCTGGTGATGAGTCGCTAGCAAGTATGGCGCCAGTGACGCCGGTGACGCCAGCGATGTTGACGCTGGACCGGGCGCTGGCCGAACGGTTGACCGCCGTGCTCGAGCGGTTGGCCAGCGCGTTGCCCACCGCGCCCGAGCCGCCGGACTGGGCGCGGTATCGGGCGTTTCGCTGGCGGCGAACCGGCCCGCGCGGCTACCTGCAAGCGGTGCGGCATCCCCACCGGCTGAGGCTGGCCGACTTGCGCCAGATCGAGTCCCAGAAGGCGGCGCTGGACCTCAACGTCCGCCAGTTCCTGGCCGGTTGCCCTTGCAACAATGCCTTGTTGTGGGGCGCGCGCGGCACCGGAAAATCCTCGCTGATCAAAGCGCTGCTCAACGAATATGCCGACCGCGGCCTGCGGCTGATCGAGGTGGACAAGCACGACCTGATCGACCTGCCGGACATCGTCGAGCCGTTGTTCGACCGGCCGGAGCGGTTTCTGCTCTACTGCGACGATCTGTCCTTCGAGGCCAACGATCCCAGTTACAAGGCGCTCAAGGCGATGCTGGATGGTTCGATCAGCGCCGCGCCCGACAACGTGTTGCTATGCGCCACGTCCAACCGCCGCCACCTGCTGCCTGAGTACATGCGGGAAAATCAGGACGCCCGGCTCGTCGAGGGCGAATTGCATTACGGCGAAGCGGTGGAGGAAAAAATCTCGCTGTCGGAACGCTTCGGCCTGTGGCTGTCGTTTCATCCGTTCGGCCAGGACGATTACCTGGCCATCGTCGCCTATTGGCTGGAACAATTGGGCTGGCCAACGGGTTTGGACGGAACGGCGCGCGAAGAGGCCCTGCGCTGGGCGCTCCAGCGCGGGTCGCGCAGCGGCCGGGTGGCCTGGCAGTTCGCCCGCGACTGGGTCGGCCGGAACGGTCTCTGATCCTCAGTGACTGCGGTGCTGGGCGAAAGCGATCTTGTCGATCACCGCCATCCCCAGCGCCGAGACCACGAACGTCAGATGGATGACCACCAGCCAGAACAACTGGTTGTTCCACAGCGACACATTATCCTGCCCCCCCCCGGTGGTCATGAACGCCTTGAGCAGGTGAATGGAGGAAATGGCGACGATGGCGACCGCCAGCTTGATCTTGAGGGTCGCCGCGTCGATTTTGCCCAGCCAGGACGGCTTTTCCTGCCCCTCGGCCACGTCGAGATTGGATACAAAGGTCTCGTAGCTGCTCAGGATCACCATCACCAGCAGATTGGCGACCAGCGCCATGTCGATCAGCGCTAGCACGGACAGGATCAAGTCTACCTCGCTGGCGGTGGTGATGATAACGAACAGGTGGACGACCTCCTGGAAGGCCTTGACCGTAAACAGGACCAGCACGGCGGCCAACGCCAGATAGATGGGCGCCAGCAACCAGCGGCTGAGCAGAATGCATTGTTCGAGGAGTATTTCAACAGTTTTCATGGTGGGCGATAATCGAGGTTGGCCAGCGCCTTTGGACGCTGGGGTCGGCATGGATGAGCGGTAGGGCAGTATAAACGGTGACTCCATGGTGTGCGATTCGGCGGGAAAACCGGGCCGCCGTTCGGGCAAAAACCCTACTCCCAGCGTCGCCCGCCCTCGTTTCGGAGTTCGCCGGATTGATCCGGCGATCCGGTTCGGTGGCAAAATCGTGGGGATCGGCTGATACTGTCCATGAGTTCGGTATAAAAAATCGCTGGAGGCGTCGCATGTACGGCATGGTCAACAAAGCGCTTGAGGACATGGTGGTCGAGCGGTTTGGCGAGGACGCATGGGAGCGGATCAAGGCAGAGGCGGGGGTGGATATCGATGTCTTCATCAGCAATGAAGGCTACCCCGACGAGATCACCTATCAACTGGTCGCGGCGGCCAGCACGGTTCTGGATCGGCCGGCGACCGAACTGCTGGAAGCGTTTGGGATTCACTGGGTGATCAGGACGGCGCGCGAAGGCTACGGCGATCTACTCGACGCTCATGGCCACACCCTGGACGAATTCCTGCTTAACCTGCCCAACTTCCACGCCCGGGTCAGCCTGATTTTTCCCCACCTGCAGCCGCCGCGCTTCGTCTGCACCGATGTGACCGACCATTCGCTGCGTCTGCACTACTATTCGCATCGTCCCGGTCTCGCGCCGTTCGTGCGGGGCCTTTTGCAAGGGCTGGGCCAAATGTTCGGCACCCTGATTCGTATCGAGCAGGAAGCAGATCGGGCGGCAGGCGCCGAGCACGACATCTTCCGGGTTCGCTGGGAGCGCGCCGTCGTCGCATGACCACTGCACCGCTACTGACGTTGCCACCGGGGGGTTTCGCCGCAGTCTTTCCCTTCCATCTGGCTTTCGACCGCGCCCTGGCGATCACCCAGGCAGGCGAATCGTTGCGTCGGTTGTGTCCCGGCGTGCGGCCGGGCGTGCGGCTGGCCGAAGTGCTGAGACTGGAGAGACCGCTGATTCCGCTCGAGTTTTCCGCCATCGCCGCCAATCAGCGCTTGCTGTTTGTGTGGGTCAGCCCCGATGACCGGTTCCGGCTGCGCGGGCAGGTCGCGCCGCTGGCCGATCCCGACCAGATGGTTTTTCTCGGTTCGCCCTGGGTGACCGAGCCGGGTGCTATCAAGCACCTGGGTCTGACGCTGGACGATTTCGCCCTGCACGATCCGGTGGTGGATTTGTTGCAAGTCCTGCAATCGCAACGCGCCACCCTGGCCGATCTGCACAAGCTCACCGACCGTCTGTCCCGCCAGAAAGAAGCGCTGCGGGAAGCGAACGACCGCCTGGCGCGACAGTTCGCCGAACTGGAGCAGGTCCAGGCGCTCAGTCGCAGCATCCTGGAAACCGCAGCGGACGGCATCATCACCATCAATGAAGCCGGGGTGATCGAGGCGGTCAATCCAGCGGTCGAGCGTCTGTTCGGTTACGAATCCGGGGAACTGCTGGGCCAGAACGTCAGCATTCTGACGCCTTCGCCCATCCGCGAGGCGCACGATGGCTATATCGCGCACTACCTGCGCACCGGCGAGCGGCGGGTGCTGGGCACTGGCCGGGAGGTGACCGGGTTGCGCAAGGATGGCGTCCTCATCCCGCTATACCTGTCGGTCGGTGAGGTGACGGGCGGCGACCGACCCCGCTTCACCGGGATTCTCCACGACATCAGCGAGCGCCAACAAGCCGCGCGGGCGCTGCGCCAGGCCAAGGAAGCCGCCGAAACCGCCAGCCGGGCCAAAAGCGAATTCCTGGCCAACATGAGCCATGAAATCCGCACCCCGATGAACGCGGTGATCGGGATGACCGGCCTGTTGCTCGATACCGGTCTCAACCCGGAACAGCACGATTTCGTCGAGACCATCCGTACCTCCAGCAACGCCTTGCTGGAGCTGATCAACGATATTCTGGACTTCTCCAAAATCGAATCAGGCCGACTGGAACTGGAACAGGCGCCTTTCGACCTGCGCGCTTGCATCGAGGATGCGCTGGATCTGGTCACGCCGGCCGCCGCCGCCAAGGAGTTGGAACTGGCGTATTGGGTTGGCGAGGGCGTACCGGCCCGGGTCGTCGCCGACTCGAGTCGCTTGCGTCAGATTCTGGTCAACCTGCTGGCCAATGCGGTCAAGTTCACCCCGGCCGGCGAGGTGTGGGCTGAGGTGGCGGTCGGATCGACCGAGGGTCAGCGGCTCGAATTACGTTTCAGCGTACACGATACCGGGATCGGGATTGCGGCGGATCGGCTCCAGCGGCTGTTCCAGCCGTTCAGCCAAGCCGATTCCTCGATCAGCCGGCAGTACGGTGGCACCGGCCTGGGCCTGGTGATCAGCCGGCGGCTGGCCGAATTGATGGGCGGCGCCCTGGAGGTGAAGAGCAAGCCGGGTCGCGGTTCGACCTTCCAGCTAACCGTGTGGGTCATACTCGCGGCGGACAGCCTCGCGCCGGCAGCCGATCCCACGCTGGCGGGACTGGCGGGGCGACGGTTGCTGGTGGTGGACGATTACGCAATCAACCGGCGGATTCTGGAACGCCACGCCGCCGCCCGGGACATGCAAGTTCAAACCGCCGCATCCGCCGACGAGGCCATGATCCTGCTGCAAGCCGGCGAGCGGTTCGATGCCGCCCTGATTGATTCGTCGCTGCCGGGATGGGATGAACTGGCGCTGTCGAACTGGCTGAACGTGTGGCCCAGAGAACAAGTGTCGCGGATCGGCCTGATGGCGCCGTTCGGCTTTCGCGGCCGGGAACCGTGCTCGGCGCGCGTCCGGGTTCTGCTGGCCAAGCCGCTCAAGGCCGGGCAAATCGATCGGGCGCTGCTGCGGCTGTTCGAACTGGCGCCCACGGTTCCGACGGCTGGCGAGCCGGTAGCGCCCGCCGCGCCGCCGATGGGGGAAGGGGGGATGCCGCGCATCCTGCTGGCCGAGGACAACGTGATCAACCAGCGGGTGGCGCTGAAGCTGCTGGAGCGGCTGGGCTATCGCGCCGACGTGGCCAACAACGGCTTCGAGGTACTGGAAGCGCTGGCCCGGCAACCCTACGATGTGATTCTGATGGACATGCAGATGCCGGAACTGGATGGCCTGGAAGCCACCCGGCGCATCCGGGCGCGCTGGGTTGGCGCGGCGCGGCCCACCATCATCGCCATGACCGCCAACGCCATGCAGGGCGACCGCGAACGGTGTCTGGCGGCAGGCATGGACGGCTACATCGCCAAACCGGTCGACCGCGCGGAACTGCGCACCGCGCTGGCGGGGGTGCGCCCGGCGCGGGCAGATCGAGAGAGACAGGAGTCCCCGGGGGCGATAAGCCATTAATCGCTGGAATCCGGCGCTACGCGCAGCCAGAAGGTCACTGGGCCGTCGTTGATCAGACTCACGCGCATGTGGGCGCCGAACCGGCCGGTCGCGACCGGCGCGTATCGTTGGCGAGCCTGCTCGACCAGGTAGTCGAACAGGCGTTCGCCGTCGGCGGGCGCCGCCGCCGGAGTGAAGCTGGGCCGCATACCCTTGTGGGTGTCCGCCGCCAGGGTGAACTGCGGAACCAGCAGCAACCCGCCATCGATGTCGCGGACGCTCCGATTCATCTTGCCCTCGGGATCGGCGAACACCCGGTAGCCCAGCAGCCGGTCCAACAGCCGGTCGGCCTCGCGCTCGCCATCGCGGCGTTCGACTCCGACCAGCACCAGCAGGCCCGGCCCGATTTCGCCGACGATTTCGCCACCGACCTCGACCCGCGCATCCGCGACCCGTTGCAGCAAGCCGATCATGCCAGCCGATCCGCGAAGTCCTGGGTGGCGGTGACCAGCGCGTCTACGATGCCCGGTTCGCTGGCGGCGTGGCCGGCGGGCGTGATAATCCGCAATTCCGCCTCCGGCCACGCCCGGTGCAAGGCCCAGGCGTTATCCAGCGGGCAGACCACGTCGTAACGGCCGTGGACGATGACGCCGGGAATGCGGCGCAGCCGATCGGCGTCGCGCAGCAGTTGATCCGGTTCCATGAAGCAATGATTGACAAAGTAATGGCACTCGACGCGAGCCAGGCTCAGCGCCCGCCGGGCCTCGCCGAACTGTTCGACCAGGGCCGGATTGCTTTCCAGCGTCAACGTGGCGCCTTCCCACATCGACCAGGCCTTGGCCGCCCGCAGCCGCTCCAACTCGTTGCCGCCGGTCAACCGCCGGTAATAGGCATGGAGCAAATCGGTGCGCTCCGCCGCCGGAATCGGCGCCAGGAAGTGTTCCCACAGATCGGGGAACAGGCGGTTGGCGCCATCCTGGTAGAACCAGTGAATATCCGGATCCCGACACAGGAAAATGCCGCGCAGGATCAAGCCGAGCACTCGTTCCGGATGCGTTTCGGCGTAGGCCAGCGCCAGGGTCGACCCCCAGGAGCCGCCGAACACCACCCAGCGGTCGATGTTCAGGTGTTCGCGTAGTTTTTCGATGTCCGCCACCAGATGCCAGGTGGTGTTGTCGCGCAGTTCGGCGTGCGGGCTGGACTGGCCGCAACCCCGTTGGTCGAACAGCACGATGCGGTAGCGCTGGGGATCGAAGAACCGCCGGTGCAGCGGCTCGCAACCGGCGCCGGGGCCGCCGTGCAGGAACAGGACCGGAAGGCCCCCCGGGGTGCCACACTCCTCGACGTACAGGGTGTGCGGGTCATCCACGGCCAGGCGCTGGCTGGCATAGGGCTTGATGTCGGGAAAGAGAACGCGCATGGGGACTCCAATTCGAGGCGAGAGCGGTGGCTCCGGGCTGGATTTTATTACTGCCGATTCTACCCGCAATCGGCTCGGACCCGACACCGCGCCGCGCCCGCCCCGCGTTTCAGAGGATGTAATCCACGACCGCGTCCAGATCGTCGAGCACCCGGCCGCCGTGCGGCTCGACCTTGGTCTCTTCGCCGGGGCGGTATTTGCCGGTGCGCACCAGTACGCCGTGCAAGCCCGCCGCCAGCGCGCCGCACACGTCCATTTCAGCGTCGTCGCCGACCATCACCACATCGTGCGGTGGCAAATCCAGGCTGTTGACCGCAGCCTGAAAAAAGTCGGCCGACGGTTTGCCGAGCACTAGCGCTTCCAGTTCGGCGGCGTATTCCAGCGCCGTCATAAACGGGCCAATGTCCAGATTCCAGCCGCTGCCGTTGCGGTAATAACGGTTGGAGCCCATCGCCAGCAGCGGCAAACCGTCCAGCAGCAGCCGGAAACACTGATTGAGCGCTTCGTAGTTGAACGCCGGGCCGGCGTCGCCCAGCAGCACCGCGCCGGGGGCAGGACCCATCAGATCGGCGAACTCGCTCTGGATGTCGGGATGGACCAGGAGGTGCGGCGTCAGCTTGCGGGTGATCAGGTAGTGGCGAGCCGCGACCACCGGCGTGAACAGATGTTGGAGCGGCACCTCCAGGCCCATGCACGCCAGTCGGTTAACCAGAGTGGCGCGGGTCAGGCGGGTGGTGTTGGTCACAAAGCGCATCGGAATGCCAGCCGCGCGCAGGCTGAGCAAAGCCTCGCGGGCGCCGGGCAGGGGGTAGCCGCCAACGTACAACACGCCTTCCAGGTCGAGCAACACACCATGGATCATGGAATTCCCACCGGATCGGATTCGGGGCCGCGCGGGGGCGACCGTCATTTCCAGTGAGTATAGAAGGCGCTCGGACAAAGAGGACTCGAACTGTCCCGTTTACCGGATTTAAGCCGTCGCGCCCAAGGCCAGCGCGCGATCGCGGGTGGCGGCGCGTTCGGTGGCGAGAGTGTCGGCCTCGTAGCCGGCGGTGAATTCCGACCAACCGGCGGCGTGGCGACCGATCAGTTCGGCCAGGGCCGCGATGTGGGCCGGTTCGTCGTTCAGAGCCGGGAGATAGCGGTAGCGCTCCCCGCCGGCGTTCAGGAATACCTGACGGTTTTCCAGGGCGATTTCCTCCAGCGTCTCCAGGCAGTCCGCCGAGAAGCCGGGGCAGACCACATCGACGCTCTTGACCCCGGCTTTCGCCCAGTCGGCCAGCAGGACGCTGGCGTAGGGTTGCAGCCATGCAGCGCGGCCGAAGCGGGATTGGAACGCCACCGCCCACTGGTCCGGCTGAAATCCCAGCCGTTCGGCCACCAGCCGGGCGGTCTTGTGACATTCGCAGTGATAAGGGTCGCCGGCCAGCAGGTTGCGCTGGGGCAGGCCGTGGAAGGAGAACAACAGGCGTTCGCCGGGTTGTTCGGCGCGGGCGGCGCGAATGCTGGCGGCCAGGGCATCCAGATAACCGGGATCGTCGTGGTAATGGGTGATGAAACGCAGTTCCGGCAGCCAGCGCCAGGTTTGCAGTTCGGCGGCAACCGCGTCGAAAGTCGAAGCGACCGTGGCGGCGGAGTATTGCGGATACAGCGGCAGCACCAGCAGGCGCTGGATGCCGGCGGCCCGCAATTCCGCCAGCGCGGCGGCGATGGATGGGTTGCCGTAACGCATCCCGACCGCCACCCGGATCGGACCGGGATAGCGTTCCGCCAGCGCCGCCGCGACCGCCGCCGCCTGCCGTTGGCTGATCGCCAGCAGCGGCGAACCGTCCGGGGTCCAGATGAGCTGATACTTGCGCGCCGAGCGGGCCGGCCGAACCCGCAGGATGACGCCGTGCAGGATCAGCCACCACAGCGCGCGAGGCAGTTCCACCACCCGCGGATCCCAGAGAAATTCGGCCAAATAGCGGCGCACCGCAGCGGGCGTCGGGGCATCGGGCGTGCCAAGATTGGCGAGCAGAATGCCGGCACAGGGGGGCTGATCGTGAGTAAAAGGAACTGGATTGCTCGATATCATGACGGTTTTGGTTCCACACGTGAGAAAAGGCCGCCGCTGGGGCCGGCCAGAAGCGCCAACGCCATCCCGGAAGCAATGGCGTGAGCCTGTGCTGGGTCGAACACCCGTCCGAAGGCGATCATCAGGCCAATCGTGAAAAGCGAACAAGTGCGGTTCGTCGGGATGGCCGTGGCGACAGCGGCGTTCATACTGGTAAAACTGGCGGCGGTTGCCTGAGACCGCGCGACATTTCAAAATCGTGGGAGACTGCTATGGTTCAAAGTCATTTCGCGCCATTCACCCATCGACGATTCAATACCATTCTTTTCGCCCACCCGGTACACCCCGATGCCCGCCATTCGTAAAATGCCTTCACCCTTCGCCCGTCTGGTTCCACTGGCGCTGGCCGCGCTGCTCGCGGCCGGTTGCGCCGCCAAGAGCGATCCACCGACCGTCACCCCCGCCGGCATCCGCGAAAATGGAATGCTGATCCTCACCCGCGCCGATCACAACCGCAGCGCCGAGGTCCGGGTGGGCGAACGCCTCGCAGTGAGGTTGCCAGAAAATCCCGCTACCGGTTACACTTGGGCCATCGATGAGACGGACCGCCGGCGGTTGGCGCTGGACAGTACCGACTACGCCGCGCCGACGGAGGGATTCATCGGCGCGCGTGGCCAGCGCACCTTCATTTTCACCGCCCGCCAGCCCGGCGAGGTCGCGCTCAAGCTCAAATACTGGCGGTTCTGGGAAGGCGACGCCTCGGTGACCGAGCGCTACGCCATCACCGTGCAAGTTCGCGCTGGAACGTGAAAAATAATGATGCCATCTTCACCCTTTAACCAAGGAGAAAACAGTGAAAAACCGTATTTTGATCGCTCTGAGCGTACTAGGCCCGTTGCTGGCGACGGGTTGTGCGA
This sequence comes from uncultured Gammaproteobacteria bacterium, assembly GCA_963719395.1. Taxonomy (GTDB): domain Bacteria; phylum Pseudomonadota; class Gammaproteobacteria; order Competibacterales; family Competibacteraceae; genus Contendibacter. The sequence continues at coordinate 30,973 of CAVRCC010000046.1, read as the reverse complement.
CCTCCTGGGACAAACCGCCGACGCGGGAAAAAACTCCCACCGCGATCCAGCAACCGGCCCCTCGTCTGGAAACCCGTAACGAGGTGACCGCCACGGCGATAGTGCAGGCGGTGGATCTCGAAAACCGGCAAGTCGTTCTCAAGGGCAAGGGCGACAGGCTCCACACCATCACGGTCAGCGAGGAAGTCCGCAACCTGCCACAGGTTAAAGTCGGCGACCGAGTGGAGTTGACGTACTACGAGGCGTTGGCCGTGAATCTCGAAAAGAACACGACGGGCGACATCGCCACGCGGAAGGACACCCTCAGCGTCGAGCGCGCCGAACTGGGTCAGAAGCCGGCGGGTGTGGTGCGCGAGGATATCGAGATCGTTGCCAACGTCGTCGCGATTAACCAGAAGGCCCGCAAGGTCACGCTCCAGGGCGCGCAAGGCGCGGTCACACTGAAAGTGCCGAAAGACGTCGATATCAGCACGCTCAAGGTCGGCGACCAGGTGAAGGCTAATTACGTGCAGGCATTGGCTGTCGTCGTGCGGTCGGTGTCGGTCAAACCGGCCAAATCTTCCAAAAGCAAGTAAGGCTGTTCCCGATCCCTCCAGGCATCCTGCCTGAACCATCCGGAAACCCGCCGCAAGGCGGGTTTTTTATGGCTGGTGGAGCCTCATCTCCCCGTGCTGGCAAGCTGGGTTATACTTCCCACCTCATGCAAGTTTCCGCATCGCCCGATGCCGCGTCCGCCGCCCCCATCATGATTCGACGACCACCATGGACAAGACTTACGAACCGCACGCCATCGAACAACGCTGGTACGCCTTTTGGGAGGAGCGGGGCTATTTCGCTCCCAGCGGCCAGGGCGAGCCGTACTGCATCATGATCCCGCCGCCGAACGTCACCGGCACCCTGCACATGGGCCACGCCTTCCAGGACACCATCATGGACGCGCTGACCCGCTATCACCGGATGAAGGGCCATAACACTCTGTGGCAGCCGGGCACCGATCACGCCGGCATCGCCACTCAGATGGTGGTGGAACGGCAACTAGCCGGCGAAGGCAAGACCCGCCACGATCTGGGGCGCGAGGCGTTCATCGAACGGGTGTGGGCGTGGAAGGCGGAATCCGGCGGCACCATCACCCGCCAGTTGCGGCGGATGGGCGCGTCGGTGGACTGGGCGCGGGAACGCTTTACCATGGACGAGGGCCTGTCGGCGGCGGTGCGGGAGGTGTTCGTTCGCCTGTACGAGGAGGGCTGATCTATCGCGGCCAGCGGCTGGTCAACTGGGACCCGGTGCTGCACACCGCCGTGTCCGATCTGGAAGTGGTCAGCGCCGAGGAAAACGGCTTCCTCTGGCACATCCGCTATCCGCTGGCCGAGGGCGGCGGCGATTTGGTCGTCGCCACCACCCGCCCGGAGACCATGCTGGGCGATACCGCCGTGGCGGTCCATCCCGACGACGAGCGCTACCAGCGCCTGATCGGCCTGCATGTGGCGCTACCCCTGACCGGCCGCAATATCCCCATCATCGCCGATGAGTACGTGGACCCCAGCTTCGGCACCGGCTGCGTCAAGATCACCCCGGCCCACGACTTCAACGACTACGCGGTCGGCCAGCGCCATAACCTGCCGTTGGTGAACATCTTCACCCCCGACGCCAAGATTAACGACAATGGACCCGACGCCTATCGCGGCCTGGATCGTTTCGAGGCCCGCAAGCGCGTCGTCGCCGATCTGGAAGAACTCGGACTCATGGAGGAGATCAAGCCCCACAAGCTGATGGTCCCGCGTGGCGACCGCAGCCATGCCATCGTCGAACCGTTCCTGACCGACCAGTGGTACGTCAAAACCGGGCCGCTGGCCGGACCCGCCATCGCCGCCGTCAAGACCGGCAAGATCAAGTTCATCCCGGAAAACTGGGAAAAGACCTATTTCGACTGGCTGACCCGCATCGAGGACTGGTGCATCAGCCGGCAAATCTGGTGGGGCCACCGGATTCCGGCCTGGTACGACGCGCGAGGCAAGGTCTACGTCGGTCGCGATGAGGCGGACGTGCGGGAGAAACACCGGCTCGGCCCCAACGTGGCGCTGACCCAGGATCCCGACGTGCTGGACACCTGGTTTTCCTCGGCGCTGTGGCCGTTCTCGACGCTCGGCTGGCCAGACAACACCGAGGCGCTCAAGACCTTCTATCCGACCAGCGTGCTGGTGACCGGCTTCGACATCATCTTCTTCTGGGTAGCCCGGATGATCATGATGGGCCTGAAGTTCATGGGCGACGTACCGTTCCGCGAGGTGTACATCCACGGTTTGGTGCGGGATCAGGACGGCCAGAAGATGTCGAAATCCAAAGGCAACGTGCTCGATCCGCTGGATCTCATCGACGGCGTGGATCTGGGCGAACTGGTCGCCAAGCGCACCACCGGCCTGATGCAGCCACAAATGGCGCCGGGGATTGAAAAAGCCACCCGCAAACAGTTTCCAGATGGCATTCGCGCCCACGGCACCGATGCGCTGCGTTTCACCTTTGCCGCGCTGGCGACGACGGGGCGCGACATCGTATTCGACATGGGCCGGGTCGAGGGTTACCGCAATTTCTGCAACAAGCTGTGGAACGCCGCCCGTTACGTGCTGATGAACACCGAGGGCCAGGATACCGGTTTGCGGGGTGGCGAGATCGAGTTCAGCCAGGCCGACCGCTGGATTCTGTCCCGCCTGCAACAAACCATCGCCGAGGCCAACGCGGCGGCCCAAGGCTACCGTTTCGATCAAATGGCCCAGGCGATTTACGAGTTCACCTGGAACGAGTTCTGCGACTGGTATCTGGAACTGTCCAAGCCGGTGCTGACCGATCCCGCCAGTTCCGCAGCGGCCCAGCGCGGTACCCGGCGGACGCTGGTTCAGGTGCTGGAAACCCTGCTGCGGTTGCTGCACCCGCTGATGCCGTTCATCACCGAGGAGATCTGGCAGCGGATCGCACCGCTGGCCGGGAAAATCCCCCCCAGCCCCCCTTTAGCAAAGGCGGGGGCCGAAGGCGGGGGGATTTCCATCATGCGGCAACCCTATCCGGAGATTGACAAAACGCTGGTGGACAACAGTGCGGTGGCCGATATCGAATGGCTCCAGCAATTCCTGCTGGGGGTGCGCCGCATCCGCGCCGAAATGAACATCGCCCCCGGCAAGCCACTGCCGGTGTTGTTGCAGCATGGTTCGGACGACGACCGGGAGCGGCTGGAGCGACATCGCCGGGCGCTGACCACCCTGGGCCGGCTGGAATCCATCGCCTGGCTGGGAGAGGAAGAATCGGCGCCAGAAGCAGCCACCGCTCTGGTTGGCGGCATGAAGATTCTGATCCCCATGTCCGGCCTGATCGACAAGACGGCGGAAAGCGCCCGTCTAACCCGGGAAATCGCCAAGCTGCGCCAAGAAGCGGAACGTAGCGAGGCCAAACTCGGCAACGCCAATTTCATCGGCCGCGCTCCGGCCGAGGTAGTCGAAAAGGAACGCGCCCGCGTCATGGAACTCCAAATTGCCGTCACCAAGCTGGAAGAACAACTGACGCGTATTCAGCAGTTGTGAACTCGGAAACCCACCAAAGATAAAGGAACCTCAATGGACGCTCAAGAATCCGTATCCGCCACCCACAAGCCCAAACTGGGCGAAAAAGTCGCTAAGGTCGCCACCCTCTACCACCCACGCACTTGGAAGGAAAAGGGGTTGTGGTGGACCCTCGGTCTGTTTCTGGTCACCTACGTTATCGTCTTCATCGTGCTCGGGTTTATCTGGTCGCGCTCGCCTGGCGAGTTCGACGTGCGCGAGGTCGCGCTGGAGATGGCCAACAGCGAGCAGAAGAAACTGGTGCCCGGCTACGTGACCACCGCCGCCGCCATCCGCATCGCCGAAACCCTGTTGGACAAGCCCGGCGGCTACCTCAGCAACGACATTACGCCGCCCGGCGTCTACCTCGATAACATCCCCAACTGGGAATTTGGGGTGCTGACCGAACTGCGCGATCTGGCGCGCTCCCTGCGCAACGAATTCAGCCGCTCCCAGACCCAATCCATCGAGGACAAGGATTTGCAGGTCGCCGAACCACAGTTCAACTACGATTCCGAATCCTGGATTCTGCCGTCCTCCGAATCGGAATACCGCAAGGGGATCGAGGCGCTCTACCGCTATCTGAACCGACTGGCCGACGACAAGGCGTTGGACGGCCAGTTCTTCACCCGCGCCGACAATCTCAGCGCCTGCCTGCAAGTGATCGAAAAGCGGCTGGGCAGTCTGGCGCAACGGCTGGCGGCCGGCGTGGGCCAGACCCGCTTCAACCTGGATCTGGCTGGCGATCCCAACGCCCGCCAATCCACACCGACCCCGGCCCAGACCCAGGTCAAGACGCCCTGGCTCAAGATCGACGACGTGTTCTTCGAAGCGCGTGGCTACACCTGGGCGCTGTTGCATACCCTGAAGGCGTTGGAGGTGGATTTTGGCGACGTGCTCGCCAATAAGAACGCGGTGGTGTCGGTCAAGCAGATCATCCGCGAACTGGAAAACACCCAGGCTTTCATTTGGAGCCCGATGATCCTCAACGGCACCGGTTTCGGACCCATTGCCAATCATTCGCTGATCATGGCGTCGTACATCTCGCGGGCCAATGCCGCGATCATCGACTTGCGGAACCTGCTGCTGCAAGGGTTGAGAATGGCGAATTTCAACACCCACCTGATGGGGGCGGCGGTGGTCAGCGGTTTGACCGCCACCGTGCTGGTGATGACCGGCGCGGCGCCCCATCAGGCCGTGATTGGCTATTTCGTGCTGGGGGTCATCGGCGGTCTGCTGCCGGATATTGATTTGCCCACCTCGATCCCGGTCCGCATCGCCTTCGCGATGCTGGCGGTGGTGGCCGGATTCCTGGTGGTGTTCACCTTCGGCAGCCGTTATTCGCTGGTGGAACTGGTCATTCTGTGGCTGGGCTGTTTTCTATTCATCCGGTATGGTCTATTCAGCCTGCTCGACCACTTTACCGTCCATCGCGGCTTGATCCATACCGTTCCGATGGGGATCGGTCTCGGGCTGGCGACTACCGCCATCGCCTTTCACGTCTTCAACGCCTCCGCGACCCATGCCTGGCTGTGTGGAACTTTCGTTACGCTGGGCTTCATCGTCCATCTGCTGCTGGACGAGTTCTACAGCGTCGATCTGTTCGGTAAGAAGCTGCTGAAGAGCTCCTTCGGCACCGCTTTCAGCTTCGGCAGCCTGAGCCAGCCGATCGGCACGGCGGCGCTCTATCTGGCGGTCGTCGGGCTATTTTTCCTGTGTCCCTCGCCCAGGCCTTTCGCCGAACTGGTGCTGGACCGCGATACCTATCGGGGCGTGACTCAGCGGTTGGTCCCGCGCGAGGCGTGGTTTCCGGGTTTCCTGCGTCGGGTGACGCCGTCCGGCCTGTCGGGCTGGTGAAAGCTCGATCCCTACAGCCACAGATACCGCGCCAGGAACAGCCCGGCCACCACGGCCATCGGCAAACCAATCCGGTCGCGCTGGCCAGCCAGCAGCTTAAACAGCACGTGACTGATCACTCCAAAGGCAATACCGTCGGCAATCGAGAAGGTAAACGCCATGACGGTCACGCAGCACACCGCCGGGGCGCTCTCGGTTAGATCGTTCCAGTCGAGCTCGGTCAGGCTGCGCAACATCAGGATGGCGACGTACAACAGCGCCGGCGCGGTGGCGTAGGCCGGCACCATCCCCGCCAGCGGCGCCAGCACCAGGCTGGCCAGAAACAGCAGGGCGATCACCACGGCGGTCAGGCCAGTCCGACCGCCCGCGCTGATGCCAGCCGTGCTTTCCAGATAGCTGGTGGTGCTGGAGGTGCCCAGCAGGGCGCCGGCGCTGATCGCGGTGCTGTCCGCCAACAAGGCGCGCTCCAACCGGGGCAACCGACCCTGAGAGTCGAGAAAACCGCCGCGCTGGGCAATCGCGATCAGCGTGCCCGAGGTCTCGAACAGGCTCATCAGGAAGAAACTCAGGACTACGCCCAGCACCGCCGGGTCCAGGGCAGCGCGGATATCGGCCTCGAACAGGGTCGGCATCAGCGAGGGGGGAACCGAGAACACCCCGGTGAACGGACTCAACCCCAGCGTCACCGACAGCGCCGTGACGGCCAGAATGCCGATTAGAATCGCGCCGGGTATGTTGCGCTGGTCCAGCGCCACCATCAGCAGGAAACCACCCATCGCCAGCAGGGCCGGCGGCGCTTTGACGTTACCGAGAGTGACCAGGGTATCCGGGCTGGCCGCCACAATGCCGGCGGCGTGCAGGGCCAGCAGGGCGAGGAACAGACCGACGCCGGCGGTGATGGCGTGTTTGAGGCTGGCCGGAATGGCGTTGACGAACCATTCGCGGACCCGCAGCAGGCTGACCAGCACGAACAGCAGGCCGGACAGGAACACCGCCCCCAGCGCGGTTTCCCACGGTAGGCCCATACCCTTGACCAGTCCGAAGGTGAACACGGCGTTGATGCCCATACCCGGCGCCTGGCCGATCGGATAATTGGCCAGCAAGCCCATCAGCAAGGAACCGATGGCGCTGGCCAGACAAGTGGCGACGAATACGGCGTCGCGGTCCATGCCGGCTTGGCTAAGAATGTCGGGATTGACGAACAGAATGGCCGACATGGTCAAAAACGTGGTGCAACCGGCCAGGATTTCGGTGCGCGCGGTCGTACCGCACGCTTTCAGCGCGAAGAGTTTTTCCAGCATGATGAAGGTTCAGGGAGAGGGTGATGAGCGATGCGTTCGCGAAACAGGCGAACGTCCCCGGACGCGTGGCGCGCCCCGCCGGACCACCAGCCGTTTGCCGGCGCCCGATCCGGGCGGAAGTATACGATGCGTATAATCTGAAAACCTGAAGCCCATGCGGTTTGAGGTCGAAGACCTCGCGGATGCGCGATTCGGCTAAAATCGCACGACACCCCAACCTCGATCACCCACCCGACCTGTAATGACCACCTTCCTCGACGAACTCAACCGGCGACGCACCTTCGCCATCATCTCCCACCCCGACGCCGGCAAGACCACCCTGACCGAAAAGCTGCTGCTGTTCGGCGGGGCGATCCAGTTGGCCGGCACGGTCAAGGGCCGCAAGGCCACCCGCCACGTCACCAGCGATTGGATGGCGCTGGAGCAGCAGCGCGGCATCTCGGTCACCTCCTCGGTGATGCAGTTTCCCTACCGCGACTACATCATCAACCTGCTCGACACCCCCGGCCACGAGGACTTTTCCGAGGACACCTACCGCACCCTGACCGCCGTGGATTCGGCGCTGATGGTGATCGACTGCGCCCGCGGCGTCGAGGAGCGCACCATCAAGCTGATGGAGGTCTGCCGGTTGCGCGACACCCCGATTTTCACCTTCATCAACAAGCTGGATCGGGACGGCCGCGAACCCATTGAGCTGCTGGATGAAGTCGAGGACATCCTCAAAATTCGCTGCGCGCCCATCACTTGGCCCATCGGCATGGGCCGGGAGTTGAAGGGCGTCTACCACCTCGACCAGGATTTCATTCACCTCTACGATCCCTCCCGCGACGGCCGCATCAACACCGGCCGCATCCTCCATGGCCTGCACAGCTCGGAGGTGGACGCGGCGCTGAGCGAGGACCGGGCACGCGCCCTGCGCGACGAAATCGAACTGGTGCGCGGCGCCAGCCATGCCTTCGACTTGGAGGAATACTTGGCCGGACGCTTGACCCCGGTGTTTTTCGGCTCGGCGCTGACCAACTTCGGCGTGCAGGAAATGCTGGACGGCTTCGTCGAAAACGCCCCGCCGCCGAGGCCGTGCATCGCTGCCACCCGCGAAGTTGCGCCCGAGGAAGAGTCATTCACCGGCTTCGTGTTCAAGATTCAGGCGAACATGGACCCGCAACACCGCGACCGCATCGCTTTCCTGCGCGTCTGTTCTGGCAGCTACCAGCCCGGTATGAAGGCGCGTCACGTCCGCTTGGGCCGCGAGATCAAAATCGCCGATGCCCTGACCTTCATGGCCGCCGAGCGCGAGCACGCCGAAGCCGCCTATCCCGGCGATATCATCGGCCTGCACAATCACGGCACCATCCGCATCGGCGACACGTTTACTCAAGGCGAGGAACTGCGCTTCACCGGCGTTCCCGATTTCGCCCCGGAACTGTTCCGCCGCGCCCGCTTGCGCGATCCGCTGAAGATGAAGGCATTGCAAAAAGGTCTGGAGCAACTCTGCGAGGAAGGGGCGACCCAACTCTTTCGCCCGCTCAACAGCAACGACCTGATTCTGGGCGCGGTCGGAATCCTGCAATTCGATGTGGCCGCGTTCCGGCTGCGCGGCGAATACGGGGTGGAGTGCGGCTTCGAAAATGTCAACGTCAACACCGCCCGCTGGGTAAGCTGCGCCGACGCCAAGCGCTTCGAGGAATTCAAGCACAAGCTGCGCGACAACCTGGCGCTCGACCATCACGGCGAACTGGTCTACATCGCGCCCAGCCGGGTCAACCTGCAACTGACCCAGGAACGCTGGCCCGAGGTGCGTTTCGCCGCCACCCGCGAACACGGATTGCACTGAACCATGCGTCATGTGCTGCAACGGCTGGCCCGTGGCCTGTTCCGGCGGCTGTTCCGGGTGGAACTCTGCGGCTGGGAGCACTACCCGCACGACGAACCCCGGCTGTTGATCGTCGCCAATCACGTCTCCTATCTGGACGGGGCGCTGCTGGCGGCGTTCCTGCCGGACGTGCCGATCTTCGTGATCAACACCCACATGGCCCGGCACTGGTGGGTCAAGCCGTTCATCGCCGTCACTCGCCACATCAGCATCGACCCGACCAATTCGCACTATCTGAAGACCTTGATCCAACACCTCAAGGCCGGCGAGCGGGTGACGGTATTTCCAGAAGGACGGATCAGCGTGACCGGGGCGTTGATGAAAATCTACGAAGGTCCGGCGCTGGCCGCCGACAAGGCCGACGCCGCGTTGCTGCCGGTATATATCGAGGGCGCGCAATACAGCCTGCTATCGCGCTTGGGCGGCATCGTGCGACGCCGGCTGGTGCCGCGCATCCGCCTGACCATGCTGCCACCGCGCCGGCTGACGGCGACCGGCGGCGGCAGCGCCCGCGTCCGCCGCCAGCAACTCGGCCGGCAACTGGACGAACTCATGGTCGAACTGGCCTACGCCGGGATGAAAATCGACCAGCCATTGCCGTTGGCCCTGTTGGAAGCGTGGGAGCGCCATGGCGGCAACCGAGTGATTCTGGAAGACGCTCAGGAACAGCGGCTCGACTGGCGGGCGCTGTTCGCGCGCGCCTTCATCCTCGCCGAATTGCTGGAAACGGCGTGCGCTCACCCCCCTCTTCCAGCGGAAGAGCGGCTGGGGATGAGGGTCGGTCTGCTCCTGCCGAACACGACGGCGGCAGTGATCAGTCTGCTGGCGCTGCACCTGCGAGGATGGCTGCCGGTGGTGCTCAACTTCACCGCCGGCAGTCACGAACTGCTTAGCGCCTGTCATACCGCCCAAGCCCGGACGGTGCTCACCTCGCGGGTTTTTGTCGCCGCCGCCAATCTGGACGCGCAAGTCACCGCTTTGGGCGAGCAGGTTCGAGTGCTGTTCCTGGAAGATTTTCGGCCACGAGCGACGTTGCCGGTTCGGCTGCGCGGACTGGCGCGGGCGCTGCTGCCGGCGCGCAGCTTCCGGCGGCTGGCCGGGCCGGTGCGCGGCGACGACCCAGCGGTGATTCTGTTCACCTCGGGTTCCGAGCGGGAACCCAGGGGTGTGGTGCTCACTCACCGCAATCTGCTGGCCAACGTCGCCCAGGCCCGGGCCGTGCTGGACATCATGCCCAAAGACGTGATCTTGAACGCCCTACCGATCTTTCATGCGTTCGGTCTGACCACCGCCACGCTGACGCCGCTGCTACTTGGAACCCGGGTGCTGCTCTACCCCTCTCCGCTGCATTATCACGTCATTCCAGAGCTGAGCTACGAGCGCCGCGCCACGGTGCTGTTCGGCACCAACACCTTCCTGATGGGCTACGGCCGCCACGCTAACCCCTACGATTTCTTCAGCGTGCGGCTGGTGGTGATGGGGGCCGAGGCGCTGCGCGAGGAAACCCGCCGCTTGTGGCTGGAGAAATTTGGGATCCGCGTCAGCGAGGGCTACGGCCTGACCGAGGCCAGCCCGGTGCTGGCCACCAACAGTCGCCGCCACCACCGTAGCGGCACGGTCGGCAAGCTGCTGCCGGGGCTGGAGTATTATCTGGAACCGGTGGAGGGCATCGCCGACGGTGGCTTGCTGTGCGTGCGGGGAGCGAACATCATGGCCGGCTATCTGCTGCCCGACCAGCCGGACCGCGTGATTCCGCCGCACACCGAGCGCGGACCGGGCTGGCACGACACCGGCGATATCGTGCGCATCGACGGTGACGGCTTCGTCACCATCCTCGGTCGGGTCAAGCGCTTCGCCAAGCTGGGCGGCGAAATGATCTCGCTGGCCACGGTCGAGCAACTCGCCGCCGATTGCTGGCCGGAGGATCAGCACGCGGCGCTCAGCCTGCCAGACCCGATCAAGGGTGAGAATATCGTGCTACTGACCACCCACCGGGGCGCCGACCGTCAGGATCTGGTCGCGGTGGCCCACCACGAAGGATGGGGAGAACTCTACATTCCCCGACGAGTGTTGATCGTGCGCGAAATCCCGCTGCTGGGTTCCGGCAAGCCCGACTATGCGGGCGCCCGCCGGCTGGCGGAAGATTTGGCGTCGGCGTAGTCTGGCAACGCGAGCCGGTCCTACTCTTGTGGAAGAGTTTTTGATGTAGTAACGTAACTACCTTTATCGAGGGTATAGGTAGTAACGTGCCATGACAGTAACGACCTTTTCCAGCCGAGAGTTCAATCGGGATGTGACGCGGGCGAAGAAGGCCGCTCGGAACGGTCCGGTATTCATCACGGATCGGGGCCGGCCGGCCCATGTGCTGTTGAGCGTTGAGGACTATCGGCGGCTTACCGGCGCTCAGGCGAGCATAGTCGATCTGCTGGCGATGCCGGATGGCGTCGAAATCGAGTTTGAACCGCCCTGCTTGCGCGGCCCCCTGTTTCGACCTGCGGATTTGACGTGAGCTACCTGCTCGATACCAACGTCGTTTCCGAATTGCGGCGAGCGAAAGCCGGCAAGGCTGATCCTCGCGTCACAGCTTGGGCCGAGAGCGTGCCGGCAGCCAGCCTGTTCCTGTCGGTCATCACCATTCTGGAACTGGAGATGGGCGTGCTGCTGATCGAGCGCCGCGATCCGGTGCAAGGGGCAATTTTGCGCGCATGGCTCGACGGGCAGGTGTTACCTGCGTTCTCCGGGCGGATTCTCGCCGTCGATACCACCGTCGCCCGCCGTTGCGCCAAGCTGCATGTCCCAGATCCACGCTCGGAGCGGGATGCTCTGATCGCCGCCACAGCGCTGACGCACGGCCTGACGGTGGTGACCCGGAATGTCGCGGATTTTGAACCCACGGGCGTTGGAACGCTCAACCCGTGGGCTTTTCAAACCGAGTGAAGGGATCGATCCGCCAAACGGTTTCCGGGGTAGGTGCAATTGGCCGCTTGCCTCCATCTTCCTCGGTTCGGGTTTTGTCCGATAGTCCTTTGTCCGTTAGTCTTGACCTCGTCGCCGACTGCTGGCCGGAAGATCAACACGCCGCGCTCAATCTGCCGGACCCGGTCAAAGGCGAGACTATCGTGCTGTTAACCACCCGCTGGGACGCCGACCGTAGCCAATTGATCGCGGTAGCCCACCACGAAGGATGGGGAGAGCTCTACATTCCCCGACGAGTGTTGATCGTGCGCGAAATCCCGCTGCTGGGTTCTGGCAAGCCCGACTATGCGGGCGCCCGCCGGCTGGCGGAAACCTTGGGCGCGACCGGCGCGGCGCACGCCTAACATGAGGTCGTGCGTCACCGGTAACGCCTCGCGGGCATCCTGTTAAAAATATTATTATTTTCAATATATTAACATAATATGCTGACCGATCAGCATGACCTGTAGCACACTACGCGGTCAACTACCTGCGCCCGCTGCCATCCAGTTCATGACCGACGACGATCTCGCCCGACTCCACCTCGACAAGACCCAACTGGGCCGGCGCGGCGCCCGCAAGAGTCGGGTGATCCTCGTCCTTCTGCTGGTCGCCGCAATGCTCGGCGGCGGCTGGCTGTATCGAACCGGCGCATTGACCCCGGCTATCCCGGTCCGACTGATCAACGCCGCCACTCTGTATCCCGCCCAGACCCTGGCTCTGCTCAACGCCAGTGGCTACGTGGTGGCCCAGCGCAAGGCCGCGCTCGGCTCGAAGATCACCAGCCGGCTGGTCTATCTGGGCGTCGCGGAAGGCCAGCGGGTCAAGGAAGGTCAGGTGGTCGCCCGGCTGGAGAACGAGGATGTCCTGGCTGCCCGCAACCGGGCACAAGCCAATATCGCGGTCGCCCGCGCCACGTTGGCGCAGGTCGAGACGGAATTGCGCGACGCCACCCAATCCTTCGAACGCGCTCAGGAAATGCGGGCGCGCAAATTCGCTTCACCCTCCGATTACGACGCCGCCGAGAATCGTCGCAGGCGGGCGCAAGCGGCGGTGGCCGTCGCCCAAGCCTCGCTGCGCGCCAGCGAGGCGGCCCTGGCCGAGGCCGAGGTGCAGTTGGGTTATACCGAAATCCGCGCCCCCTTCGATGCGGTGGTGCTGACCAAGAACGCCGACATCGGCGATATCGTCACCCCGCTGGGCGCGGCGGCCAATGCCCGCGCCTCGGTCGTCACGATCGCGGATATGGGTTCCTATCAAGTCGAGGCTGACGTGTCGGAAACCAACATCGGCCAGGTCCGGAGCGGCCAGCCCTGCGAAATCCAGCTCGACGCCCTGCCCGACGTGCGCCTGCGCGGCCAAGTGCAAACCATCGTGCCGACGGCCGACCGTAGCAAGGCATCGGTCATGGTCAAAGTGGCCTTTTTAGACCAGGACCCGCGTATCCTGCCCGAGATGAGCGCCAAGGTCGCCTTCCTGTCGCGCGAGGTCGCGCCGGACGAACGCCCGTCCGTCACGGCGGTACCGGCGACGGCGGTGCGCGACCGGGGCAACGAGAAGATCGCCTACACGGTCCGCGACCACCGTGCCGTGGCGGTGCCCGTGCGGTTGGGCCGGACGTTTGGCGATCAGATAGAAGTGCTGGCGGGACTCAAGACCGGCGAACCGGTTATTCTCAAACCGCCGGCGGACTTGGCGGACGGCGCCAAGGTGCGCACCGAGGAAAATTGACCATGGCCGCCGAAACCGCCCGCCCGCTGGTGGTGATTCGCGAGGTGAGCAAATCCTACCGGCGCGGCAACCAGCAAGTACCGGTGTTGCAGAACCTCAGCCTGAGCATCGCCGAGGGCCAATTTCTGGCGCTGATGGGACCTTCCGGGTCCGGCAAGAGCACCCTGCTGAATCTGATCGCCGGGTTGGATCAGGTCGACAGCGGCAGCATCGAGGTCGATGGCGTGGATATCGGCGCGTTGTCGGAGAGCGAGCTGGCTCGTTGGCGGGCGCTCAACGTCGGCTTCATCTTCCAGTTCTACAACCTGATTCCAGTACTGACGGCGCTGGAGAACGTCGAACTGCCGCTGCTGCTGAGCGGCTTGACCCGCCGCCAGCGGCGCGAGCGGGCGGAGCTGGCGCTGAGTCTGGTGCGGCTGGCCGACCGCTTGGATCACTATCCGGGACAACTTTCCGGCGGCCAGCAACAGCGGGTCGCCATCGCCCGGGCGCTGGTCACCGATCCGACCCTGCTGGTGGCCGACGAACCGACCGGCGATCTCGACCGGGTGTCGGCGGAGGAGGTGCTGACGCTGCTGGATCGGCTGAATACCGATGTTGGCAAAACCATCATCATGGTCACTCACGACCCGCGCGCCGGTCGGCGGGCGCACAGCATCGAATATCTGGACAAGGGCGTACTGAGCGATGCTCCTCAGGATGCTCTGGCGTAACGTCTTCCGCCACAAGCTGCGCACCGGACTGACCGTCGTCGGCATCACGATTGCGATCCTGGCTTTTGGGATGCTGCGCACGGTGATCGACGCCTGGTATGCCGGGGTAGAAGCCTCGTCCAGCACCCGGCTGGTCACCCGCAACGCGATATCGTTGGTGTTCTCCCTGCCGCCGTTCTACCGCGAGCGCATCCGCCAGGTCGAGGGCGTGATGGGCGTATCCCACGGCAATTGGTTTGGCGGCTATTACATCGAGCCGAAGAACTTCTTCGCCAATTTCGCCATGTCGCTGCCCGACTATTTGGCGCTGTACCCGGAATTCCTGATCGACTCCGATCAGCGCGCCGCCCTGCTGCGCGACCGCAAGGGCACGGTGGTGGGAAAGAAACTGGCGAACCAGTTTGGCTGGAAGCTCGGCGACACCATTACGCTGAAGGGCACGATTTTCCCCGGCGACTGGCCGTTGACTGTTCGCGCCATTTACCGGGGTCGCGACTCGACCGTGGACGAAACCCAGTTGATTTTTCACTGGGACTATCTGAACGAGACCATGAAACGAACCGCTACCCGCTTACGCCAACCAGATCGGCTTTTTCGTCATTGGCATCAAGGATGCCAAACAGGCGGCGCAAGTGGCGGCAACGATCGACCAGCAGTTCAAGAATTCCAACGCTGAAACCCTCACCGAAACCGAAAAGGCGTTCCAACTGAGCTTCGTGAGCATGACCGAGGCGATTCTCGACGCCATCCGGCTGGTCTCCATCGTGGTCATCGTCATCATCCTGGCGGTGGTGGCGAACACCATGGCGATGTCGGTGCGCGAGCGGCTGTGGGAATACGCGGTGTTCAAAACGCTGGGCTTCGGCGGCTGGCAGATCGCCGGATTGATCTTCGGCGAATCGCTGGTGCTGACCCTGATCGGCGGCGGCTTGGGCATCGCGTTGACCTTCCCGGCGGCGGCGATGTTCCGCCAAGCGGTGGGGCAGTTCTTCCCGGTCTTCGAGGTCTCACCGCTGACGATGCAACTCTCGCTGGCGGCGGCGGTGGCAGTCGGGGTGCTGGCGGCGCTGTTTCCGGCCCGGCAGGCGTTGCGGGTGCGGATCGCCGATGGGTTGCGGCGGCTGGGATAGCGCATGGACCTCTTGTTGTTCTACAGCCTGCGCAATCTGCTGGCGCGGCGTACCACCACCTTGCTGACGGCGGCGGGCATGGCGCTGGTGGTGTTCGTGTTCGCCGCCATCACCATGCTGGCCGAAGGGCTGCGGCAGACACTGGTCGACACGGGGGTGTTCGACAACGCCGTGGTGATCCGGCGCTCGTCGGAAACCGAAATGCAAAGCGGCGTGGAACGGGAGCAGGCGGCCATCGTCGAAACCCAGCCGGAAATCGCCGCTGGCCGCGATGGTCGGCCGCTGGTGGCCAAGGAACTGGTGGTGCTGATCACCCTGATCAAGCAGGCCAGCGATAGCCGCGCTAACGTGATCATTCGCGGCATCGGCCCGGCTTCGCTGGAACTGCGTCCGCAAGTTCGATTGATGGCGGGACGATTGCCGCACCCCGGCCTGGCTGAAATCATGGTCGGCCAGAGCGTGGCGCAACGGTTTCAGGGCGTCGGCCTCGGTCAGCCGCTTGCGCTTCGCCAACCGCGACTGGACCGTGGTGGGGATTTTCGATGCCGGCAAGACCGGCTTCAATTCGGAAATCTGGGGCGATGCCGACCAGTTGATGCAGGCGTTCCGGCGGCCGGTCTATTCCTCGGTGCTGTTCCGGCTGCGCGACCCAGCGCAATTTCCGGCGCTCAAACAGCGGCTGGAGAGCGACCCTCGATTGACGCTGGAAGCGTGGCTGGAGCCGGCCTATTACCGCAAGCAGTCGGAAGCGATGGCGACCTTCCTGCGGATTCTGGGCCTGTCGCTGACGGTCATTTTCTCGCTGGGGGCGGTGGTGGGCGCCATGATCACCATGTACGCCGCCGTCGCCAACCGCACGGCGGAAATCGGCACGCTGCGGGCGCTGGGCTTCCAGCGATCCACCATCCTGCTGGCGTTCGTACTGGAATCATTGCTGCTGGGCCTGATCGGCGGCATCGTCGGCCTGGCGTTCGCCTCGACCTTGCAGTGGTTCACCGTCTCGACCATGAATTTCCAGACCTTCTCGGAACTGGCGTTCAGCTTCACCCTCACCCTCGACACCGTCGTCAGCGCCCTGCTGTTCGCGCTGGGGATGGGTTTCGCCGGCGGCATTCTGCCGGCCATTCAGGCGGCGCGGATGAATCTGGTCGAGTCGCTGCGGACGGTATAACCCGTGTAACCCGTGTCTGGTCGACCGTTATTTCACCAACGGCCGCACGCTGGAAAAACCGCCGTCCATCGCCCACACCTGCCCGGTGATCCAACCGGCCTTGTCCGACAGCAACCAAGCCATCAGCCGCGCCAGATCGGCCGGATCGCCGATGCCGGGCAACGGATACTGCTTCGCCGCTCCGGCGCGGCTGGCGTCGTTGCCGATGATCCGCGCCACCGCCGGGGTATCCATGATCCCCGGCGCCACCGCGTTGACCCGGATGCGCGAGGGCGCATACGTCGCCGCCGCCGAGCGCACCAGTCCCTCCACTCCGGCCTTGGCGGTGGCGATAGCTTCATGATTGGCGACGCCGATCCGCGCCACCACCGATGACACCAGCACCGCCGCGCCCGGTTCCCGCGCCTGTCGCAGCGCTTCCACAAACGCACCCAGCATGAAGAAGGCGCTGTCGAGATTGGCCGTCAGACAGGCCCGATACATCTCGGGCGGGGTCCGGTGCAACGGCGCCAGCAACGTCGTCCCGGCGCAATGAGCCAACGCGGTCGGTAACCCGACTTCGCGCTGACACTGTTCCACCGCCGCCCGCGCGCCTTCCGGGGTCGATACATCGGCTTCGATGCACAGCGCCTCCAACCCGAAAGCCGCTTGCAACCGTTCCCGGCTCCGTCCCACCAGCGCCAGGGTCCAGCCTCCCTGCCGCAGTTCTCGTGCTAGCGCCTGCCCCAACCCACCGCTGGCGCCCGTCACCAATGCAATCGCCGTCATGGTTTTTTCCTCATGCTTGAATAGGACTTGTACGAATCCTAACAATATTGTATAAGTCATGTCCAATATTTTTAGACAAGATTCACCCTTTGCGGGAGAACAAACTCATGTCGGGACCGCTGGACCGCTTCAAGCTCGTGTTCGATCAGTTGGACAAGGATCATCTCAACTTGCTGGAGGAGATTTACACGCCGGACGTAGTCTTCCGCGACCCGGTGCACGAACTCAAGGGTCTACCGGCGCTGTGGACCTATTACAGCCGGCTGTACGACGGTGTTATCTCCTGCCAGTTCGAGTTTGAGGATGAGGTGATTCAGGACCAAAAGGGGATGCTGGTGTGGATCATGCGCTTCCAGCACGCCCGTTTCCGGCGCGGCGAGACGTTGGAACTGCGCGGTGTCAGCCATCTCAAGTTCCGGGCCGATGGCAAGGTGTTCCACCACCACGACTACTTCGATATGGGGGCCTTTATCTACGAGCGGGTCCCCGTGCTGGGTGGCATCATCCGCGCTATCAAGAACCGCCTGTAGGCAGGCCGGGACAGGAGAGGCCATCATGAACATCGCCATCATCGGCGCCGGTATCAGCGGCCTGACCGCCGCCTGGCAACTGCACCGCGAGCACGATCTGACGATCTTCGAGGCCAACGACTACATCGGCGGCCATACCCACACGGTCGATGTCGAGGTCCAGGGGCAGCGCTACGCGGTGGATACCGGCTTCATCGTCTTCAACGACTGGACCTATCCCCATTTCATCGGCCTGCTGGAGCAGCTCGGCGTCGTCTCCCAGCCCACGCTGATGAGCTTCAGCGTCCGCTGCGAACGCACCGGGCTGGAATACAACGGCGAAAATCTGAACACCCTGTTCGCCCAGCGCCGCAATCTGTTCCGGCCCTCGTTCCACCGGATGATCCGCGACATCCTGCGCTTCAACCGCGAAGCACCGGCGCTGCTGGACGGCGCGCGCGAAATCAGCCTGGACGCCTGGCTGCGGGAAGGGAACTACAGCCGGGAATTCACCGAGCACTACATCCTGCCGATGGCGGCGGCGATTTGGTCGGCGGAGCCGGGGCTGATGGGGGCAATGCCGGCGCGGTTCTTCGTGCGCTTCTTCAAGAACCACGGCCTGCTGAGCGTCAGTGACCGGCCACAATGGCGAGTGATCCAGGGTGGCTCGCGCCGCTACGTCGAACCCCTGACCGCGCCGTTCCGCGACCGCATCCGTCTGAATCGGCCGGTGGAATGGGTGCGCCGCCACCCGACGCATGTACAAATCCAGCCGTGGGGCGGTTCGGTGGAACGCTTCGACGAGGTGATCATCGCCACCCACAGCGACCAGGCCTTGCGTCTGCTGGCCGACCCAAGCATCCGCGAGCGCGAGATTCTGGGCGCGATCCCCTATCAGGAAAACGAGGCGGTGTTGCACACCGACGCCCGGTTGCTACCGCGCCGGAAATTGGCGTGGGCGGCCTGGAACTATCACCTGCCGGCGCAACCTCGAGATCGCGTCGCGGTCACTTACGATATGAATATTCTACAAGGCTTGGACGCGCCGGAGACCTTCTGCGTCACGCTCAATCGCAGCGACGCCATCGCTCCGGCCAAGATCCTGTATCGCACCACTTATCACCACCCGGTGTTCACCGAAGCCGGGGTTCGGGCGCAGGCCCGTCGCGACGAAATCAGCGGCGTCAACCGCACTTGGTACTGCGGCGCCTACTGGAGCTACGGCTTCCATGAAGATGGCGTCAACAGTGGACTGGCGGTAGCGCGCGGTCTGCTCGAACGCCGGGCGGCGGCATGAACAGTTCCCTCTACGTCGGCCACATCCGGCACCGGCGCTTCTTCCCGCGCCGGCACCAGTTCCGTTACAAGCTGTTCATGGTCTACCTCGATCTCTCGGAACTCGAAACCGTTTTCAAAGGTCGCTGGCTGTGGTCGGCCCGTCGGCCAGCGCTGGCCTGGTTCCGTCGCCAAGACCATTTCGGCGATCCCAACATCCCGCTGGATACCTACGTGCGCGATCTGGCGGAACGGCAAACCGGCCGCCGTCCGCAAGGGCCGATCCGCCTGCTGACTCATCTGCGCTATTTCGGCTACTGCATCAACCCGATCAGCGTCTACTACTGCTTCGCGCCCGACGGCGAGCAACTGGATACGCTGGTCGCCGAAGTCACCAACACCCCCTGGGGCGAAAAGATCGGCTACGTGCTCGACGTGGCCGGGCAGACCGACAACCAGCGGGCCGAATTCCGGAAGGCCCTGCACGTTTCGCCGTTCATGCCCATGGACCTGCGCTACGGCTGGCACTCCACGCCGCCGGGACCGCATTTGGCCGTGCATCTTGGCGTGTTCAAGGGCCAGTTCCGTATGCTCGACGCCACCCTCAGCCTGCGCCGCAAGCCGCTCGACAGCCGCGCGATGGCTGGGGTGCTGGCCCGCTTTCCGTTCATGACGTTAAAGGTCGTCGCCGCTATTTACTGGGAAGCGTTGCGGCTGTGGTGGAAACGGATTCCGATCTTTTCGCATCCCCCGACATCCGGTAAACCCATGGAGAGTTAAGTCATGCACCCAGAATCGGTGATGTCGTCCCCCCTGGAATTGCCCCCGCATTCCAAGCGGCTACCGTGGAACGAACGCTGGTTGCGCCGCGCGGTGTTCCAGCGGCTGGCAATGCTGGAATACGGCTGCGTTACGGTGGTAGACGCCGACGGCGCCCGTGAATTCGGCCAGGTCAGCGCCGACTGCCCGCTGCGCGCCACCGTCACCATCCACGACCCCAACGCTTACCGCTTGCTGGCCTTGCGCGGCAGCATCGGCGTCGGCGAAGGCTATATGGAAGGCGAATGGTCTTGCGACGATCTGCCCAGCCTGGTGCGAATCTTCGTACTGAATCAGGATGCCTTACTAGGGCTGGAACACGGCCTGACCCGGCTGATGATGCCGCTGTTCCGGCTGCTGTACGCCCGACGCGACAACAGTCGGAATGGCAGCCGCGCCAACATCGCCGCGCACTACGATCTCGGCAACGAGTTCTACCGGCTGTTTCTCGACGACACCCTGATGTACTCGTCGGCCATCTTCCCCACCCCGAACACCGGACTGCGGGAAGCCTCGGTCGCGAAAATCGACCGCATCTGCCGCAAGCTGGAATTGCAACCCGACGATCATCTGCTGGAAATCGGCTCTGGCTGGGGCAGCTTCGCCCTGTACGCCGCGCAACACTACGGTTGTCGCGTCACCACCACCACCATCTCGCAGGAGCAGTACCAACTGGCTCGCGAACGGGTGCGGAAGGCGGGGCTGGACGACCGGGTGACGGTGCTATGCCAGGACTACCGCGAACTGCGCGGCAGCTTCGACAAACTGGTGTCCATCGAGATGATCGAGGCAGTTGGCGAGCGGCATCTCAACACCTATTTCCGCATCTGCGCCCAACTGCTCAAGCCGCATGGGATGATGCTGCTGCAAGCCATCACCGTCGCCGATCAAAAGTACGAACAGTACCGGAACGAAGTGGATTTCATCCGCCATTACATCTTTCCCGGCGGTTTCCTGCCCTCGCTCACCGCTATCGCCGAAACTTTGGGCCAGGTCACCGACCTGCGCGTCTTTCATCTGGAAGACATTGGCGCGCACTACGCCACCACCCTGCACCACTGGCGGGAACGGTTTCTCGCCAATCTCGACCGGGTCCGGGCGCTCGGCTTCCCGGACTCGTTCATCCGCATGTGGGAATACTACCTGTGCTATTGCGAGGGTGGTTTCCGCGAGCGGGCCATCGGCACCGTGCAACTACTGCTGACTAAGCCGCTGTGTCGGCGCGAGCCACTGACGCCGGCGCTGGTTTGAAAAGCCACCCTCACCCCCAACCCCTCTTCCAGAGGGAGAGGGGGATTAGGAGTTGTTATGTTGCTCAATATCATCGCTTTCCAAATCGGCTGGTTCGCCTGCGTGCTGGGCGGGGCGCATGGCTGGCCGTGGCTGGGCGTAGTGGTTACGGCTATCGTCGTTGCGCTGCATCTGTACCGAGCGCCGCGACCCCGAACGGAAGCGGTGTTGATTGGACTGAGCGGCCTGTTGGGTTTCGCCGCCGATTCGCTGCTGACCGGCATGGGCCTGCTGCGCTTCACATCCGGCCAGTTCCACGCCCATTTCGCCCCGTACTGGATGGTAGCGATGTGGATACTGTTCGGCACCACGCTCAACGTCGCGCTGGGCTGGTTGAAGCCGCGCCTGGGACTGGCAGCGCTGCTGGGGGCGGCGGCCGGACCTCTGGCCTACTACGGTGGAGCGAAACTGGGTGGGGTGTCGTTCGATAATCCGCTGACCAGCCTGCTGGCGGTGGCCGGAGTGTGGACGCTGGCCATGCCGTTGCTGCTGGTCATCGCCAGTCGCTGGAACGGGATGGTAGAAACAGCTCCGACCAATGCCGGACCTTGCACGTCCGCCAGAGCAGATAAGCCAGCGTGACCACGTTGCCGAGCAGGAACAGGGCGATGATCCAGACCGCCGCCCGCCACGGGCTCGGTTCCACCAGCGCCAGCCAGACCGCGATGAACAGCAGCCCCACGCCGAGATCCAGCAGCGTGACTACGCCCCAGGGATCAGCCACGACATGGCGCAAACCCGCCAGCACGTGGCTGTGGCCGCTGGCGATCAGGATGGCGGCCACGAGCAGGCCGAGCAGGATTCCGCAGACGATGACGACGATACGCAGCATGAGGGTTCCCGAAGCGATGAATGGGGCTTTCCAACAAGACCACGCCGGGGACGGGAAGTGCGTTGAGCGGGGCGTAATGCGAATCCCCCCTGCCCCCCTTCAAAAGGGGGGTGGCGCGCGGCGCCGGGGGGATCTGGCAGGTTGGATCGACCCATGACTGGCCTCGGTTTCTTCCTGGCCGGCTGGGCGGTCGCGGCACTGTTGATGCTGGTCGCCTGGGTCGTGCAATGGCGCACCGGCGATGCCGGAGTGGTGGATTTCACTTGGGCGGCGGGGCTGGGAGTACTAGCGCTGGGCTATGCCCTGCTGGCCGACGGGGATCCGTTGCGACGGGTACTGCTGGCAATGATGGCCGGCGGCTGGTCGTTCCGGCTGGCCGCTTACATCCTCTTCAACCGGGTGATCGGCAAACCGGAGGATAGCCGCTACCAACGGCTGCGCGCGCACTGGCGCGAACACACGCAACTCAAGTTTCTCGGCTTCTTTCAGGCGCAGGCGTTGTTGACCGCCGTGTTCGCCGTACCGTTCCTGGCCGTCGCCCTGACCCCGGAACAGCCGCCACCGTTCGCGATCATCGCCGCCGTTTCGATGTGGCTACTGGCGGTGGGCGGCGAGGCGTTGGCCGATCGGCAACTGGCGACTTGGCGAGCCGATCCCACCCACCGGGGACGGACCTGTCGGGCGGGACTGTGGCGCTATTCCCGCCATCCCAACTATTTCTTCGAGTGGCTGCACTGGTGGAGCTATCCGCTGCTGGCCTGGGGTTCCACGGAATGGTGGCTGACCCTGCTCGGCCCGGCGTTGATGCTGTACACCCTGCTCAAGGTCACCGGCATCCCCTACACCGAACAACAGGCGCTGGCCAGTCGCGGCGACGATTACCGCGCCTACCAGCGCAGCACCAGCGCATTCGTTCCCTGGTTTCCCAAACGGGAGGTCTGATGCTCGACACCGCGATTGACCTGATGGAACGGGGCTATGTCCCCGACTGGCTGACCCGGATCGGCATCCGCCGGTTGCTGGCCGAGCGGCTGCGCGCCGAGGATGCCGGCGACGACCAAGCGCGGGAGGCGGCGCTGGTGCGGCTGGAGGAGGAGTTGCGCGCCAGCCCGATAGCCCTGCACACCGGCGCCGCTAACGAGCAGCATTACGAAGTGCCGGCGGGTTTTTTCCAGAAAGTGTTGGGGCCGCGACTGAAATACAGTTCGTGCTGGTGGCCGGAGGAGGTCCGCGATTTGGAAACCGCAGAAGCGGCCATGCTGGCGCTGAGCTGCAAACGGGCCGAACTGAGCTTCGATCATCAGGATATCCTGGAACTCGGCTGCGGCTGGGGTTCGCTGACGCTGTGGATGGCGGAGTTTTATCCAGATTCGCGGATCGTGGCGGTGTCGAACTCGAATTCGCAGCGGGAATTCATCGAGGCGCAATGCCAATCGCGCGGTTTCGATCATGTTCAAGTCATCACCGCCGACATGAACGATTTTTCCATCGACCGCCGTTTCGACCGGGTGGTGTCGGTGGAAATGTTCGAGCACATGCGCAACTATCAGGCATTGATGGGGCGGATTCACGCCTGGCTGAAACCGGACGGCAAGCTGTTCGTCCACATCTTCACCCATCGGCAACTAGCTTATCCGTTCGAAACCGAGGGCGACGACGACTGGATGGGGCGCTATTTTTTCACCGGCGGGTTGATGCCCTCGCGCGATCTGCTGCCGCGCTTTCGGGGCGATCTGAAGCTGGAAGAACAGTGGCATTTCGACGGCCGCCACTACCAGCGCACCCTGGAAACCTGGCTGGTCAACCAGGATCGGCACCGGGACGAGATCATGGCGCTGTTCCGGGAGACTTACGGCCCCAAACAGGCGGATCGCTGGTTCCAGCGCTGGCGGGTGTTCTTCATGGCCTGCGCCGAGCTGTTCGGCTACCGCCACGGCGAAGAATGGGGCGTGTCGCACTACCGGTTCGGCAAGTGCGGCTGACCGGTCGCCCGGCTATGCCCCTTTTCGCTGTGGATCACTGCAACCTCGGGAATTGTCCGACATGCGGTGAAGGCGGGCGGCACCCCCATCGTACCCGGCTACACGGCTTCATCGCGCAGATCAAGCCGGTGTTCGATGCGGTCAAGGCGAGCCTCAAATTTATCGACCTGTACGATTAGAAAAAAAAGCAGCATAATCAAAGACTATAGTCTTACCGCCAGAGGTAGCCAGCATGCGCAATATCATAGTCAGCATCAACGTGGGGTTTAGGGAAATAGAAGATCTTGCCACGGAAAACGATGGCGTTGAAAGAATGGATGACGGGTCATTTAGAATGGTTCTTGACCATCAAGCCGAATTCAACATCGACCGCTTGGAAAACGCGCTGCTGCAAACCAGCTACCCGGCGTTACGGAAGGCCTTGTCCGACCATCTCGAACGGGCCTCTAAAAAAACTAGGATGGCAAACCTGGCTGGAGCGCGACGAGAAGTAGCCATCTTCGCTCTTAATTTTCGTAAAACGGGCTGTAAGACAGCAGCAATTCCCGCTCTCTTTATTTAGGCCTGCTTTTTAATAGGGCCGTTGGTAATTATAAAACAATCTAATAATAAAGACAAAAACACCCTTACGCGTTCAGGAACGCCCAATCAACTATAATAAAGACCACCCTGCTTTTCAGACTAAAGAAATAGAACACAGCCTACAGACCATCGAGAGACTAAGAAGTGTTGGGCTGTAAGAATCCACCACAATGTCCATAAATAATTGCATACCATAGTGACTCCCAATTTTTAATAAAGAACTCTTTAAAGAGTCCTTTGATTTTGATCCATAACGAGGTACGCGAATGAAAACGCTGACGAGCTGCTTTGAAAAAAGCACAGCCGTATTCCTGCACTTGATCGATTAGAAAAGCCAGCATCATCAACATCGCGAAAACCGTCGATAAATGTTGTTCCCCATGTGTCGGGTCATTGTGAATATGCGTCAGCAATTCACGGACACTCTTTTGCTCGCAGATACTGGTACAGGGTCTCGCGGCTGATGCCGAACTCGCGCGCGATCTGCGCTTTGCTTCCGCCTGCCTCAACACGCTGATGCAACGCGGCAATCCGGGTGTCTGACAGCGCCTTTTTGCGTCCACGGTATGCGCCGCGCTGTTGGGCCAGGGCGATGCCTTCGCGCTGACGCTCACGGAGCAAGGCGCGTTCAAATTCTGCGAAGGCTCCCATAACCGACAGCATGAGGTGGGCCATCGGCGAGTCATCGCCGGTAAAGGTCAGGTTTTCCTTCACAAATGTGATGCGCACGCCACGCCGGGTCAGGCCATGCACAATCCGCCGCAGGTCGTCGAGGTTGCGGGCCAGCCGGTCCATGCTGTGCACCACCACGGTATCGCCCTGGCGCGCAAAGGCGAGCATGGCCTCCAATTCCGGCCTTTGGGTGTCTTTCCCGGACGCTTTCTCGATGAACAGGCGATCCACCGGCACCTGGTCCAGTTGCCGTTCGGGGTTCTGGTCGAACGTGCTGACCCGCACGTAACCGACACGTTGACCCTGCACAGTTTTCTCCTTCTCAAGGCCATTCTGTCAGGAAAAACTCTATGACCCTTGACAGGAGATGTCAATCAATGTCGAATCAGACCCTATGCTGACAGCACAGGGTCCTGATGCCTGACGGCCAGTGAGGTATACCTCAACCTGACAGGTGGCCTGTCATGACGCTTGAAAGAGGGTCCACACAGGGAGAGGGGTCAATGTCCCATCCCATGCCGAACATCCTGCCGAAGCACGAACGCCGGGTGCAGGCTGTTCTGGCGCTGCTCCGGGGAGAATCGGCGGCCTCCGTCTGCGCGCAATACCGGGTAGGCCGGAGTGATCTTTACAAATACCGTCAGCGCGCCCTTTCTGCCATGCGCGAGGCGCTTGCCGATCATCGCCGAGGGCCGGAGCGGCCCCATAACCGGCTTCCGGTCGCCCGCGAACAGCGGGTGGTGGAGCTGTGTCATGATCGCCCCACCTGGAGTTCATACCAAGTGCTGCGATGCATTGGCCCGGATGCGCCGAGTCCACGCACGATTCAACGGGTGCGCCAGCGGCAGGGTCTGAGCCGGTTGCCCAAACGCGCCCCCGCGATATTCCCGTCACGCCGCCTGAACCCGGCAACCCTGGCTCGGGCGCAAGCGATGGTCCGCGAGAAACCCTGGCTCGGTCCCGACCGTGCCGCCTGGGATTTACAAAACGGCGAACATCTCACCGTCAGCCCCTCGACCATCAAACGGCTCAAACGCCAGAACCTCGCGGCGCTGCTGCCTTCCACACCGCCGCCACCCGTGTGGCGCTTCTACGAGCGCCATCACCCGCACAGTCTGTGGCACGGGGATTTTCTGGAGAAGATTACGCTCTCTGATTCAAAACAGACCGCCTATCAACTGACGCTCCTGGATGATTATTCGCGGGGCTACGTCTTCTGCGATCTGTTCCTCAATCCGGATATGCGCACCACCATCCGCGCCCTGATTGCCGCGATGCGCCAATGGCAGGTCATACCTGCTGCCGTTGTGTTCGATAACGGCTCCGCCTTCAAGGGTAAACTGCTGTCAGCCTTTTGTGAGCAGGTGGGCATTCGGCTGATACACACGGCGGTGAACCACCCGCAGACCAATGGCAAGCTGGAACGGGCGTTCCGGGACGACATGCGGGATTTCTACCGACAATATGACACATGGTTGCTCGACCCGTTACGGCGGGATTTGCCCGGTTATGTTTATTACCGCAACCATATGCGGGGGCATCGCGCCCTGGGCGGGCAGCCTGCCATCGCCCGACTACGGGAGCAGACATGGATGGCCCTTCCTGCCGTGCTTGAGCGACTGGAAAGCTGCGCCTGCTACGAAACAGGCCGTAAATCCATCCCGAAAACCGGGATCATCCGGCTGTTTGGCCGGGATGCTCATCTGGGAACGGACCTGGCCAATCTGGAAATCACGTTCTTTGAGAGTCTGGAGGGCCTGGAAGCCCGACACAACGGCCAATGCTTGGCGGTGCTCAGGGATTACCGCACATTCAGGCAGATGCTCTGTTACCGGGGCCACCTTCTCCCGCCGTCCTTCCATTTCGAGCCCTGCAAGCCAAGCTCCAGTCCGTGAATTGCTGACGCATATTCACAATGACCCGATACACAATACAATGCTCGAACGCAACTATCTGGTGACGGCGGAAGTCGACCGGCTCTTGGCGGCCACCCAGGGCAGCCGCAACGCCGCCCGCGACCGCTGCCTGCTGCTGCTGACGTTCCGCCACGGCTTGCGGGTGTCGGAGGCGTGCGACCTGAAACTGTTCCAGGTGGACCTGGAAAGTCGGGTCCTGCACGTCAGCCGCTTGAAGAGAGGGTTGTCCACGACCCAGCCGCTGCGCCCGGAAGAAGTGCGCGCCATCAAGGCGTGGCTGGCGGAGCGGCAGGCGCCGGCGACGGACGCCTTTTTCGTCAGCGAGCGGCGCGGTCCCTTGAGCCGCAAGACCGCGTGGCTGGCGGTCCGCAAGTGCGGCGAGCGGGCCGGTTTGCCCTTGCCTACTTATCCGCACATGCTGCGCCACGCCTGCGGCTACGCCCTGGCCGACCAGGGCGCGGACACCCGGCTGATCCAGGACTACCTCGGCCACCGCAACATCCAGCACACCGTCCGCTACACCGCCGCCAACCCAGCGCGGTTCGAGAAGTTGTGGCGGTAGACCGCCACCCCCGACTTTTGGCCCCGATGGATGGCCCGGCCGACCGACTGAAACCACGGGCGCGGCTTGATGTGCCACAAGTCTTAATTTTTGGCACCCCAGAGTAAATTAGACAGATCGCTCCGAACTATCCGGTCGATCCGTTTCGGCGTCCGGGCAGTCACCCCACCGCCACCGTGAGAAGCCCGGTGCCGAGCGTGGCCTGGGGTTGTATACGACAACCCATCCTGTAATCACGATTGGCCACCCCAAGCCCGACAGCCACGGAAAGAGGCTGAAATTTGCAACTGGCTGGCTATGCTTGGGCCATGACCATCCTCACGATCAGCGCCGCCGCACATGCCGCAGGCATCGACCGCCGCACCTTGCAGCGCGCCATCAAAAGCGGCCGACTATCCGCCACGGCAAACGCCGCAGGCGAGCGCGGCATTGACCTCGCCGAATTGATCCGCGTTTTCGGACCGTTGCGCGAAATGCCGCAGGAACCGCCACAGGGGCAAAGCGCGGCAATGTCGCAGGATGCCCCAGGCGGCGCCGCAGGTGCGGCATTGTTGGAAGTCTTGCGGGATCAGGTGCGGCAAGCGCAGGAACAACTGCGACAAGCCCACGAGCGGGAGCAGCAGGCCCAGCAGGAGAAAGCGCGTTTGCTGGCGATACTTGAAGCCGAGCAGGCGGCCCGCCGCGACCTGGAAACCAAGCTGCTACCGGCACCCAGGCCCGCACCGGTCGGCAAGGTCCGAGTGTGGATACTGCTGGCCGTGCTGGTGGCGGCGCTGGTGTTCGCTGGCTGGCGTTACCGCGAGATGATTATTTTCCCCTGGTCATCCTGAATCCGGAGAAAAGCCGCTATCCACCGTGCCGTCCCTGTCCGGCGATGGCGGCACTAAGATAGTTATAAATTATCAAAATTTAATAAATAATTTAAAAAAACTAATTCGAATATTTCGAATAATGGTAATATTTAGGTGTCCAAAATGGACATCGTTAGACGGGGGATACACAAATGGCGCTCGTATCAATTAACAATCCTAGGTTTCCAACCGAAGACGAAGCCCAGCTTGCAGCAGAAAGCCGGCGAAAGATTGCCGCGATTCATGGTCATGACGAGAAAGCGAAGTTGTGTTTGTACGATGGAGACCAAAAAATAATCGTCCCGGTGGCCGCGATTCATTTATTGGAAGGAATCCTAACTCACATGGCGCAAGGTAACGCCGTTACGCTGGTGCCTATCGGCCACACGCTCACAACCCAGCAAGCGGCAGACATGCTTAACGTATCTCGTCCTTATTTTGTGAAGCTGTTGGAGTCCGGCAAGATTGAGTTCACCAAGGTAGGCCGCCACCGGCGTATCAAGTACCAAGATTTGTTGGATTACATGAAGGAGGTAGATAAAAAGAGCCGGCAAGCACTCGACGAACTGGCCGCGCAAGCACAAGAGTTGGGGATGGGGTATTGATGGCGACATTTACAGTCGTATACGACGCTTGCGTTTTATACCCGGCACCGCTTCGCGATCTTTTGATCCGTTTGGCTATGACACGGCTAGTCCGAGCACGGTGGACGGAACAAATTCACGATGAATGGACCAGAAACTTGCTTGCTGATCGGCCAAACGACTTCACCAGAGAACGGCTTGACCGAATAGTGAAGTTGATCAATGACGCTGTTGAGGACTGTTTGATTACAGGATACGAGCACATTATCAACCAGCTAAAGTTACCTGATCCGAACGACCGTCATGTATTGGCCGCCGCGATTCGGATAGGCGCGGCTGCTATCGTAACGATGAATCTGAAAGATTTCCCGGAAGATGTCCTTGATGAATTCGGGATTTTCTCCATACATCCGGATGACTTCATTCTTGATATTGCTGATTTAGAGCCACCGATACTTGAAAGAATTGCAAAGGAGCAACGAGCAAATCTGAGGAACCCACCAATTTCCGCAGAACAGTTTGTAAACAATATTCGCAAACAGGGACTCCCAAGCGTAGCCGATTTTCTGGAAAGCAGGATTGATTTGATTTGAAATCACTGCTGACCCGCCAAGCGGTTAAATACCGCTTGCAAGCGCAACATTATAACGTCCAAGGATTCAAGATTATCCTCAGCGTGCGCTTCCGAATCCGCTTTCCCCCACCGATCACCGCCCCTTCCCCGCCCGAAATTCAAGATTCCCGGCCAAGTCGTGAATCGCTTATCGCGCCTTGGCGGTCTGGCTCGGAATAGCCTGATGACCTTTACTAAAGGTCTTCGATATCCGGTCGGATAACGAAACTGCCCCTGGTGGCCAGCTCGTTTTCGCGCGGTCGTCTCTTGAAGCCCGACTCCGGCCCGGCGCCCGCATCCCTCGAAGGCGTCGCGGGCGATGTGGAACTGGACCGTTGTTCGGTTATTTTAGGCGATTCATTATTGATTTTATTGTCAATAATTTTACTATTTTGTTTGACTTTAGATCGACCGCGAGCCGTTTTCGCTTTCGACAAAGCGTTTCTGATAAGTGTCATGCTGATGTTGATACCTTGTTGTTTGAGATGTTCTGAAATTTGCTCGACGGTATAACCTTTGGCTTGAGCGGCTTTGATGTCGTTCAGCAGCAATTTTACGGTTTGCGTTTTGTTGACTTTCACCACGCGCTCGGTTTGCGGGAGGCTGGCGAGTCCTTGAGCAATACTCTGAATTTTATCGATTTCGTAGCGTTCTTTTTCGTTCATGACGGTTTCGGTCTCCGCTGAGTTTCAAGTTTTGCTCGCGATCATGCTGATATACATCAAATGATAACTGTTTTCAAATTGTCGATAATGTGTTTTTAAATTGATGCTGCACCAAATTTATAACTTGATTTGTTGTTATGACATTTTTTTTGCCTATTTTTAAAATAGGGTTTAGCTGATTTATATATTATTGGAATAATTGATAAAATTGTGTGACGATCCTTTCGAAAAAGAAAGATGGGTTTCTTGCCGTCAGCCGACGATTCGAGTCGGCCTGTTGCCGACGCGAACGAATCCCAGCCCGACCGGAGAGGGCGAGAGGGAGGCAAAAGGGCGGTCAGCCCCGCCTTTTTTGGATAAAATGCTGATTATTTTGGTATTTATGGCAATACCCCGGACTTTGCACCATGTTGGACGCCCATCCGCTCCGGGCGAAATCGCCATCGAAATGGCGGGCGAAAAGCGCGGGCGAGAGGTCCGAACGGGAAGCGGGCGGGCGACCGAACGGCCGGGCTGTGGATAAAAGCGCGGCAGTGGAGGGGGTCATACCTGTTGCATCTAGCGATGCGGTCAAAAAATGACCAAATGGCTGCAACCCGATGAAAATTAATATAAAGTATTGACATCAAATGACGCCAAATGTCACACATTCGCATACATAATTTTTTATTTAATCTTATCAGCGAGTTATCATGAAGACGAAGCATTCGGATTTGGTGGAAAAGCTGACGGTCC
>CAVRCC010000045.1:0-109033 GCA_963719395.1 uncultured Gammaproteobacteria bacterium | reverse complement strand
CACAACTCGAGGGCTGTGCATGACAAAGACGATGCCGAAGTTTCTTACTTGGCTGACGGCCGGCGCGCTGACGCTGGGCGTCACGCTAGCCCACGCCGCCGACACCATCAAGGTCGGCGTGCTGCACTCGTTGTCCGGGACCATGGCGATCAGCGAAACCACGCTGAAAGACACGGTGTTGATGCTGATCGACGAGCAGAATAAAAAGGGCGGATTGCTTGGCAAGAAGCTGGAAGCCGTGGTGGTAGACCCGGCCTCGAACTGGCCGCTGTTCGCCGAGAAGGCGCGCGAATTGCTGCAAAAAGAGAAAGTGGCGGCGGTGTTTGGCTGCTGGACCTCGGTCTCGCGCAAGTCGGTGCTGCCCGTGTTCGAGGAACTGAACGGCATCCTGTTCTATCCGGTGCAGTACGAGGGCGAAGAGTCCTCCAAGAACGTATTTTACACCGGCGCCGCGCCCAACCAGCAGGCGATTCCGGCGGTGGATTACCTGATGAAGGATTTGGGCGTGAAGCGCTGGGTGCTGGCCGGCACCGATTACGTCTATCCCCGCACCACCAACAAGATTCTGGAAGCCTATCTCAAGGCTAAGGGGGTCAAGGACGAAGACATCATGATCAACTACACCCCGTTCGGTCATTCCGACTGGCAGTCCATTGTCTCCGACATCAAGAAATTCGGCGCCGCCGGCAAGAAAACCGCTGTGGTCTCCACCATCAACGGCGACGCCAACGTACCGTTCTACAAGGAACTGGGCAACCAAGGCGTCTCCGCCAAAGACATTCCGGTCGTCGCGTTCTCGGTCGGCGAGGAGGAACTGTCCGGCATCGACACCAAGCCGCTGGTCGGTCATCTTGCCGCCTGGAACTACTTCATGAGCGTCAAGAGCAAGGCCAACGACGCCTTCATCGACCAGTGGCACGCCTTCATCAAGGACAAAAAGCGCGTCACCAACGACCCGATGGAAGCGCACTACATCGGCTTCAACATGTGGGTGAAGGCGGTGGAGAAGGCCAAGACCACCGATCCGGACAAAGTGATCGCGGCCATGGTCGGCATCGAAGCACCCAATCTGACCGGCGGCATGGCCAAGATGTTGCCCAACCATCACCTCACCAAGCCGGTGTTCATCGGCGAAATTCAGGCCGACGGCCAGTTCGACGTGGTCTGGAAGACCAAGGGTCTGGTGGAAGGCGACGCCTGGTCCGACTTCCTGCCGGGCAGCAAGGACATCATCGCCGACTGGGCTGATCCCAAGATCAAGTGCGGCAACTACAACACCGTCACCAAGACCTGTTCCGGTCAGAACTACAAGTAGGCTAAATCAGCATCGCACTTGGCCCGCAAAATCCCCCCTCGCCCCCTGTAAAAAAGGGGAGCGCGAAGCGCGGGGGGATTTCCCTACCCATCCTCCCAAAAGAGGCATCCCGCATGTTATCCCGCTTGCCCATCCGCGTCTGGTTGTGGCTGCTGATGCTGGTGTTCACCGTATCGGGCACCCCGGCCCACGCCGCCGCCGAGGACGATGCGGTGCACGCGGCCCTGGTGCAATTACGCGATGCCGATTTTGACGGCAAAGCCGAACTGGTCGAATCGCTGGTGACCTCGAATCATCCCCGGCTCATCCCGATTTTGAAGGCTCTATACGACAGCCGGCTGTACTACCAGGAAGAGGGCGACCGCATTGTCATCGGCCTGAACGATGCGGCGGAGATCGCCATCGAGGACGCGGTGACCGGCGAAGCCCTGGGACAGATCGGGAAACGCAGCCTGGACCGGATCACGGCCAACAACCGTTTGCGCAGTTTGATCGAGAATCGGTTGGCCGGCCTGGGACTCGCCAGTGCCGACCCCCAACAGCGCAAGGCGGCGGTCGAAGCCTTCCTGCGCAATCCCGATCCGGCGAGCGCGGCGCCGCTGCAGGCACGGTTGGCAGTGGAACCGGATAGCGGGATCAAGGACCTGCTGGCGGCAGCGCTGGCGCTGGCCGATCTGGCCAGCGCCGATGCGACGGTCCGCGCCAAAGCCGCCGAGGCGCTGGGCGGGCGGATGCAACCGGAGATTCGGGGCCGGCTGATCCGAGTGGCGGGTGATGATGGCGATGCCGGCGTGCGCGAGGCGGCCAGGAAAGCCCTGAGTCGCACCGAGTTCCGGCTGCAAATGCTGGGCTGGGCCGAAACCCTGTTCTTCGGCCTGTCGCTGGGGTCGGTGCTGATTCTGGCCGCCATCGGCCTCGCGGTGACCTTCGGGGTGATGGGCGTGATCAACATGGCGCACGGTGAACTGATGATGCTGGGCGCCTACACCACCTGGCTGACGCAGCAATGGTTGCCGGTCAACTGGTCTTTGCCGGTGGCGGTGCCGCTGGCCTTTCTGGTCGCCGCGCTGGTCGGCATCGCCATCGAACGCGGCATCATCCGCTTTCTCTACGGCCGGCCGCTGGAAACGCTGCTGGCGACTTTTGGCGTGAGTCTGATCCTGCAACAGGCGGTACGGTCGATCTTCTCACCGCTCAACCGCTCGGTGGCGACGCCGGACTGGATGAGCGGCACCATTTTGCTGGGACCGCTGGAAGTCACGCTCAATCGGCTGGTGATCGTCGGTTTCTGCATCGCGGTGTTCGCCCTGCTGTGGCTGGCGCTGCAACGCACCCGGCTGGGACTGGAGGTGCGGGCGGTGGCGCAAAACCGGGCGATGGCGCGGGCGATGGGGGTGCGCTCGGCGCGGGTGGATGCGCTCACCTTCGGCTTGGGTAGCGGCATTGCCGGCGTGGCCGGGGTCGCCCTGTCGCAGTTGACCAACGTCGGCCCCAATTTGGGGCAGAACTACATCGTCGATTCGTTCATGGTGGTGGTGTTCGGCGGGGTCGGTAACCTGTGGGGCACCCTGGTGGCCGGCTTGTCGCTGGGCGTCGCCAACAAGCTGCTCGAACCCTGGTCCGGCGCGGTGCTGGCTAAGATTTTGGTGCTGGTGTTCCTGATCCTGTTTATCCAGAAACGGCCCCGCGGGCTGTTCCCGCAACGCGGTCGGGCGGCGGAGGCGTAGACGATGCGTTTACCCCCCTGGCTGCTTTCCGACCGCGCCGGATTGGTGCTGCTGGCCGTGCTGATCATCATCGGCATCGGCGTGCCGGTACTGAATCTGCTGGTTCCGCCCGACCATCCGCTGCATTTGAGCGCCTATACCGTCACCCTGCTCGGCAAATATCTGTGCTACGCCCTGCTGGCGGTGTCGATCGATCTGGTGTGGGGCTACATGGGCATCCTCAGCTTGGGTCACGCTGCCTTTTTCGCGCTCGGTGGCTACTGCTTCGGTATGTACATGATGCGCCAGATCGGCACGCGCGGGGTCTACGGCGACCCGGTGCTGCCCGATTTCATGGTGTTCCTGAACTGGCAGGAGTTGCCTTGGTACTGGTACGGTTTCGACCTGTTCGGGTTCGCGGCGTTGATGGTGCTGGTCGTACCGGGCCTGCTGGCGTTCGTGTTCGGCTGGTTCGCCTTCCGCTCGCGGGTGTCGGGCGTCTATCTGTCGATCATCACCCAGGCGCTGACCTACGCGCTGATGCTGGCCTTCTTCCGCAACGAAATGGGCTTCGGCGGCAACAACGGCCTGACCGATTTCAAGGACGTGCTCGGCTTCCCCCTACACGCCGACGGCACCCGCATCGCGCTGTTCGCGCTGTCCGCGCTGGCGCTGGCGGCAGGTTATCTCGCCTGCCGCTGGCTGGTCTCCACCCGCATGGGCCGGGTGCTGGTGGCGATTCGCGATAGCGAGGACCGCGCCCGCTTCCTTGGCTACCGAGTGGAACGAGTCAAGGCGCTGGTGTTCACCTTCTCGGCCATGCTGGCCGGCGTGGCCGGGGCGCTGTACGTACCGCAGGTCGGCATCATCAATCCCGGCGAATTCGCCCCGTTGAACTCCATCGAGGCGGTGATCTGGGTTGCGGTCGGCGGGCGCGGCACTCTGGTGGGGGCGGTGGTCGGCGCGGTGCTGGTCAACTACGCCAAGACTTGGCTGACCGGCGCGCTGCCCGAGGTCTGGTTGTTCGCGCTCGGCGGATTGTTCGTGGCGGTCACCCTGCTCCTGCCTCATGGCTTGATCGGATTGTTGCGACGGCGGCGGGAGGTCGCGTCATGAGCGAGCTGATTTCCGAACTCGACGCGGCGGGCATGCACACGCCAGTCGCACCGGTCGACGTAACCCACGGCATTCTGTTGTACCTGGAAGGCGTTACCGTCAGCTTCGACGGCTTCAAGGCGATCGACAACCTGTCGCTGTACATCGGCGATGGCGAACTGCGCTGCATCATCGGCCCCAACGGCGCCGGCAAGACCACGATGATGGACATCATCACCGGCAAGACCAAGCCCGATGCCGGCCGGGTGTTCTTCGGCCAGACCATCGATCTGCTGAAACTGGACGAACCGGCGATCGCCCGCATCGGCATCGGCCGCAAGTTTCAGAAACCGACGGTCATCGAACCGTTGACCGTGTTGGAGAATCTGGAACTGTCAATGTCGGGCGCCCAACGATTGCGCGGGCTGATGACCACCCGGCTGACCGGCGGAGAGCGCGACCGCATCGCCGCCGTGCTGGAACGGGTCGGCCTGAGCGAGCAGGCGCAACGTCAGGCTGGGGTGCTGGCGCACGGCCAGAAGCAATGGCTGGAAATCGGCATGTTGTTGATGCAGGAGCCGCGCCTGCTGCTGGTAGACGAACCGGTGGCCGGGATGACGCCAGCGGAGATGGAGCGGACCGCCGAACTACTCAAGTCGTTGGCCGGCGAGCATTCAGTGGTCGTGGTCGAACACGACATGGGCTTCGTCCGCTCCATCGCCGACAAGGTCACCGTGCTGCATCAGGGACGGGTGCTGGCAGAAGGGCGACTGGACGAATTGCAGGAGGACCCGACGGTCATCGAAGTCTATCTGGGAGCCGGGGATGCTTACCATTGAAGGGCTGAACCAGTATTACGGCGAATCCCATACCCTGTGGGATCTTGGCCTGGAAGTGCCGGAAGGCGCGGTGATCAGCTTGATGGGCCGCAACGGCGTCGGCAAGACTACTCTGCTGAAATGCATCATGGGATTGCTGCCGATCCGCTCCGGCCGGATCGCCTTCGCCGACGCGGAACTGAACCGTCTGTCGGCGGAACGACGCGCACCGCTGGGCATCGGCTACGTGCCGCAGGGCCGGCAGATCTTTCCGCTGCTGACGGTCGAGGAAAACCTGAAAATCGGTCTGGCAGCCAATCCACGGCGGCCGCGACAGATTCCCGAAATGATCTTTGAGATGTTCCCGGTGCTGAAGACCATGCTCAAGCGGCGGGGCGGCGATCTGTCCGGCGGACAGCAGCAGCAGTTGGCCATCGGCCGCGCCCTGGTGCTGGAACCGCGCCTGCTGATTCTCGACGAACCCACCGAGGGCATCCAACCCAACGTGGTCCGGGAAATCGGCCGGGTCATCCGCCGGTTGAACCAGGAGCAACTCGATCAAGTCCGCGAGCAGGCCGCCATCGTCCGCGAAATCGGCGTCGCGGTCCAGCGCTTGAACCAGGAACAGGGCATGACCGTGCTGCTGGTGGAGCAGAAACTGCCGTTCGCCCGCTGGGTCGCGCAACGATTCTGCATCGTGGACAAGGGCCGGGCAGTGGCGACCGGGGCGATGGCGGATTTGAACGATGGTTTGATCAAGCAATATTTGACGGTGTAATTACCGTCTTGCCAATCATGATCCGTATATACCCGACCTTCGCTCAACTTCTGTAGGGGCAACCGGCCGGTCGCCCCCAAGACGGATATCAATGGGGAAGTCCATGCCCTCCAGTCTGGTCGGCGCGCTCGTTGCGCCGCCATTCTCCCGCAGGCCTGACGCCAGGACCAGGACCCAACCCCTTCAACGCGATGCCTCGGGATCGTCCTTCCTCACTTCCTCCCTGATGATCGCGCCGGCCCCCGCAGCCGCGGCTGCGGCCGCACCAATTGCGGCGGCCGTCGGAGCCAAGATAACGCCCGCTGGCGCTGTTTTCAGGAGGGAGAGACAACCGCAGCCGACGGTCATGGTGGGCGCGGGCGCGGCGCCGTCCTTCCGGGGCGCAGCGCAGAGGGAGCGCAATTCGGGTGCTGGCACGAACATAGGCGGGCTGCTCGCATCCGGAACGAACACCACCTGACCGGCGGTCGCGGCAATGGTTTTTCCAGCCGCCGTCACCGTCACCGTGCCTTGATAGACCAACAGGCACAAGCTGCCCAGGACGGCGGTAAACTCGGTACCGCGCACGCCGATGGTGGCGACCGGGGTATCGATCCGCACCGCCTGAGGATTTTCCTTGGCTATCGCGCCGGAGATGAACCGCATGCCGCCCTTGAGTAGCTCCGTGGCGGAACGGCTGTCCTCGGGCTTACTGGCGTACCGATAATTCTTGATCCAGAAAACCGATTCAGACCTGAGCGCCACGACCTGACCGTCGGCAAATTTGAGCACGGCCCGGCTCTCGGCGCCGGTCACGACCCGCATCCCCAACCGGAGTTCGGCTCCTGCTTGCACCGCCACGCCATTTAGCTCGACCTGCCCTTGCGCCTCGGCCAAACTGCCGATCACTTCGGAAGCAGCCCAGGCGGTGGCACTCAGCATGAAGCCGAGTATGACGATCATACTCAACATCAATGGTAAGAAATCGTAACCATGGTTCGCCCTTTTCATAACGCACGCTCCAGGCTGTCCAACACCGCTCGCGGTTCGAGTTTGCCCTTGAAGAATAACACCGGCCCGGGAATATCCCGAAAGTCTTCCACGCTGACGTTCAGCCGTTCCGAAACCGCCACGATGAGATTCGGCATGGCGGCGCGGCGCAGTTTGTCCAGCTTGCGGCGCAGATAATCCGGGTGCCAGAAGCCCATGATCTCGACGTGCGCCACCCGGCCATCGGGATGACGCAGGGCGAAATCGGGCACGAACACTGTGCCTTTCAAGTCCACGATCTCCACTTCCCGCTCCAGCACCCACGGCTGTCCCCAACTTCTCCCAGCGGCGGGCGAAGCTTTCCTCCAGCAGGCTGTCGTAGGCCGGCGGCGCGGCGGTCAGCGGCTTGAGCGGCGATTGCGAATCGAGCCGGTAGCTCAGTTCCTGCCCGTCCCGCTGCAATACCGCCTCCATCTCCCAGCGGCTGACCCGCAACAGCGCCGGCAGAAATAGCGCCATTTGCAGGCCGTACTTGCGGGTCTGTTTGAACAGGCTGGCCGGCCCGTCCACGTAGATTTGATAGCCGTCGTCGAGGTTGCCTTCGACCGCGTACATCAGGCCGTGGAACTTGAGATGCTGGAACAGCCGGCGGTATTCGCCGGGGACGTTGCGATGGGCGGTGAGGCGCATATACAGCGCCGAGTACAGCAAGCCCTGGGCTTGGGCGAGGTTGTAGCGGTTCACCAACCGGTCCGGGGTAAAGTCCGGCAGCGCGGTCAGTAGATGGTTCTCGGGCAGGTCGGCGTACAACGCTTCGCGCAGGGTTTCCACCTCCAGTTGATAGCGCGGGGCGACGGCTTCGAGCACCTCCCGCGCCTGGGCTTCGCCGTAACCGCCGCGTTCGGCCGCCAGGGTGAAGACTTCGCGCCGCAAGGCTTCCGGCTCCAGTTCGCCGGTGGCCAGAGTGAATTCAGCGACGTTCAGCGCCAGATGGGCGAAGCCGCGCACGATGCGGTAATCCGGCGAGTCGCCTTCCAGCGCGCGCAGCGCCGACTGTAATTCGCCGCGCGTGCGGTGCTGGTGCTCGCGGATCAGGTTCAAAACCTGTTCGGCCCAGACCTGTTGCTCGTGGCGCAGGAAGCGTGGATAGACCTGCGCGCCCCGTTTGTGGGAGAAGAGGAGATCGGAGGGCAACATCAGCGGTCGGGTTCGAGACCGGCGGAGCGTTCCGGATCAAACAGCGCCAGCGTGGCTTCGATCCGTTCCGCCTTGCGGCCAGCGCCCGGTGGAATTCGACGCCGGTCGGCGACCCGTTCCTCGCGGGTTTCGCGGGCGATCACTTCGTACAACACGGCTTTCTTGCCGTCGCCGCGGCGCAGGATGCGGCCCAACCGCTGCACGAACTCTCTCGCCGAGGCGCTGCCGGACAAAATCACCCCGATCGAAGCGTCCGGCACGTCTACCCCTTCGTTGAGCACGTTGCTGGTGACGATAGCGGTGTAGACGCTAGCCTTGAAGGCGTCCAAAAACGCCTGCCGTTCCTTGATGACAGTCTGGTGGGTCAGACAGGGGATCAGGAAGCGCTGCGAGACTTCGTAGGCGGTGGCGTTATCCTCGGTGAAAATCACCGTTTTCGCGCTCGGATGGTTGGCCAGGATCATGCCCAGCGCGCGCAACTTGGCCGGGGTGGCGTGGGCGATGCGGCGGGCGTCGCGGTGGGCGCGCATGGCGCGGCGGCCCTCGACGCTGCGCGCCGACAGCATGACAAAGCGGTTCCAACCTTCCAGCGTGCTCAGCGAGATGCGATGGGTTTGCAGGAAGGCGTTGCGCTCGTCGAGGGCTTGTTGATACGCGGTCCGCTCGGTGGGGGAGAGGTCGACGTAGACCGGACGCACCTGAAAGTCGGCCAGCACGTCGCCGGCCAGTTGTTCCGGCCGCCGACGGTAGACGATGGGGCCGATCAGGTCGAGCAGGTCGGCATCCTTGCCGTCGCTGCGTTCGGGGGTAGCGGTCAATCCCAGACGATAAGGCGCCAGTGAGAATTCGGCGATGGCGCGGTAGAACTCCGAGGGCAGGTGGTGCGCCTCGTCGAAGATCAGCAGGCCGAAGCGGTCGCCCAGCCGTTCGACGTGACGGGCGGCGGAATCATAAGTCGCAATCGTGAGCGGTTGTGGTTCGTGGTAGCCGCCACCGATCAGGCCGATCTCCTGATCCGGGAACGCCGCCCGCAGCAGCGCGTACCATTGCTGCATCAGGTCCAGGGTCGGGACCATGATGAGCCCATCGCGCCGTGCCCAACACAGCGCCAGCAGCCCGACCAGGGTTTTGCCCGCCCCGGTCGGCAATACCACCACGCCGCGCCCTTTCGCCGCCTGCCAGGCCGCGAGCGCCTCCTGTTGATGGGGGTAGGGCGTCATTTCCAGCGCGCAAACCAATTCGCGGAGCTGATAACGCGGCGCCTTGTTGCGGGCCAGTTCGCCCTTCAGCGGGCCGATGATGTCGCTGTAGCGATGAGCCGGCGCGCGGTAGGCGTCCACGCGCGGATCGTAGCAGAACCAGGTTTCCAGCCCGGCCGGCAGTTCGGCGACGCCTTCCAGCAGCAGCGTGCCCCGGTCGAAACGAAGCTGGCGCCCGGTTTCGTCGCGGTCGAGCCGGTAAATGCCGGCGGTGTCCTTGGTGCTGTGTTTCACGAATCACCTAATCGGGTTGGGAATCAGCCATTGTTGCATATTCCTGCAAGCCATTATTCCAAATGCCTTTGTTGCGGTGGCATAAGTTTCCGGCAGAAGACTATCATTGGAAGTGCTGGCAGTTGCAATGGTAGGAGCGCCTCGATGTCTTCGCCTTACGAAATCCGCCTGATTGTTCGTCCGCACGAGACTGGCTACCGCGCCTCCTGGACTTCGCCGCAGGGACAACTCTCCGACGAATTCCCCTTGGTGCTGCCGCTGACGGCGGAGGATAGCGCCGAATTGCGCTGGTATCTGGAGACTTTTATCCAGTTTCCCGGCGCCGGCGACCGGGCACGGGCGCGGCAGATCGAAGCCCGGTTAGTGGAATGGGGCAAGGCGCTGTTCGATGCGGTATTCGGCACGGCGGAAGGCAATCAAGTTTACAACGACCTGATAAACGCCGAGTCGCCCCGGCTGTTGACGCTGGGCAGCAGCGATCCGCTGGTGCTGGCGCAGCCGTGGGAACTGCTGCGCGACCGGCGAGGGAAAAGCAGTCCGCTGGTATTTCAGGACGTGATCGTGCGCCGCCAGCTGCAGGGCGCGAAGCGGATCAGCGCCAAGCCGCTGGGATTGCCGCTGCGGGTGTTGCTGATCGTCAGCCGACCGACCGATACCGGTTTTATCGACCCGCGCAACAGCATCGCGCCCCTGTTGGACGTGCTCGACGATCTGCCGGCCGGACTGGTGAAGTTGGAGTTCTGCGAGCCGCCAACTCTAAAGGAACTGGAACGGCGGATCGCACAGGCTCGCCGCAGGTAAGCGGCCGTTCCACATCGTTCATTTCGACGGGCATGGGACGTATCCGCCCAAGACCGGCGTCGGCGTGCTGGAGTTCGAGCGGGAGGACGCCACCACTCATCCGGTGACGGCGGTTCACTTGGGCGACTTGCTGGCCCGGCTGGACGTGCCGCTGGTGCTGCTGGAAGCTTGCCGGGGCGCGGATTTATCGGATAAAGCCGTGCTCGGCTCGCTGGCCCCGGCCTTGCTGGACAGCGGCGTCGGCAGCGTGGTGGCGTTCAGCCATTCGGTCCATGTGCGGGCGGCGCGGGTGCTGGCGGAGCGGTTCTATCAGGAACTGGTGGAGGGATCGAGCGTCGGCCAGGCGCTGGCGGAAGCACGGGCGGCGCTGCGCGGCGACCCGGCTCGCTGGCTGCATCTGGGACCGAACGCCGAGAGCGTGGATTTGCAGGACTGGTTCATCCCACAGTTGTATCAGGTCGGTCCCGATCCGGTGTTGCTGGCTATTCCCCCCTTTGAAAAAGGGGGGTTAGGGGGGATTTCCGAGGCAGAAGAGGGACCCGCGAGAATTTCCTCCGACCCCATGGATCGACTGTTCGACTTCCCGCCGCCGCCGCTCAACCGCTTTCACGGCCGTGCGCAAGAATTGCTGAACCTGGAGCGGGCATTTCGCCGTTATCCGGCGGTGGTACTGCACGCGATGGGCGGCATGGGCAAGACCGCCCTGGCGCGGGAGGCGACGCTCTGGTGGTTGCGCACCGGGCGGTTCGAGCGGGCGGTGTTTTGCAGCTTCGAGCAGCCGACCAGCGCCGACCGGGTGATTCAAATCCTGGGGCAGGCGTTGGACGGGGACAATTTCAGCGCCCGTTCCCCGGACGAGCAATGGCGGACGGCGGTCGCCAGTTTCCAGCAGAAGCAGGTGTTGCTGGTGTGGGATAACTTCGAGTCCACCCTGCCGGCCTTTCAGGCGAGCGAAGACGCGGATTCGCCACTGGGGTTCAGCGCGGAGGAGCGGAACCGCCTGCTGAAGCTGTACCGGGCGCTGACCGATGGCAAGCCGCAAGGCCGGCTGCTGATCACCTGCCGGCCGGAAGAGACGGGACTGCCTGTCATTAAGCAACTGCCCCTTGCCGGACTGGCGCGGCCCGACAGTTTGCATCTGCTGGCGGCGGTGCTGGATCAACGGAGCATCGCCATCGACCGGCGACCCGGCTACGAACGCGACGCCATCGACGATCTGTTGAAGGCGTTGGACGATCATCCGCTGTCCATCGAACTGGTGGCGCCGCATCTGCGAGCGCTGACTCCAGCCCAGATTCTCAATGATTTCGCGCAACTGGTGGAGAAGTTCGCCAACGGCGACGCTTTCGAGTCGCGCAACCGCTCGCTGCTGGCCTCGCTGACTTTTTCCACCCGCCGGCTGAGCGCCAAGGCGCAGGCGGTATTGCCCTGGCTGGCGTGGTTTCAGGGGGGGTGTTCGAGAGCGTGTTGCTGGCTTTCGTCAAGTTGGAGGATGCAGCTTGGGCGACGATACGGGTCGAATTGGAAGCGACCGCACTGCTTAAAGTGGAAAGTGGAAGTATTGAAGTCAACCGTCGTCCCTATCTGCGTTTTCATCCGACCCTGCCGTATGCTGCCCGTGCCGAAGCCGTAGCCGATCCCGACGTGGCCGAGCAACGGTTTATCGCGGTTTATCAAGCAGTGAGTAGTACGGCGGACAAGACCCTACACGGTCGGCAACCGGCGGCCAGCATGACTCTGGTGGCGCGAGAGGAGGGCAATCTACGCGCAGCCATCCGGCGGGCGTTTCAGCGGGGAG
Source organism: uncultured Gammaproteobacteria bacterium (assembly GCA_963719395.1). Lineage (GTDB taxonomy): Bacteria > Pseudomonadota > Gammaproteobacteria > Competibacterales > Competibacteraceae > Contendibacter. The sequence continues at coordinate 97,063 of CAVRCC010000045.1, read as the reverse complement.
AGCGGCAGGTAGCGTGGCGCATGGCCGATACCCTGCGTGGCTATCTGGGACGGGCCGGGCGGTTGCGAGAGCGGGATGCGCTAGCAACCTGGGTGAGGAAACAATGGCCGGTGGATACGAAGTTGGATGAAGCCGCCTGTGCTGTGATCCGTCAACACGCCGAGAGCCGATTTACGCAGAGTCAGATGGTCGAAGCGGTGCGGGCAATACAGGATTTGATTGATCGGTTGGAAGACGATGGGCTGGCAGATGATGAAGATCCAGGGTTTCAGCTTGCTTTGAGCTACCATTATTTAGGACGGATTTACGTCAATGCAAGCCAATCCGATCTCGCTCTCGAACCGCTGAATAGAGCAATCGCGTATTTCGAGCGCCTGGGTGATCCTCAACGGGGCAATCTGGCGGCTGCGCTGGGGAATCTAGCCGATGCCCAGAGAGATCAGGGCTATCTCGACACGGCGCTACAAACGGCTGAACGAGTATTGGAAATCAACCGACAACTGGGTCACGATTTTGCAATCGGTGGAGATCTGGGTCGAATCGCCAGGATTCTAACTAAACAACAGCGCTATACCGAAGCCGAAAGCCGTTATGCCGAAGCCCTCTGTGCCGCCCAGGACACCGGGGATTTGCAGTTGCAGGCTATTGCTCTTCATCAGCTAGGTATTTTGAAAGATACCTTAGGTCAGCATGACCAAGCCATCGAGCTTTACAAACGGTCTCTCAATCTATTCCAACATGCGGGAGATCCCCGAAGCGAAATAAAAACCTACGATCTATTGGGCACTGCTGAACAGCATCGCGGCCAACTCGACGCTGCTGAAGCCTGGTATCACCGCAGTCGCGAACTAGCCAAGCGGCTGGATGATAAATGGATGCTCGCCGTCACCGCCCAGAACCTTGGGATCCTCTTTCAGGTCCGCGCCTTACAGGCTGAAGATCCCGCTGTCCGCGCTACCCTGCTGGGCCAAGCTATAGGGTTTGTTGAGGAGTGTCTGGCAGCTATGTTGGAACAAAAGGATACGGTTAGTGCAGCAGGTTCCTATTCTCAGTTAGGTGTTCTGCATGGCCTGTTGGGTAATCCGAAGCGGGCTGAAAAGTACCTGTTGCAGGGACTGGATATCTACGAATCTCTTGACTTACCCGATGCTTACAGAAACTACGCTGATCTTGCCCGGATCGCCCACGACCGGGGTGATGCCGAAGCCGCTGCCCGTTGGCAGGCCAAATACGAGGCCAAAGTCGCCGAACTGAAACAGCGTCGGCGCGGCAACAGCGGCGGCAATGCCTCACCCACGACTGCGCAATGAGGATTCATGCCATGTTGATCGAGACACCCGCCGCGATTCAAACCGTTGCCTGGGAAGGAGAACTGCTCGCGTCCGAGGCGCTGAAAACGGCCGGCGGCGTTCGTCCGGTGGTGACGTTGGGCCAACCGGAAATCTGGCCCGCAGCCGCCGCGCTGGAACCGCAGTTGGGCCGGCCTTGGACGCCGCCCCTCCGCGACGCCGAGTTCTGGCTGCTGCGCCTGGCCTGTACTCTGCACCCGGTGGGGCGCTTCCAGACCCTCATCGAAGCCCAACAGACCTTGAGCCTGTCGCCCCGGCAGTCGGGCGCTCCAGCGACCTCAACCTACGCCCATAGCCTGTTTCCAGAACGGCTGACCGCCGAGGAACAACAGGAAATGAACCTGATGTTGGGGCCGAAGCTGAAGTTCGGTCCAGTGGAAGCCGAGGCCGGCCAGTTCGGAACCAAGATCAGCTATCGCAAGGCGTTCCCGGTGATTCAGGGTTATGGCGCCGGCGAACCGACGGCGTACTGGATCTTCAAGCCGCACAGCGCCTATCCGCTGACCGGCAGCCAGTTCGTCTATGCCGTGGTGGCGGCGAAGGCCGGTTCTGGCGGCATTCGCGCCGCCGTGGAGTTCACGGTCAGCGTGGATACGGATTTCGGCATCATCCGCCTGGGCTTGCCGAGGGAAGCGCAAAAGGCACTGCGTTTTGCGGTGCCATAGCCACATCGCTCTACCGATTTGACTTTATCGATACACCGAGGGTCAGGACTCGCGTGAAAACTCGTTCCGCGCCACGGACTCGAAACGACCTTGCCGCTCGCGGATCGTATGGCCAAACCAACCGGTCTCCAGCCGCTCATCCTCGATGGCGGCCAGCGATAGCGCGGCTTGATAGCAGCTCTCGGCCTCGCGCAAGGCTGCGGTCGCTGGAACGGAAAACGGCACGGAACCATCGGCGGCCCACTCGCCGTAATCGTCGTCCACCGCCGGCAATCCCAAAGCCGCCCGCGCCCGGTTCAGCGCCAGATCGCCCAGCAGCAACGCGTTCTCATAGCATTCGCAATCCAGGGGATGTCGCGACAGCGCGGCATCTATCTCCACCCAGCATCCCGCCAGCGCCAACACCCGCAACGCCTCCTGGCGCGCACCGAAATCACGGTTGCCCTCAACGGCGGTGGCCAGCAAGTCCAGAGTCCGTTCGACCGGCGCGGCCTCGGTGGGATGGCGGGTCCGCCGCGCCCGCCAGTCCAGCAACCGCGCCCGCTGGATCAGTTGCCGTTCCAGCAGTGGAGTTGGGTCCAGGTCGGCGAGGGTTTTGGTCAGTCGCGCCAGTTCGTCAGCCTCGCGGCGGCGGAAGGCCGTGCGGCTCAACGCCCAAAGATGCGTAGCCGGGGTCAGCCGAGGATGCTCCTCCCGCCGTCCCGCCCAAGCGCGGGAATGCCAATCCCAGGCGGCGGCAAAATCGCCCCGGCGGTAGGCCAGATCGCCTTCCAGAAAATCCAGCAAAGCGGTCCACGGTTGCCGAATATCGGCCAGATAACGCCGACCCTGTTCGAGCAACGCCCGGCAAAAGGAAGCGGTTTTACGCTCCAGACTGAGGTGAATGATGGCGATCAGGGCGCTGAATACATCGGCGGGATCGGCGCTTGCGGCGCGTTCGTTGGCGGCTTGCAACAGGGCGGCCAGCGCCAGATCGTCCTCGCCGGCCTGCCGCAGGCTGTAGCCCTCCCACAGCAACGCCCGCGTCCGCTCGCCGACCAGTCCCAACGCCCCGGCCCGTTCCACCGCCTGGCGCTCCAACCGGGCGGCCTGGGAATAATCACCGGCTTCGCGAGCCTGGCGGGCTTGGGCGCGCAGCCGGTCGAGCGCTTGCCGGTCGGAAGCCATCAGGAATAGAAGCCGATCTTATTTCCTCGCCGGGTTGTCCGCCCGACTGGCCAACGCAGCCAGCCACGCCTCACCATCCGCGCAATCCAGCAACAACTCGCCCAAATCCTCCAGCACCGCCGGCTCGCCAACTCGGGCCAGCAACGGCTGGCTGCGCTCCGCCGCCCGCGTCCCAAACCGCCGCCGCGTCATGCGCAACAATAATTGCCGCTCCGAATCCACACCCTGCCGCAAGCCTTGCTGCAAGCCCTGCTGCAAGCCCTGCTGCAAGCCCTGCTGCAAGCCTCGTTGCAGCCCCTCCTGTACCCATTGTTCGGCAATCGTCGTCATCATCTCACCTCCACCGCTCAAGGCGCGCGTTGCCACCTCGCGCAGTTCTTCACCATCCAACCGGCTTGCACTCTGCGCCAGATAACGCAGCAGCGTAATCAGGTAGTCCAACCCGCTGGAACTCTGCTCCAACGCCCGCAACAACCCCAGAATCTCCGGCAGTCGTTCGCGCAACTCATCCCGAAAGATGTATTTCAGCGTCAGCAGCGCGGTTTGAAGGATCACCGCCCCACGCAAATCCTCGTCCCGGTAGCCGCCGAGATCCACCAGATGATAAACGCACTCCGGCACATAGGCTCGCAAAGCCGGCGCCGCCGCGACTCCATCGGCAAATTGCGCGCTCACCCGCCAAGTCGCGGCGCCGTGATAGACCACTACCGGCACGATGACCGGCAGCCGGCCTTGATGCCCGGCGTTCAGCCAATGCTCCCAAATCCGCACTCGATACCGCAGCAGATCCAGGGCAATGCGCGGCTCGACGTAGCTCTTGTGCTCGAACAGCAGGTATACATACCCGGTTCCTCCCGCGCGCGATTCCACCTCGTACAGCAAATCCGTCTGGTGCGCCGCCAGTTCGGCATCCAGAAACGACTCCTTGGCGGCTCGTAGCGTGGTCCACTCCATCGCCTCCGCTACCGTCGGCGGCAGATAGCCGGCCAGAAACTCCGCCGCCACGTCCACGCGACCGAACACCGCCTTGAAAAACCGGTCGTGCGGATTGGTCAACTCGGTCATCGCATAGCCCGGCGCGGAACTGGCGTCGAAATTCAGTGCAGCAGCGAGAACATCCGCCGCCGGTAGGTCACGACCAGCGGGTCTTCGTTACCGAGCATCTCGAACAGCGCGATCAGACCCTTGCGGCCGGCGCCGTCCTCGAACTGGGGATTGCGCCGTAGAATATCCATGAACTGTTCGAGCGCCGCCTCGTACTCGCCGGCCAGCACGTAGCGGGCCGCCAGTTGCCGGCGCGCGGCGCAGTCGTCGGGTTGCGCTCGTACTTTCGTTTCCAGCGCGGCGAGATCGGGCGCGCCCTGGGCCAGGTCGGCGAATTGCAGCCGCGCCAGCAAGCCGCTGGCCGGTGGCCGGTCGCGCTCCTCCACCGGCAGGCTCTGCAACAGGGTGCGCGCCTCCTCGCCACGATCCAGTTGTATGAGCTTGTCGGCCAGCGCCACTTTCAGTTCGACGCGATCCGGTTCCTGCTTCAGCGCCTCGCGCAACAGTTCGACTGCTTGCTTCTGGCGACCGCGCTGCCAGAGCGCGTCCACCTGTTCCAAAACCTGGTCGCCGGGATTGGCGCGCAACTGGTCGATCACCGCGCGGTAGGCCGATTCCGGCTGCACCCCGACCATCTGATCCACGATCTGGCCCTGCCAGACCACCATCACCGTCGGCAGGCTGCGCACCCGGAAATGGCCGGCCAGCGCCTGCTCGGCGTCGGCGTTGACCTTGGCGAGAATGAAACCGCCCCGGTATTCCTGCGCGAGTTTGGTCAGCAGCGGGGTAAGCGTCTGGCAGGGCTGGCACCAGTCGGCCCAGAAATCCACCAGCACCGGGACGCGCTGGGAGTTTTCCACCACGACCGCAGCGAAATTTTGTTGATTGACTTCAAAAACGTAGGGTGATTCACTCATCATCGGACATCCACAGGGGGGGCCGCGCCGGGCGGCGGCGAAATTCGGCGACAGGCCGGAAATGGGGGCGCAGGCCGGATTTTCAACCGGCGGGACGGGGGAACGCCAGGGTCAGCGTTGGAGATATTGCAGCTTGTCGGGTTTGCCCTCCCAGTCGGCGGCGTCGGGCGGCGCGTCCTTCTTGGTGGTGATCACCGGCCACTCCTTGGCCAGTTCGGCGTTGAGGGCCAGGAACTGCTCCTGACCGGCCGGCACGTCGTCCTCGGCAAAGATCGCCTGGACCGGGCATTCCGGCTCGCACAGGGTGCAATCAATACACTCGTCGGGGTCGATGACCAGGAAGTTCGGTCCCTCGTGGAAACAATCCACCGGGCAAACCTCTACGCAGTCGGTGTACTTGCACTTGATGCAGTTTTCGGTGACGACGAAAGTCATGGGCAATCCCCTGAAAGACTGGAAAACCGGGAGAGCGCTATCTTAACCGCGATTATCCGGGTTGGGCAGAGTGGCTGAAGTGAAGCATCCGCAAAGCACTCATCCTACCCCACCGCCCCCAGCGCCAGCACGTAGCCGCCCGCCACCAGCAACTCGCCCGGCTTGGCAGTGGTGGCGGTGTTGACTCCCGGACTCAGCACGTCCAGCAGATCGCCCGAGGGCGCCAGCCGGTAAACCGGCATGTTCTGGCTTTCCAGTTGCACCCACCAGTCGTCGCGGCGCGCCTGCAAGCGGAGATGACGGCGCGACAGCCCCAGATACTCGGCATTGACCCCGACCGTTTTAGCGGGGTTACCGTCCCAGCGCAGCGAGCGCGGGTCGGTCAGCAGGCGCGGCGCGATGTCCGCCTCCGAACCGCGCCCGAAGCTCACCGCCCGCTCGCGCGGCACCGGCACGGTCAGCGGCGCCGGCAGGCGCACCCAACCCAGATAATGGGCCGCCATCGGCCGCGGCGCGGCGTACAACTCCAGTTGCAGCTCCGGAAAGGGTTGCCAGGTTCCCGGCAATTCCAGCGGCGCCGACAGCCCCACCACCTCGCCGAACAGCCGGTCGGCGTTGTCCACCCGCAACCAGGCGGCGGCATCCGGATGACTGTTCGGGATCAGACCACCGGCGCGGTCGAAACCGATCCGCCAGTCGCTAATGCCCGCCGCTGCGTAGGCCGACAGCCGTTGCAGGGCGATCCCCAGCACTTGTACTTGAACCGCCGGCCGTTGCGGAATCCAGGTGTGCTGATCCAGCGCCGAAGACGTGGGCGGTTCCGGGGGGATGGGCGCGGGCGGCGGCGATTCGACATCACTCAGCGGCCGCGATTTGAGTGGTGTCGAAACCACCGGTTCCACCGGCTCGGCGAACTCAGTCGGCAGGCCCAGCTTCGGCTCGCGCCGGCCCCAGGGATCAATCAGCGGACAGGTCTGGTCCGCCGCCGTCATCGCGGGTTCGGGCGTCAGGACCGGTTCATCCGCCCGCGCGACCGGCGCCGGGACCGTCGACGGCGCGGAGTACGGCTCCGGCGCGGCCGGCGCCGTGGCCAGTTCCGCGAACGCCGGCGTATCCTCGCCGGTCGCCGTCACCCGCAAGCGCAGGCCGCGCCCGCGCCGGTCGCGCGTTGTGAACCCTCCCGCGCCATCCCCCACCAGGGTCAGACAGCCAGGTGGTTCCGCCACCACATCCACCAGAGCCGGCGTTCCCGGCCGCAGCATCAGCAACATCGACTCGTCGCCGGGAAACGGCCAGGCCGCCACCGCGAAACTGCTGGTCCGCCGGTCGCCGTTGAGCAGGGTCAGCCGCTGGCCGGGATAGATCAGCCCCACGTCCCGCCACTCGCTCGCGCTTTCCGCCGCGGCCTGAATCCGGAACACCGGGATCTCGCCTTCGTCCGGCAGATAAACCGCCCGACCGAATAGAAATTGCACTTCGCCCGGCCGCAGCGTTGGGTCCGCTTCCACGCGATAGCGGATCGTGGCGTGCTCGGCCAGATAACGGGCCAGCTCCTGCTCGTGCAGGCGCCGCAGTTCCCGCAGCAGCGTCCGCCGCCCCAGGCCATCCTCCAGCCGTTCGTCGCGCACGTAATCCCGCTCCGGGATCCGGACGATGACGTGGCTGTAGCGCGTCTCCTTGCGCTGGCGCCCGCGCGGGGCGCGCGGGTGGCGCTTGAGCGCTTCCATCAGAAACAGGCCCTCCTGGCCGCCCCGGACCCGCTCCCACAGCAGTTCGACGTTGAACACGTCCGGAATCTTGCGCAAGGTGGCGCAAACCACGTAATCGGATGCAACCAACGCATCAGGATGGGTTGTCATAGCTTTTTTCCTCGACCGCGACAGCCAGCGCCACGATCGGCAACACAAACAGCGTCAGATGACTGCCAGCGGCCGACAGCAGCGGCATCGGCTGCCCCATGACCGGCAGGAATCCCAGATTGGTGCCCCAGGAAATCACAAAATGCGCGCCCAGCAGGGCCGCGCCGCCATACAGGGTGAAATAAGCGAACCAACCCAGCGCGGTCAGCCGGTAATCACCGCCCCCGGTCCAGTCCAGGGCCCGATCCGCGATGGTCAGCAGCAGTAGAACGAACGTCGCCTGAAGTCCCGCCAACGCCAGCGCCGCGACACCGCCGTGGCGGTTCAGAAAGAACGCCGGGGTAAAATCATTTTCCACTACCGGAATCGTCATGGCCCGACCGTTGGCCCCATCGCTCCCGGCCGCGCCCCACCAGCCACCGGCGCGGATCGCCTCCAGCGCCCGCCGCACCTGATAGCCGGAATGGGGATGCCGTTCCGGCGCCGCCCAAACCCGGATGCGGTCCGTCTGAAAATCCAGCGGAAAATCCTCCGGCCGATCGTGCAGCCAGGCGACCCCCAGGGCGAGGAATACCGTCAGCGCCAACAAGACCCCCACTCCGCCCCGGCGCCAGGCCGGTTCGGGATGCGCCCGCAGATAGGCCCAGGCCAGGGCCAGCGTCCCGATCAGCAACAGCACCAGCGGCGAAAAATCGCGCAGGAACACCAGGGCGAAACCGCTCGCCGCCAGCAGCAGCGTCGCCGGCCCCAGATAGCGTAGCCAGAGCGGGGGCTTGGCGAAACTCCAGTCGCGCCCCCACAGCCGCGCCCGCAACATCAGGGCGTAAGCCGCCGCCGTCGCCAGGGCCAGCTTGGTCAGTTCGAACGGCTGGAAGCCGCCCCAGCCGCTCTCATCGCCGAACGCGGCCTGCGCCCCCAGCAGCGCCAACCCCGCGCCCCCCAGCAGGCGCAGACCCCAGCGCGCTCGCCGCGCGTTCAGCCAGGGATCCGGTTGCCGCCAGCGCCAGAACGTCCACTCCGCCCAAGCCGCCCAACCGAACGCGCCCGCCAGCGCCGCGCCGCTGCCGCCGTAGCGCAGCCAGCCGGATTCGCCGGCGCCCGCGCCCAGTTGCAACAAGGTCGCCAGGCCGCCGCCCAGCAGCAGGGCCAGCGTCGCCAGCACGCCGGCGCTCCACGGCGAGCGCACCGTCCACAGCCAGACTCCCAGCGCCGGCCAGGCCAGCAGATACGGCCACAACGCTGGCGCAGTCAGTATACTCAGATGCAATCCCAGACCGGCCCCGGCCAGCGCCAGCCCCAGCGCGATCCGTCGCCGGACCGGCCCTTCCGGCCAGCGCCGCCGTCGCCCCGGCCAGAGCAGCGCCAGCACCAGCGGCGGCACTCCCAGCGCCAGTGGCCAGAACAGATCCTCCAGCTCGGGCGGGCGCAGCCAATCCATCGGCCGCCAGCGCGTTCGCACCGCCGGCACGGCGTCGGGCGGCGCCGAACCGGCCGGCCGGCGTTGGGCGCGGGCCAGCACCGCCAGATCCAGCACCGGTTCGGTCCGGGTCACCCGATAGTGAGTGCGGCCGATGATCAAGCGGTCGCCGGCCGCCAGCGCAATGGAGCGCCGCCACAGCGATTCGGCCGCTGGCGTACCGGCCGCCACCGTCACCGGCGGACCGTCCAGCCGTCCCGCGCCACCCGGTCGCAACGCGAAGCCGGGTCGGGTCGGGGCGATCACCGCAGTATCCACCGGTACTCCCGGTAGCCCCAGCCGGTCGGCGCAATACACCCCACCACCCAGCCGCAACGGTCGCCGCATCAGTCCGCCCAAGCCCCAGGCCGCCAGGCGTTCGCGCAACCACGTCCGCCAGTTGGGGACGCATTCGGGCAGCGGCTGGCCCTCCCGTCGCAACTGGAGCCCATCATAGTCCCAGCGCCGGTCGCCGGTTTGCAGCGTCAGTCGGTTCGCACCGGCGGCAAGCACCGCGAACGACTGCTCGCCGACCGCGAACGTCGCGCCCGCCGCCAGCGGCCATTCCCGGATCGGCCGGTCGTCGTGGCCCCGGGCCGGCCGCCACAACACCTGCTTGCCAGGAGCGATATTGGCCAGTCGCCAGTCGCCAGTCGCCTCGCGGCGCAGCAACACATGCTCGCCATCGGCCTGCGGCGCCCACAGCGCCTCGCGGCCCAGGATCGCGCTCCGACCGGGTTCCAGCGTCACCGTCAGGGCGCGCGGTTCCTGCCAGGCCGGCGCCCGGTACACCGTCCAGCCCACCGCCAACACCGGCAGTAGCCAGACCAGCAGCAACCCGAATTTATGCCAAGGCGTCATGGTTCACCCTTCGCGCCGGCCAGCGCCGCCAGCCACTCCGCCACCACCGGCCCACATTCCTCGCCACCGGTGCCGGCGACGTGGCTGATCAGGCAGGCGAACGCCAGCCGGCGCGATTCGTTCGGCAGCGCGCCCGGCTCCAGCCAGCCCACCAGCCAGGCATTTTGCACCGCGCCGGTTTCGTCCAGATCGGCGGTGCCAGTCTTGACATGCAGGTACGGCCGGAGGCGGTCGAAACGCGGGTCGGCGAATGCGGTGCGGGCGGTGCCATCGCTGGCTACGAGTTGCATGCCTTGGCGGATACGGTCGGTGGCGATGCCGAGCGCGGTACTCTCCGGTCTGTCGGCTGGTCGACCGTTCACCTCCGCCAACAGTCGCGGCGCCATCCACCGGCCGGTGGCGATGGCCGCCGCCACCTCGGCCAGTTGCAGCGGCGTGACTTGCATCCGGAATCCCAGAGCCGCCAGTCGGACTTCGGTTCGGCTGGCGATCGGGTCCAGCATCGAAGCGGTGGTCCGTAGCGCGTCGCCGGACTCGATCAGGCCCGCCGGCAGCAAGCCCCCGTCCAAATCCTGGGCCGCGCCGAAGCCCAGCCCGGCGGCCACGTCCAGCAGCGGCCGCGCCTCGCGCAGGGCATTGGGCGTCAGCGCCTGTACGCCCGCCAGCCCCGGCTCGGCCGAATCGTCCAGCAGGGTGGCGTCGGTGGTTTCCACCAGCCAGGCGAACCAGGTGTTGAGCGAATCGCGCAGCGCCTGCGCCAAGCCATAACGCTCGTCGCCGTGCCGCTGCATCCGTTCCCGCAGGGTCTGCGCCCCGGCCGCGCTCCGGAAATTATGCACCGCCGGCTGCCCGGGCCGGTCGTAGCGTACCCCCGGCTGTCGCGCCCACGGCGCGCAACCCTCGGCATGGGCCGGATAGCAGGCGGCGTCCACCCCGAAGTCGTAGGCTGGCGCCAGCGGCAGTTGCGCCAGTTCATCCGCGCTCCGGCCGGCCAGCGCTGCCGCCAGTTCCGGGCGCCGCGCCGCCTCCCGCTCCAACAGCAGCGCATCCACCAGCTTGAACGCCGAACCGGCCGGATGTAGCCCGCCGCCGTCGTGCTGCCAGGCCCAGATTCGCAACGGGCTGCGACGCGGTTGAGCGACGGCGAAGCTGTACAGATCGTTCCAGGCAGCGCCGGGCGGTGGTTCCGGGCTGTCGGCCACCGCCACAATGTCGCCCCGGTCGGCGTCCAGCACCACCAGACTAGCCACCCGCGCATCGCGGTAGGGATCGGCGGCGCCGAAAGCCGCGCCCACTTGCGGCAACCGCGCCCGCAGCGCCCGCAGCGCCGCCGCCTGCACGCCCGCATCCACCGTCAACCGCGCGTCCACCGCCGTCATGCCGCGTTCGCTCAGCCGCGCCAAGGTGCTCCCCACCGCGCTCCCGTGCGCCGGATCCAGCCCGACCAGCGCCGCCAGCCCCAACGCCCAGGCGGCCGCGGTCGGCTGGCCGCGCTCCAGCAGCACGGCGCCGGCGCGATCGCGCAGCGTCACCTCCGCCGGCGGCGGCCGAACCGGCGCGGCGCTGGCTGCCATCGGTGGGTCGCGCCAGACCAGCCGCTCGCCCGCCCTCTGGATATGGGCAAAGTCGTAGCGATACGCATCGGAAAACGCGGTTGCTGGCAACGGTTGAAAGTCCAGTTCCAGACCCGTCGCGCCCTCGTTTAGCTCCAGACGCAGCCCATGAGCGGCCGCTTCGCCTTCGCCGCAGGGCCGCGCTTCCAGACAGCGGGGTTCGCGGGCCAATATTCTCGCTCCGGTCACGGTCGGGGCCACGCCCACTGCCAGCACCTCCAATCGCTCGCCGCGCCGGGCCGGTCGCTCCAAGGTCAACTGGAACCGGACGGGCGGTCGTCCGGCCAGCGCTGGCCAGCGCGCCACTCGTTGCCACGGCTCCCAGCCGCGCGGGATCTCGGCGAACAGCCGTCCGGCCAGCGGCGGCATGGCGGCGGTCAGCGTTAGAGGCACGCCGCCCCATTCGGCCCGCCAGTCGCCCGTCAGCCTGGAGCCGGGCCGCCACCGCACCGCCGCCAGCAGTTGCCGGCTGTTGAACGTCTCGACCTGCTGGCGCAGGTAGCGGCCGGACGCGCCGAAATGCAACGCTCGGTGAATCTGGCGAACCGCTTCGTCCCAAACCCCGCTCAACCAATCGGGCTCGCCATCGCGCGGCGCCAGCAGTTCGGGATGCGCGCCGGCATAAAGCCGCCGCAGCGGCAGATCGGCCGGCGCGACCGCGATCCGGCCGTCGTCGCCCGGCCGCAGCAGACCCACGGCCAGCGCCCGGTCGAACAGTTCGGCGTCCTCGCGGCGCGGTGGCGGCGCGGCCGGGGCGAGATAACGGCCGGGCGTCAGCCGGAACTCCCGCGCCGGTCCCCGGCCCGGATACCACAGCACGGTGCGCGGCGCGGCGTCGGAATCGGTCCCCCCCGGCGTCGAATCCTCGTATACACTGATCCGTAGCCGGCCGAACGGGCAGTCTCGTTCCGCCAGCCGGCGCACCCGCACCGCGTGGTCCCAGCGCTCGGCGTCCGCCGGGGCGCCGGCGTTCCACAACAACCAGAGATCGCGCTGGAACGCCAGCGTCGGGCCGGCGCCGCTCGTCGCCGTATCCGCCAGCAGCAACACCGGCCGACGGTCGCGCACGGTCAATCGCAGGGGTTCCTCATCGGCGTAGGGACGCAACGGCGCACCGGTCGGCTCCACCGTCACCGCGAACGCCGGCGCGTCCACCCCGCCGGGACCGTCGTCCAACAGGAGATTTTTCAGGCCGTAATGAGCCGGGCGCGGCGGCTGGGCGGCCCGATTGGCGGCGGCGGCTTCGCGGGCCTGCGCCCAATCCCAGCCGACGTAGAGCGGTAGCAGCGTGGCATCGGCGGACGCCGCGGCGCGCTGGTCGCACAGCGACACCTCCCGCTGGCCGAGAAGCCGGCGCGTCCCCTGGATCAACAGCAGCCCTTGGCTGGGGACGAGGCGCTGGAAGCCGGCGCCGGCCGGGACGGTGAGCTCCGGATCGGGAAACTCCGCCGGCAGGCGCGCGGGCGCAGCCGGTACGGTCGCCGGCCGCGCGTACAGAGCCGCCAGCCGCCCGTGCAGCAGGCCGACGCTCGACAGGATGCCCAGCACGAACAGCAATGGCGTTAAAATCCGGCGGCGGGCGGCGCCGTTCAGCGGCGGTATGGGTTCCATGCGGAACGATGCAAAGTGATAGAAAAGCCTTGACCTGGTAATTACGGACTAGTTTACTGAATTTCCAATTCTCCCCGAGGATTGTCAGTTTGGAGAGTACTCATGCAAAGCGGTGAGTGGATCGCGATCAACAGCCGGTATTACCGGCTGGGCGCCGTGTTGTCGACCGGCGTGGGCAGCTACGGCCAGGTTTGGGAAGCCACCGACGCCGCCGGCCGCGCCGTCGCCGTCAAGTTCATCAATACCGAGGCGATGAACCAAGTCGATCCGACTTTGCACGGCCACTGGCGCGCGCATCTGGAGCGGGAAATCGCCTTCCTGACCGGGCTGGACGCCGACCAGTCCCGCCATGTGGTGGCCCTGCTCGATCACGGCGTGGTGGACGGCCAACCGGCGCTGGTGTTGGAACGATTGCAGGCCAATCTCGGTCAGTGGCTAGCGCACCAGCGGCGGGAGAGTGCACCGTCGCCGGACCTGGCGCAAATCATGGATTGGGTCGAGCAAATTCTGGACGGTCTGGACGTGGTTCACCGGGCCGGTTTCGTCTACCGCGACCTGAAATTCAGCAACCTCCTGGTCGGCGAGAACGGCGCGCGGCTGAAGCTGGCCGATTTCGGCTCGCTCAAGCGCGAGGATGGCGACAACACCCGCTCGTTCATCGGCACCCCCGCCACCATGGCCCCCGAGCAGGTGCTGCCCGCCCGCCGGGGAGCGGAGGGCTGCGAATACGCGGTGGACTACCGCGCTGATTATTACGCGCTGGGGCTGCTGCTGTTCGCCCTGCTCACCAACCGGCCAACCACCGCCGCCCAACGCCGGCTCGGCCAACTCCTGGTCCTGCACGGTCAGGAAGGCGCCGGCCAGCAATGCGCGCAACTGGGCGGCCTCGACGACGAGGAGCGGGAACTGCTGTGGCGCGCCGTCGAATTCTGGACGGTGCCGGTGCTACCGGAGAAGGGCGGTGGTACGGCCGCGCTGCTGGTCACGCTGATCGACCGGCTGCTGGCTCGCGATCCGGCCGACCGGCCAGCCAGTAGCCTGGAAATCCGCGCGGTGCTGGATGCGGCGCGCGTCAGCCAACCGGCTGCGTTGACCCTGACGCCCGACTGTAACACACCACCGCCGGCGACCGAACCGCCGAACTGGCATTCCCGTCGCACCCATCGGCCGTCGCCGCGATCCCAGTGGCGGTGGGCGCTGCTGGCGGGCGCGCTGGGACTGGCCGGCGCGGTAGCCTGGGCCATCGTCCGTCCAGTCGCCGAAATCGGCCCGGATCAGGCTGAATCGCTGAGCGCCGTGGTCGCGCCACCGATTGCTGGCAATGCCAAACCCCCGGAACCGGCCGCCCCCACGGTGGAAGGGACCACCCCGCCCGAACCCCCCGCAACCCCCGACGCCCCAGTCGCCGATGCGCCCGAACCCCCCGCAACCCCCGACGCCCCGCGCCGATCGCCGAGTGCCGGCGCCCGAACCCCCTGCAACCCCCGACGCGCCGGTCGCCGATGCGCCCGAACCCCCCGCAACCCTCGACGCGCCGGTCGCCGATGCGCCCGAACCCCCTGCAACCCCCGACGCCCCGGTAGCGGAGATGTCCGAGCCGGTGGACGACGCCCCGGTGGCGGAGACGCCTGAACCAGTAGAAGTTACGCCCCCGGTTCGGCCCGCGCCCGCCAAACCCCGGCCTGCCAGCAAACTGGTGTCCAAACCCAGACCGCCGGCGGTGGTCACCACGCCGCGCCCGCCGGCTACGCCCGTTGCCGTGGAATCGCGCCCGCCAACCCGTGCCAAACCCTTCGGTAACATTAAATCCACCAAGCCTGCTTCGGCCCCCGTCGCCGTCGCTGCCGACCGTCCGGCATCCACCAACCGGTCCAGCGCCAGCCCACGCGCGACCACTGTCGGGAGACCTGCCGTCGTGGATCGCCCGCCCGCCGCACCGGCCATCGCTCCCCGGATCGCGAAACCGACTCCGCCACCGCCCGCGCCCGCCGCGCCCGCCGCGCCGACTCCGCCTCAACGCCCGCCGGTCGCCGTTCGGGCCGCGCCCGCGCCGCGCGAGAGTAGTTCATCCAGGCCAGTCGCACGCGCGAAGCCCGCTCCCAGGGTTGCTTCGCGCCCGGTGGCGACCACCCGGCCGGCGCCCAAACCTGCCAGCCCGGTAAACCGCGCCCAGTCGCCAAACCGGATCGCCTCACGCCCGGAACCCGCGCCCGCCTTGCCGCCGATCAAATTGGAATCGCGCCCGGAACCCGCGCTCGCCCTGCCACCGATCAAATTGGAATCGCGCTCGCAATCTACCCCGCCAGTTCCATCGCCCATCGAACTGGTCAGCCGCTCTAACACGACCAAAGCCACGGCGTCGGCGCGTCCCGCCTCTGCCGCCGTCGCAACCCGCGCCGAACCCAAGCCCAAGCAGACCGGGAATTTTTCGCCCCCGCCCGCCCGATCCACCGATCCAGTCACCCACTTCCAGAATGAGGCCAGCCGCGCCGCCTTTGCGTTCGGCGACCTGATGAGCCGCACCAGCACCACGGTCGGTAAGGAAGTGCGGCGGGGCCTGGAAACCGCCGATCGGACGGTGGGGCAATGGACGGGGCGTTGCAACCAAGCGGATGGCTGCGGTCGGAATACGATTCAGGTCGAACGCCGCGACCGCTGGTCCAGCCGGGACGGCGGCACGGTCACGCAGCGGGAACCCTCGACGCGGCACGACGAGGATGAGGACGAGGGGTTTGCGAAGCCGCCGCCGCGCTAGTCGTGGTGATCCGGCTGATACCCCATCTCTCCTCTCGCGGCTCGCATGGGTTTTACGAACCTCCGCCCGGCCGTAACGCCGATCAGGGTGGCGGCTTGCCTGCCGCCTCGAGACAGCGGGCACGCAGCAGTTCGCGAACGAGGCGGGCCAGGCGTGGGGCCTGACGGTTGTTGGGAGTGTGGGCGAAAAAGTAGGGTTCTCGGCCCTCGCCCAGCCACAGCGCCAGCTTGTCCAGCCACGGCGCCAGAAACGACCGGTTCGCCTCTATGTCGGGATGGCCGATGTAGCGGATGAACGGACGTGGCCCCAGACTGATGGCGTGGACTGGCAACCGTGGCTTCTTGCTCTGGGCGGTACGGGTGTCGGAATCCGCTGGATCGGCGCTGAACAGAGCGCGGCTGTCCAGCATCACCCGGTCGATGCCCAGATCGAGCAGCAACCGGTTCAACTGACGCTCTTCTTCGCCCTTGGCGAAGAAAGCGCGATGCCGGACTTCAACGGCATACTGGAACTCTTTCGGGAGCGCGGTGAGATAATCGCGCAGCGCCGGCAGGCTGTCCGGGCCGAAACTGGGCGGCAATTGCAGGAAACTCGGACCCAGCCGGCCGGCTTCGGCCAGCGGCGCCAACCGGTCCAGAAACTCCGTCGTCTCCGCCGCGACCGCGCGGAGCCGCTGCTCGTGGCTGATGGCGCGCGGGAACTTGAAGCAGAACCGGAACCCCGGCGCGGCTTCTTCCCGCCAGCGGGCGACGATTTCCGGCTTGGGCAGACCGTAGAAACAGTTGTTGCCCTCGACTGTGTCGAACGCCGCCGAATACTGGCGCAGAAAATCTCCGGGCTTGGCGCCGGCGGCGAACAGTTCGCCCACCCAGTCGCGATTGCTCCAGACCGGGCAGCCGAGATGATAACGAGTGAGGGTCATGTGTCAGTCTGCATCCAGCCTCGTCCGCCCAATGAAAATCCGCCGGCGGTATAGCGTTGCCAATGATGATCCGTACATATCTGACCATTCGATCCATCGAGCAGGAGCGACCGGCCGGTCGCCCCTACGGATATTCATTGGAACATCTACAGCAATGGAAACGGAACGACCTTCGCTCTCGTGGCGTCCGGGAAGGAAAGCCATCCTGTCCCGATCACCGCTGCCGCACCACCTGATACGGCCGGGCTGGATAGGTGACCGGCGCGCTCCAGATATGCACCAGGCGGCTGAACGGGAACACCAGGAACACGGTCATGCCCAAAACCATGTGCAGCTTGAACAGGAAGCCAATCTCACCCACGGCCGCCACGGCTTCCGCGGGATCGAAGGTGACGATGTTTCGCGCCCAGGTCATCAGGTTGAGCATGTTATGGCCATCCAGATGCATCAGCGACACCGGCACGGTCAGCAGGCCAAGGATCAACTGCACATACAGCAGCAGCAGGATGAAGATGTCCATCCGGGTGCTGGTGGCCCGCACCCGCGGATCGGTCAGCCGCCGCCGCACCAGCATCGTCAGACCGACGAAGCACATCAGGCCGAAGATGCTGCCGGCGACGATGGCTAGCACCTGCTTGGCGCTGGCGGAAACACCGAGGGCGTGCAAAATCTCCGGCGGGGTCAACATGCCGAAGAAGTGGCCGAAGAACAGCAGAATGATGCCGATATGGAACAGATTGCTGGCCAGCCGCATGTCCTTTTTGTTCAGAATCTGGCTGGAATGGGCCTTCCAGGTGAACTGGTCGCGGTCGAATCGCACCAGGCTGCCGAGCAGAAACACCGTGCCGGCCAAGTAGGGATAAACACCAAACAACAGGGTATCCAGGTAACTCATGATCGTAGCCTCGGATGTTTATAGGGAATGGGTAGGCGGTTGCATCGAGCCGGGCCGGGGGACCCATTGCACCGGTTGCGCCGCGCCCGGCATCGAGCGGTTGACTCCGCAACCCTCCTGATTGGCCAGAAAGGTCACTGCTTCTTCTTCCCAGATCTGGTCCATGTTCACCACGGTTTGATCGGGACCCTCGGTCGCGGCCTGGCGGCGGATATCCTCGATGTCGGCGGGTTCGCCGACCAGCACGGCAAGGGCGTCGAACACGACGTGATAATCGCTGCCGCGTTCCGCCAGCCGCGCGCCGAGCAGAGCCATGACGTGCAGGGAATCGGCGAGCAGGTCCAACGCTTCCTCCGCCGGTCGCTGCGCCAGGTATTCCAGAAACAGCGGGATGTAGTCGGGCAACTCGCGGGCGCTCAGTTCGAAGCCGTGCTGGCGGTACACCTCCAGCAAGTTCACCATGGCTTGGCCGCGATCCCGCGATTCACCGTGGACGTGCTCGAACAGGTGCAGCGACAGCGCGCGGCCCCGGTCGAAAGACGCCACGTACCGCTCCTGCAATTCCATCAGGTCGGTGCGTTCCAGCCGGCTCATGAACGCCCGCAGCGCCCGGCGTTCCCGTTCCGGCAGCAGGCGTTCCTGTTCCAGCGCTGCGGCCATTTCACCCAGCGCGGCCTGTATTTCCGGTTGCGGATAACACAGCAGGGCCGATAAGACTTTCAGGGTTTTCATTATTCCACCTCGTGTATACGGCGCCCGATACCAGCACCCTCACCCCTGCCCCTCTCCCGAAGGGAGAGGGGAGTTTGGGCGGTTCAGGCTTTGGTCGGCGGCTCCACCCGGATCGGAATCGCCCGGCGCGTGGTCACCTTCTTGCCGCCGAACAGGTTGGTCTTGTCCGTACCCGGCGAGCAACCGTTGCCGAAGCTGAAACCACAACCGCCGCGCTCGCCGAAGGCGTCGTAGGTGGCGCTGGCGTATTCGCGATGGCTGGTCGGGATGACGAAGCGATCCTCGTAATTGGCGATGGCAAGATAGCGGTACATCGACTCGACCTGATCGATGCGCAGATTGACCGCCTTCAACACATCCTCCCTCACCTCGCCATCCACCGTCTTGGCGCGCATGTAGGCCCGCATGGCCAGCATCCGCTCCAGCGCCAGCTTGACCGGCTTTTCGTCGCCGGCGGTCAGCAGGTTGGCCAGATACTTCAGCGGAATCCGCAGCGAGCCGACATCGGGGATGATGCCGTTCATGCCGATTTGGCCGGCCTCGGCGCGAGCCTGGATCGGCGACAGCGCCGGCACGTACCAGACCATCGGCAGGGTGCGGTATTCGGGATGCAGCGGGAAGGCGATCTTCCAGTCGATCGCCATCTTGTAGATCGGCGAGTCCTGGGCCGCTTCCAGCCACGCTTCGGGAATGCCGGCCTTGCGCGCCTCGGCCTGCACGGTCGGACTGAAGGGATCGAGGAACATATCGAGTTGCGCCTGATACAGACTCTTCTCGTCAACGACGCTGGCGGCCTGCTCGATCTGGTCGGCGTCGTACAGCAGCACGCCGAGATAGCGGATGCGACCCACGCAGGTTTCCGAACACACCGTCGGCTGGCCGGACTTCGATGCGCGGGTAGCAGAGGATGCACTTCTCGGACTTGCCGGTATTCCAGTTGTAGTAAATCTTCTTGTACGGACAGCCGGACACGCACATCCGCCAGCCGCGGCACTTGTCCTGGTCGATCAGGACGATGCCGTCCTCCTCGCGCTTGTAGATCGCGCCGCTGGGGCAGGAGGCGACGCAAGCTGGATTCAGGCAGTGCTCGCACAGGCGCGGCAGATACATCATGAAGGTGTTCTCGAACTCGCCGTACATCTCCTTCTGCACGTTCTCGAAGTTGTAGTCTTTGGAGCGCTTGGCGAATTCGGTGCCGAGGATTTCTTCCCAGTTCGGCCCCCAGTGAATTTTCTGCATCCGCTCGCCGCTGATGGCGGAACGCGGCCGGGCGGTGGGCATGGCTTTCGACTCCGGCGCGTTTTGCAAATGCGCGTAGTCGTAGTCCCACGGCTCGTAGTAGTCGTCGATGGCCGGCAGGTCGGGGTTGGCGAAAATGTTGGCCAGAATCCGCCACTTGCCGCCCTGTTTCGGTTCGATTTTGCCGTCCTTGCGCCGTTTCCAGCCGCCGTTCCATTTCTCCTGATTCTCCCACTCCTTGGGATAGCCGATGCCGGGCTTGGTCTCGACGTTGTTGAACCAGGCGTATTCCATCCCGTCGCGGCTGGTCCAGACGTTCTTGCAGGTCACCGAACAGGTGTGACAACCGATGCACTTGTCCAGGTTCAGGACCATGGCGATTTGCGCGCGTACTTTCATTGGAAAATCCTCAATCGGTTTATCGCCCTGGTTCTAACCTCACCCTCCCGGCCCCCTCTCCATGCATGGAGAGGGGGAGGAGTCGGGGGTGAGGTCAGCTAACTCAGCGATGAATTACCATTAAATCAATGTCCCGCCGCCTCAACCTCGGCCGGCTGTTCGTCGTCCATCCAGTCGATCTTGGCCATCTTGCGGACGATGATGAACTCGTCGCGGTTGGCGCCGACGGTGCCGTAATAGTTGAAGCCGTAGCTCTGCTGGGCGTAGCTGCCGATCATGTGAGTCGGCTTGAGCACGGTACGGGTGACCGAGTTGTGAATGCCGCCACGGGTGCCGGTGATTTCGGAACCGGGCGTGTTCACGATCTTCTCTTGGGCGTGGTACATCATCGACATGCCTTCCGGGACGCGCTGGCTGACCACGGCGCGGGCGGCGATGGCGCCGTTGATGTTGTAAGCCTCGATCCAGTCGTTGTCCTCGATGCCGGCCTTTTTGGCGTCCACCTCGGAAAGCCAGATGATCGGGCCGCCACGGGACAGGGTGAGCATCAGCAGGTTGTCGGTGTAGGTGCTGTGGATGCCCCATTTCTGGTGCGGGGTAATGAAGTTCAGCACGATTTCCTTATTGCCATTCGGCCGCTTACCGATGATCGGCTCGACCGTCTTCATGTCCACCGGCGGCCGGTAGGCGCACATCGCCTCGCCAAAGCCCAGCATCCAGGCATGATCCTGATAGAACTGCTGGCGGCCGGTCACGGTGCGCCAGGGGATCAGCTCATGGACGTTGGTGTAGCCGGCGTTGTACGAGACCTTCTCGTCTTCCAGCCCCGACCAAGTCGGCGAGGAGATGATCTTGCGTGGTTGGGCCTGGATGTCGCGGAAGCGGATCTTCTCGTGCTCCTTCGGCAGGGCCAGATGGCTATGATCGCGGCCAGTGATTTTGCTCAGCGCCGCCCAGGCTTTCACCGCGACGTGGCCGTTGGTCTCCGGGGCCAGCATCATGATCATTTCGGCGGCGTCGATGTCGCTGTCGATGCGCGGCCGGCCCTTGGAAACGCCGTCCTCCAGCACGGTGTAATTCAGCGTCGCCAGCGCCTCGACCTCGTGCTCGGTGTTCCAACTGATGCCCTTGCCGCCGTTGCCGAGTTTGTCCAGCAGCGGACCGACCGAGGTGAACTTCTTGTAGGTGTTCGGATAATCGCGCTCCACCACGATCAGGCTGGGCGCGGTCTTGCCGGGGATCAGGTCGCATTCGCCCTTCTTCCAGTCGCGCACGTCCGGCATCGCCAGTTCGGTCGGGGTATCGTGCAGGGTGGGCAGGGCGATGATGTCCTTCTCTACGCCGAGATGGCCAACGCACACTTCCGAGAAGGTCTTGGCGATGCCCTTGAAGATGTCCCAGTCGGTCCGTGCTTCCCAAGCCGGGTCCACCGCCGCCGACAGCGGGTGGATGAACGGGTGCATGTCGCTGGTGTTGAGGTCGTTCTTCTCGTACCAGGTGGCGGTCGGCAGCACGATGTCCGAATACAGGCAGGTGGTGGACATGCGGAAGTCCAGCGTCACCAGCAAATCGAGCTTGCCGTGGGCGCCTTCGCGCCACTTCACTTCCAGCGGCTTCTCGCCGCCCTCCTCGCCCAAGTCCTTGCCCTGCACGCCGTGGGTCGTGCCCAGCAGGTATTTGAGGAAATACTCGTGACCCTTGCCGGAAGAACCGAGCAGGTTGGAGCGCCACACAAACATATTGCGCGGGAAGTTGACTGGGTTATCCGGGTCCTCGAACGCGAAGTTAACCTTGCCGGCTTTCAGGTTCTCCGCCAGATACGCGGCCGGCGCCTGGCCGGCGGCCTCGGCGGCTTTTACGATATTCAGCGGATTGGCGTCGAAATGCGGCGCGGTCGGCAGCCAGCCCATCCGCGCGGAGCGCACGTTGTAGTCGATCTGCGCGCCCTGCCACTGCTTCGGATCGGCCAGCGGGGAAAGAATCTCGGTCATCGAGACTTTCTCGTGCCGCCACTGGCTGGAGTGGATATAGAAGAACGAGGTGGAGTTCATGTGCCGGGGCGGGCGGTGCCAATCCAGCGCGAACGCCAGCGCGGTCCAGCCGGTCTGCGGGCGCAGCTTCTCCTGGCCGACGTAGTGCGACCAGCCGCCGCCGCTCTGGCCGACGCAGCCGCACATCATCAGCATGTTGATGACGCCCCGGTAGTTCATGTCCATGTGATACCAGTGGTTCATCGCCGCGCCGATGATGATCATCGACTTGCCGTGGGTCTTGTCGGCGTTCTCGGCGAACTGGCGGGCGACCGCGATGATCTGGGCGCGCGGCACGCCGGTGACTTTCTCCTGCCAGGCCGGGGTGTAGGGCACGTCGTCGTCGTAGGTCTGGGCGACGTTGCCGCCGCCGAGGCCACGGTCGAGACCGTACTGGGCCAGGGTCAGATCGTACACCGTGGCGACCCGCGCCTCGGCGCCATTGGCCAGCTTGACCTTCTTGGCCGGCACGTTGCGCACCTGAATCTCGGCGTGGCTGGTGCAGGCGAAATGCGGATGTTGGGTCGAGCCGAAATACGGGAACGCGACCGGAACCACTTCGTCCCTGATCTCGTTCACCGACAACCGCAACTGGGTTTCGGCGCCGGCCAGCGATTCCCTGGCTTCCAGATTCCATTTGCCGACCATGCCGTCCTTCTCGCCCCAGCGGAACCCAATGGAACCGTTGGGCACGATCAGGTTGCCGCTCTTCTCGTCGAAGGCCAGCGTCTTCCACTCGGGATTGTTGGCCTGACCGGCGCTGTCGGCGAGGTCGGAGGCGCGCAGGAAGCGGCTATTGACGTAGGTTCCATCCTCGCGCGGGTCGAGCAGCACCAGATACGGGAAATCGGTGGTCTCGCGCACGTACTGGTTGAAGTACTCGCTCTTCCCGTCGAGATGGAACTCGCGCAGGATGACGTGGCCCATCGCCATCGCCACGGCGGCGTCGGTGCCTTGCTTGGGATGCAGCCAGATGTCGGCGAACTTGGAGGCTTCCGAGTAGTCCGGGCAAACCACCACGATCTTGGCGCCCTTGTAGCGCACCTCGGTCATAAAGTGGGCGTCGGGGGTGCGGGTCTGCGGGACGTTGGAACCCCACAGCATCAGGAAGGTAGAATTGTACCAGTCGGCCGATTCTGGCACGTCGGTCTGCTCGCCCCACACCATCGGCGAGGCCGGCGGCAGGTCGCAGTACCAGTCGTAGAACGAGCCGCAGGCCCCGCCGATCAGCGACAGATAGCGGGAACCGGCGGCGTAGGACACCATCGACATCGCCGGAATCGGCGAGAAGCCGTAAATCCGGTCCGGGCCGTATTGCTTGGCGGTGTAAACGTTGGCGGCGGCGATGATCGGATTGACTTCCTCCCAACTTGCCCGGACGAAGCCACCCAGCCCGCGCATCGTCTTGTACTCGGCGGCCTTGGTCGGGTCTTCGACGATGGAGGCCCAGGCATCCACCGGGTCTTTCTTCTCCGCCAGCGCCTCGCGCCACAGCTTGAGCAGCCGCCCGCGCACCATCGGGTACTTCACCCGGTTCGCGCTGTATAGATACCAACTGTACGACGCACCGCGCGGGCAGCCGCGCGGCTCGTGGTTGGGCAGGTCGTCGCGGGTGCGCGGATAGTCGGTCTGCTGGGTTTCCCAAGTCACCAGACCGTTCTTGACGTAAATCTTCCAGCTACAGGAGCCGGTGCAGTTCACGCCGTGGGTGGAGCGCACGATCTTGTCGTGCTGCCAGCGGGCGCGGTAGGCGTCCTCCCAGCCGCGATCCTCTTGGGTGACGATGCCGTGATCGCCGGAAAAGGTGTCGGTGACTTTCTTAAAGAAATTCAGCCGGTCGAGAAAGTGACTCATGATGATTGACCTCGCTTCAAAGGTTCCCTCGCCCCCTTGGGGGAGAGGGTATAGGGTGAGGGGGTAACGCGCGCCCTCACCCCCGCCCCTCTCCCCGTGGGAGAGGGGGAAAAAAATCAGCACGGCTTCTCCGCCCCTTTGCGGGCGTAAAACCACCAGTTGATAGCGATGTTGAACAGGTAGAACACCGCCACGCCGTAGAAGAAAGCGTTGGGCGAACCGGTCGCGGCGAACGACCAGCCGATCAGCATTCCGAAAATGAACGGACCGAACGAGGCCATCGCCGAAGTCCAGCCGATGATGCCGCCGGCCTGGCGCGGCTCGAAGATCATCGGCATCTGCTTGAAGGTGCTGGCGTTGCCGATGCCGCTGAAGAAAAACACGCCCAGCATCAACCCGACGAACAGCGGGAATTGCTCCATCGAAGTCGGATGGGTGTAGAAGGTCACACCGATGGCGCAGGCCAGCAGGCCGATGCCGGACCAGTGAGTGACGATGGCGCCGCCCAATTTGTCGGAGATCGGGCCGGCGATCACCCGGGCGGTGGCGCCGACCAGCGGGCCGAGGAAAGCCCAGGTCAGCGGATCGGGACCCCCCGGTAGTACCGTGTACATCTGCTTGATCATCAGCGGGAAGGTGGCGGCAAAGCCGGAGAACGAGCCGAAAGTCATGATGTAGAGCGACGTCATCCAGAAGCCGTGGAGGTTGCTGAAGTGGAAGATGTCGAGCTGTTCCCGGAAGTTGGCCCGCACCGGCACCGACTTCAGCATCGCCCAGGCGGCGATGGCGAAGATCACGATGAACGGCACGTAAACCAACGCCGCGTTTTGCAACCACATCGGCTTGGTCGCGGCGCCGGGCACGGTGGGCACGAAGGTTTGGGACGCGCCGGCCAGCGTACCGAACAGCGCGAAGCCGATGATCCACGGCGTGACGAACTGCACCACGCTGACGCCGAAATTGCCGATGCCGGCCTGGATCGCCAGCGCCGTGCCCTGCAGGCGCTTCGGGAAAAACAGGCTGGTCGAGGGCATGAACGAGGAGAAGTTGCCTCCGCCCAGGCCGGCCAGGAACGACAGCAGCAACAGCACCCCGTAGGGCGTGGTGGGATCCTGGATGGCGTAGAACCAGCCCAGCGCCGGGATCAACAGCGACAGGGTCGAGAAGGCCACGACGTGGCGGGTGCCGTACAACGGGATCAGGAAGGTGTGAATGGCGCGCAGGATGCCGGCGGCCAGTCCGGGCATGGCCGCGAGCCAGAACAACTGGGTCGGCGTCAGCTTGAAACCGATGTTGGGCAGGCGCACCACCAGGGCGCTGACCATGAACCAGACGATGAACGCCATCATCAGGTTCAAGGTGGTAATAGTCAGCGTCTTCCAGGCCAAGGGCTTGCCGGTGCTTTCCCAGAACCCCGGGTCTTCCGGGGTCCAGGTACTCAACCAGGTACGGGGATTATGTTCGGTCATTGAGAGGATGCTCCAGTCGCGGAAAGGGAATTGATTGGGTTCGGCAAATCCCCCCGGCTTCGCCACCCCCTTTGCCAAAGGGGGTGTGGGGGGATTTTTCAACACGGGACCTCCGCCTTCTTGCCGGAATACCACCGCCAAGTGATCCACAGGCAGCTCAGGTAGAACAGGCTGAAGAAGACCAGCGCGCCTTGCGGACCGCCAGTCAGGTTGATGGACGCGCCGTAAGTGATCGGGATGAAGAACCCGCCGAAGGCCGCGACCGCCGAACTGAAGCCCATGGTGGCGGCGGCCTCGGTGGCGCCGACGCGCCGCGCCTGCTCCAGCGCCGCCGCGTCGTTGCGATCCATCACCTCCCGTTCGCGCAGGGTGCGGAAAATGATCGGGATCATGCGGAAAGTGGAGCCATTGCCGATGCCCGCGCCGAGGAACAGCACCAGGAACATCAGCACGAAACCGACCATATTGCCGCCACCATCTCGCCGCTGGCAGAAACAGCCACGGCAGCCCAACGACAGCCACCGCCATGACCACGAAACTCCAGAAGGTGATGGTTGCGCCACCTCGGCGATCAGACAGCCAACCGCCAATGGGCCGCACCAACGCCGCCAGCAGCGGACCGATGAAGGCGAACTGGAAGGCGTCCACCCCCGGAAACTCGGTGTTGACCAGCATCGGGAAGCCAGCGGCCAAGCCGATGAACGAACCGAAGGTGCCGGTGTAGAGCCAGCTCATCAGCCACTGATGCTTGTGCTTGAAAATCGCCACTTGCTCGGCGAAACCGGCCTTGACGGTGGCGATGTTGTCCATGCCAAACCAGGCGGCGACGGCGGCGGCGACGATGAACGGCACCCAGATGAAGCCGGCGTTCTGCACCCAGATCGGAGTCGTCACCCCGCGTCGGTATGGCTTTGCGCGCTGCCGCCCAGAATCAGCAGCGCCCCGCCGTAGACGGCGATGGGCGCGATCGAACTGCGCCAGTCCGACGCCCAGGTTGCCGATGCCGCCGTTCAGGCCCAGCGCGGTGCCTTGCAGCCGCTGCGGATAGAAGAAGCTGATGTTGGCCATGCTGGAGGAAAAGTTGCCCGCTCCCAGCCCGCACAGCAGGGCGATGGCCACGAACACGGCGTAATTGGTGTTCGGGTCCTGCACCGCGACGCCGATCCACAGGGTCGGCAACAACAGCAGGGCGGTGCTGAACACCGTCCAGTTACGCCCGCCGAAGATCGGCACCACGAAGGAATACAGCAACCGGAAGAACGCGCCCGACAAACCCGGCAGCGCCGCCAGCCAGAACAACTGGTTGGTGGTGAACTGGAAGCCGACGTGCGGCAGCTCGACCACGATCACGCTCCACACCACCCAGACCGCGAAGGCCAGCAGCAAGGCGGGCATGGACAGCCACAGGTTGCGGCTGGCGATGCGCCGGCCGGTTTTTTCCCAGAACGTCTCGTCGTCCGGCCGCCAGTCGACCAGCAAATGCCGGCGGCGATGAACCCGCTCGACCAACTCGGCTCCCACCAATTCGGCGCGGACGTCGGCGTGCCGCTCCAAAATCTCCTCGCGCTCGTTCCTTCTCGGCCACCCAGGTCCAGATCATGGTGACCACCACCAGCAGGAACATCAGCATGAAGCAACTGCTGCGCACGCCCACGGCGTCGGCGGCGACGCCGAACATGATCGGCAGGACAAAGCCGCCCAAACCGCCGATCAAGCCGACGATGCCGCCCACCACCCCCATCTGGCCGGGGTAGTGATCGGCCAGGCTGCGATAGACGCTGGCCTTGCCGAACCCCTGCGCCAGGCCGACGACGAACACCAGCACCGTGAACAGGACGACGCCGATGCCGAGATTGACCGAGACATCGCCCTTGATGCCGTGGATCACCATGGTGGTCGGCGGATAGCTGAGCAGGAACAGGCAAATCAGGCTGATCCACAACACCCACCAGGTCACGGTGTTGCCGCCCCATTTGTCCGAGGCCCAGCCGCCCAGGGCGCGGATCGCGCCGGAGGGCAGATCGAAGAAGATGGTCAGGAACGCGGCGGTGGCCAGCGGCAGGCCGTATTCGCCGACGTAGTACTTGGGCAGCCACAGCGCCATCGCCACGAACGCGCCGAACACGAAGGCGTAGGCCAGACCAAAGCGCCATACCCGCGCGTCAGCCAGCGGCGTGAGCTGCTGGCCCAGCGTCGGGCGGGCGCGGTTCTGGTCGGCGCCCTTCTCGTGCAACGGGTCGGTATAGGTGAAGAACCAGAACAGCACCGCCATCACCACCAGGGCGACGGCGTAAATCCTGGGGACCATCTGCCAGGCGCCGAACGCCCCGATGATCATTGGAGCGACGAACTTGGTCAGCGACGACCCGGCGTTGCCGGCGCCGAAAATGCCCATCGCCGTGCCCTGCCGCTCCTTGCTGAACCAGGCCGAAGTGTAGGCGATACCGACCGCGAAGGAGCCGCCGGCCAGCCCGACGAACAGGCCCAGCACCAGGTATTGCCAGTATTCGGTGGCGTAGGTGACCAACCAGGTCGGAATCGACACCAGGAGCATCTGAATGAAGAACACGATCCGTCCACCGTAGCGGTCGGTCAGAAGGCCCAGCGGCAGGCGCACCAGGGAGCCGGTCAGAATCGGGGTCGCCACCAGCAGGCCGAACTCGGTTTCGTTGAGGTTGAGTTCGCTTTTGATCTTGATGCCGATCACGGAAAACATGACCCACACGGCGAAATTCACCGCGAAGGCCATGGTGCTCATCGTTAGCACGGAAATTTGTTTTTGTTGGAGCGTAGCCATTGCGGACCTCGCGAAAATGCTGCGAGTGCAATATTACGCGCGTTGGGGGTCTAAACCTTGATGAATATCAAGCTTTTCCCCTGGGTTTCAGGCGGTCGCGACAGGACTATACTTCTTTGAGGGTAATCGATTATCTTTAAATAACTATTTGTTTAATTTCGTTTTTTTGAGAATAACCATCGGGTTGTAAGATGGTGGGGCGGGATTTATAGCTCTTTAGTGGTATCTCGGAATATCTAGCGATTTTCCACGGCGACCTCCCGCGAACGCACGACTTTTGTAGTCGATCCGCCCCGCTACTTGCGAAAACCGTTCTTGACCGCCCAGATCGCCGCCTCGACCCGCGAAGCCAGATCAAGCTTGTGCAACAGGTGCTTGACATGCACCTTCACGGTGCCCTCGGTGATTTTCAACTCGCGGGCGATCAGTTTATTGCTGTGGCCCACGGCGATGAGCGAGAGGATCTCCCGTTCCCGCTCGGTCAGCTTGGCGCTATCCGCCGGCCTGAGATGGCTTTCGTGGCGCAGGGCGTCGGCCAGAATCTCCGCGACCCCCTGGCCGAGCGCCATTCGGCCCTGCGCCGCGGCTTTGAGGCTGTCCAGGACATCCTCGGGCTCCATGTCCTTGAGTAGATAGCCGTCGGCGCCGGCCCGCAGTGCCGCGACCACGTCGTCTTCGTGGTCGGAGACGGTGAGGATGATCACCCGGGCATCCAGATCGGCAGCCTTGAGCGCCTTCAGCGTGTCCAGACCGCTCAGGCCGCGCATGTTCAGGTCCAGCAGAATCAAATCCGGCTGGAGTTGTCGGGCCAGCTCCAGACCCTGGCGACCATCGCCGGCCTCGCCGGCCACCCGCAGGGAATTCTCCATGGCGATGAGTTGCAGAATCCCCTTACGCATGAGCGGATGATCGTCGATGACCAACACCGTCTGAACCTCGTCAAACATGACTTGCCTCGGCTTCGATCTCGGCCGTCAGCCCCCGATGGGCGGCGGGGATGAACCGTAGCCGCACCAGCAGGCCGCCGGTGGGCCGGGATTGCAGATCCAACGTACCGCCCAAGCACCGCGCCCGTTCGCGCATGATATTGAGGCCGAAGTGGTTCTCGCGTTCGGGTTTGGCCGGAAGACCGACGCCATCGTCGCTGATGCCGATGGTGGCCTCGCCCGCGCTCGGGCCACGCAACAGAACCACGATCCGGCTGGCGCGCGCATGTTGCACCGCGTTGTTCAGCGCTTCCCGGGCGATCTGCATGACGTGAATCTGCTCGTTGGGACTGAGCACGCACTGCCAGCCGGCGCAGTCCAGTTCGACGGGCAGCCGGCCGCGCCGGCTGAATTCCTCAACCGCCTCGCGCAGGCTGTCCTCGAGCCCGGGATGTTCCATCTTCAGGCGAAAAGTGGTGAGCAGTTCCCGCAACTGGCGGTAAGCGCTGCTCAGTCCCTCGCGCAGTTCGGCCACAATGTTACCGACCTCGGGGGTCGGTTCCGGGCCGCCGAGCAGGGTTTGCAGGCGGCTGATCTGGATCTTCAGATACGACAACGACTGCGCCAAGGAATCGTGCAGCTCGCGCGCGATGGCGTTGCGTTCTTCCAGCAGCGCCAGCCGCCGGCGATGTTCGGTCTGCTCGTTGGCCCGCAGCGCGGCGGCGATATTGCGCGCTACCACTTCCAGCAGCGGCAGTTGCCAGGTGGCGACCGATTCCAGACCGGGATTGCGGACGATCAGCACCCCGAACTGCTGTTCCTGGTCCTTGACCGGTATCGAAAAAATATCGCTGCCAACCTCCAGCGGATGGGTCGTGCCGTCGCCCAGGCAAGGCTCGCAGTTCGGGCGGTTGCAGAACGGCGGAACGCTCGCCGGACGCAGCCGGGCCGTGAAAACCTGGGTGGCCTGGTGGGTGGCGGGATGGATCAGGCAGAGCGTGACCGAGCCCATGCCGGTCAGCTTTTCGATTTCCGCCAGCAGCGCCCGGTAGGTCGCCTCGTCGGGAGCCGACTCGCCGAGACGCCGGGCGGTGTGGTACAGCAGCTCCAGCGAGCGATTGCTGATTCTTAGCGCCTGGGTCTGCTGTTCGACCCGCGCTTCCAGGTCGGCGTACATTGCCGACAAGTCGGCGGCCATCAGATTGAAAGCGTGACCCAGCACCCCCAGCTCGTCGTTGCCGACGTGGCTGGCGCGGACCGACAGATCGCCGCGCCGCGCCTTGTGCGCCAGTTCCACCAGATCGCGCAGCGGCGCCACCACGCCACTGTGCAACTGGTACATGGCGGCAAAGATCAATACCAGGGTCATGAACAACGCGATGCCCTGCACCAGCCGCAGCAGCAGGATTTTCGCCTCGGTATCCTGCTCCAGCAGCTTGACGAAGGCGTCCAGCTTGGCGACAAAGTCGTCCACCTGGCGCAGGTAAACGGTGGTCGGTGGCGCGTCCGCGTCCGCGGTTTCCAGGATCGGCCGCAGCGTATCGCGCCAGAACGATTCAATCGTCCGGAGCGTCCGGTTTCGGGGATTGTCTTCGATCAGCGCAATGGCGCCGGTTTGCCAGAGACGCTCCAACCGGCGCTCGAATTCGCTCATTTCCCGGGCGACTTCCCCGGTGTGGCGGGTTTCGACACCGACGGGATTTTGCAAGCGGGTGGCGATGCGGTAGGACTGCATGCGCAGCGAACCAGCCAGATTGATCGCGGCGGCATCGCCCTTGCTGGATTCGGCGATGAACACCGAACTGATCATGCTCAGCAGCGCCAGCAGCACAATGCCGCTCATGGTCAGGCCGCTGCGAAAGATAATGGATTGACTGTTTTCCACGGGAAGGTTCTCCCCGTCGTTTATTTGGCTGATTAGGGTGACAGTCTACCGCAATTCGCAGTTTGGGCTGATACAAAAATAGAGAAAAAGCTGAGAAAAATCCCCCGCCACCGGCTGGAAAACCGGTGGCGGGGGAACGAGCCGGAGGGGAAGTCGGCTAAAAAGCGGTCTGGCTCAAAACGCCTCGGCGTTCAGCGCCATCAGCGACTCGGCGCCGGCTTGAATCTTGGCCAGATGCGCCATGGTTTCCGGCAGCACCTTTTCCATGAAAAACTCGGCGCACACCAGCTTGTTGCGATAAAACTCGCGGTCGAAGCTGTCGTCGTCCGGATTGGAAAGCTGGTTCTCGCAGATGCGGGCCACCTGCGCCCACTGATAGCCCAGCGCCACCAGCGCCATCATGTACAGGTAATCCATCGACACCGCGCCGCCGTTGTCCGGATTGGAAATGGCGTGCTGCATCAACCATTGGGTGGCCTCGACCAGCCGCTCCAGCGCCTCGGTCAGCGGTCGGATGAAGGGCGACAGCGCGGCGTTGTCCTCGTACTTCTCGCAGAACCCGCCCACCACCGCGAAGAAAAACTGGATGGCCCGGCCCTTGTTGGCCGGCAGCTTGCGACCCACCAGATCCAGCGCCTGGATACCGTTGGCGCCTTCGTAAATCTGGGCGATGCGGGCGTCGCGCACGAACTGCTCCATGCCCCATTCGGCGATGTAGCCGTGGCCGCCGAAGCATTGCAGGCAAAGATTGGCCGAGGTAAAACCCATGTCGGTGAAATAAGTCTTCATCACCGGCGTCAGCAGGCCCAACAGATCCTCGGCCTTGCGCCGCGTTTCCGGGTCGGGATGCTTGCGGATGATGTCCACCTGCAAGCCGGCCCAGTAGGCCAGCGCCCGCGCCCCTTCCTGGAACACCTTGACCGTCATCAGCATCCGGCGGATATCGGGATGGACGATGAGCGGATCGGCCGGCTTGTCGGGCGCCTTCACCCCGGTCAGCGAGCGGCCCTGCACCCGGTCTTTGCAGTACGCCGCCGCGTTCTGGTAGGCGACCTCGGCCTGGCTCAGGCCCTGCACCGCCACGCCCAGCCGCGCCGCGTTCATCATGATGAACATGGTCCGCAGGCCCTTGTGTTCCTCGCCGATCAGGTAGCCGACCGCGCCGTCGTAGTTCATCACGCAGGTGGCGTTGCCGTGAATGCCCATCTTCTCCTCGATGGCGCCACAGCTCACCGCGTTGCGGTCGCCGAGGCTGGCGTCGGGATTGACCAGGAACTTGGGCACGATGAACAGGCTGATGCCCTTGACGCCGTCCGGGCCGCCGGGAATCTTGGCCAGCACCAGATGGATGATGTTCTCGGCCAGATCGTGCTCGCCGGCGGAGATAAAAATCTTGGTCCCGGTCATCCGATAGCTGCCGTCCGATTGCGGCTCGGCCTTGGTGCGCAGCAAGCCCAGGTCGGTGCCACAGTGCGGCTCGGTCAGGTTCATGGTGCCGGTCCACTGGCCGGCGATCATTTTCGGCAGGTAGAGCGCCTTTTGCGCCTCGGTGCCGCCGATTTCGATGGCCTCCATGGCGCCGCTGGTCAATCCGGGGTACATGGTGAAGGCCATGTTGGCGGAGGCCATCATCTCGCTGACCGCCAGCCCCAGCACGTAGGGCAAGCCCTGGCCACCATAGGTCGGATCGCCGATCAGGCCGGTCCAGCCGCCCTCGATCACGGCGGCGTAGGCCTCCTTAAAGCCGCTCGGCGTGGTGACTTTGCCTTTTTCCAACCGGCAACCTTCCCGATCGCCGACCTTGTTCAGCGGTTGCAAGACTTCCTGGCTGAGTTGGGCGGCGCCTTCCAGAATGGCCTTCACGGTATCCGGAGTGGCTTCATTGAAACCGCTCAGCACGTTCTGATAGCGGTCCATCTTGAGCAATTCGTGCAGAATGAACTGCATGTCGCGCAGGGGGGCGGTATAGCTGGGCATGGGTGTAATCCTGGGTTGCGTTGGGTGGCACTCTCGAACCGGCCGATGACCGATTCCGCAGGTTGGGGCATTCGCACCGAATTGACGGTCTCGACCAGTTTTTACAAGACTCAACGACTCGGTGACGGCATGGCCACGCGACCGTGAATTCGACAGGTTATCTTTTTTATTTCAATAACCTATAGCCAAGTCGCGCCATGGTCGAGAGGGTAACCGCAAAAATTAGAATAAACACCCTAATTCGCAAAAAATATTTCGCGATTTCAAATCATTGTATTTCAACATCACGATTTATGGCCGATTGCGACCAGTTTGAACAAAATTTTGGGTTTTTTCCCCATCTCGGCAACAGCCGGGCATCCGGCGCGCCGGGTTCGGGATCGCCAGCCCAACCGCTTCAGATCGCGGTCACCTGAACGGCGACGGTCAGTCTGGGGATAATATTGGGTCCGACGAAACTGCCCGCGACGGGCGGAACCGACTCCGGGTGGCGGGCGACCGCGACCGGGATGTGCCGGCTGCCGGTCAACTCGCCGGCGGTGGGATCGAAACCCTTCCAGCCCGGACCGGGCAGATAGACCTCCGCCCACGCATGGGTCGTCGCATTGTCCGCCTCGGTGGCGGGGGTGTGCGAATAGCCGCTGACAAAGCGGCTCGCCAGCCCCAGGGTGCGGCAGGCCTCGATAAACAAGGTGGTGTAATCCCGACAGGAACCGCTGCGACTGGTCAGGGTTTGCGCCGGCGGCTGTACGCCAGGCTCCTCGCGAACGACATACTGGAACTGGCTGGCGATGGTTCGATTCAACCGATCCAGCAACACATAGGTTTCCACCGGACCCTGGGTGAGACCCAACTGTTCGAGCCACTGCCACAGCACGGCTCGCTGGTGGGGATAAACCAGTTGCTGGAAAGGAGCGAGGTCAACCCGATCTTCCGGCTGGTATTGGAACGGATAGCGAACCGCATAGTCTTCGACGATGAAATCGAGCGGAGCGACGTCGTAATGCTGGATGATCACTTTACTGCCAATCGCCAGTCGTTGCGCGGTCTCTCGAAAGCTCACCACGGCCACCGAGTTGTCGAAGACGTCTCGATGCCATTTGATTCGGTGGGCGGGCACAATGTCGAGCTGCGAGGACTCGATGCGGACATCATGCCCTTCGCGCGGTCGGAGCAGGAGGCGATGCGGTTGTAGCGTCACCGGGCTGGAGAACTGATAGACGGTGAGATGGTTGATCCGCAAACGCTGCATCGCCTTGACTCCGCTGATTTTGGCTGGATTTCAGCTTACCACCATCCAGCGCCACTCGCACTGCGCGGCCTCGCACTGCATGACAGGTGGTAGATGTATTTGCAAATTGCCGGTCTATAGTGTTAAGGATTTTCCAACTTCCGCCAGCCGGCGCGGTCTCAGCCACCGCCACCGGCGTCCGCCCCGCCCGCGCTTCCCGTCGCGACGGGATAGGTACACAACCACAAACCACCATCGCAGGATCAGCTATGACGATCGAGAATTACAGCGACCCGGATCCACAGGAAACGCAGGAGTGGCTCGAGGCCCTCGACGCGGTACTGGAAGAAGAAGGTCTGCAACGCGCGCACACGCTGCTGGGCGCATTGCAGGACAAGGCCCGCGCCGCCGGCGTCCACATGCCCTACAGCGCCAATACCCCGTATATCAACACCATCCCGGTCGATCAGGAGGAATACACCCCCGGCGATCCTGGCATGGAATGGCGCATCCGCTCGCTGATCCGCTGGAACGCCATGGCCATGGTGATCAAGGCCAACCGGGTCAGCTCGGAATTGGGCGGCCACATCGCCAGCTTCGCCTCCAGCGCCACCCTGTACGATGTCGGCTTCAACCATTTCTGGCACGCGCCCAACGAACAGCACGGCGGCGATCTGGTGTTCACCCAGGGCCACTCCGCGCCCGGCATCTACGCCCGCGCTTATCTGGAGGGGCGGCTGAGCGAGCAACAGCTCGATAACTTCCGGCAGGAAGTGGACGGCAACGGCCTGTCCTCGTACCCGCATCCCTGGCTGATGCCCGATTTCTGGCAGTTCCCCACCGTGTCGATGGGGTTGGGGCCGATTCAGGCGATTTACCAGGCCCGGTTCATGAAGTATCTGCACAACCGGGGGCTGGTGAACAGCGAGGGCCGCAAGGTGTGGTGCTTCTGCGGCGACGGCGAGATGGACGAGCCCGAATCGCTCGGCGCTATCGCGCTGGCGGCCCGCGAGAACCTCGACAACCTGATCTTCGTGATCAACTGCAACCTGCAACGCCTCGACGGGCCGGTGCGGGGCAGCGGCAAAATCATTCAGGAGTTGGAAGGCGATTTCCGTGGGGCCGGCTGGAACGTGATCAAAGTGCTGTGGGGTTCCTACTGGGATCCGCTGTTCGCCGCTGACAAGAAGGGCCTGCTGCTCAAACTCATGGAGGAGTGCGTGGACGGCGAGTATCAGAACTTCAAGGCCAAGGGCGGCGCCTACACCCGCGAGCACTTCTTTGGCAAATATCCCGAACTCAAACAAATGGTCAGCCACCTGTCCGACGAGGACATCTGGCGGCTGAACCGCGGCGGCCACGATCCGCACAAGATTTATGCGGCCTACGCTCAGGCCAGCAAACATCAGGGTCAACCGACCGTCATTCTCGCCAAGACCGTCAAGGGCTACGGCATGGGCGTGGCCGGCGAAGGCAAGAACATCACCCACTCGCAGAAAAAGATGGGCGAGCAGGCGCTCAAGGACTTCCGCGACCGCTTCCACATCCCGCTATCCGACGAGCAACTCTACGCCGCGCCCTTTTTCAAACCGGCGGATGACAGCCCGGAAATCCAATATCTCAAAGCCCGTCGCGCCGCCCTGGGCGGTTATCTGCCACAGCGCCGCCGCACCGCGCCGCCGTTGCAGGCGCCCGTGCTCGCCAGCTTCGACGCCCTGTTGCAGGACACCGGCGAGCGCGACATGTCCACCACCATGGCCTTCGTCCGCATCCTGACCCAACTGGCGCGCGACAAGAGCATCGGTCGTTACGTGGTCCCCATCGTCGCCGACGAAGCCCGCACCTTCGGCATGGAGGGCATGTTCCGCCAGATCGGGATCTACTCGCCGCGCGGCCAGCTTTACGAGCCGCAGGACGCCGACCAGTTGATGTTCTACAAGGAAGATAAGAAAGGGCAGATCTTGCAGGAAGGCATCAACGAAGCCGGAGCCATGTCGTCGTGGATCGCCGCCGGCACCGCTTACGCCAATCACGGCGTCAACATGGTGCCGTTCTACATCTACTACTCGATGTTCGGCTTCCAGCGCATCGGCGATCTGGCCTGGGCCGCCGGCGACATTCAGGCGCGCGGTTTCCTGATCGGCGGCACCTCCGGGCGCACCACCCTGGCCGGCGAGGGCTTGCAGCACCAGGACGGCCATAGCCAGATCTTCGCCCAGTTCATCCCCAATTGCGTGTCCTACGATCCCACCTTCGCCTACGAACTGGCGGTGATCGTCCAGGACGGGCTGCGGCGGATGTTCCAGGAGCAGGAGAGCGTCTTTTACTACATCACCACGCTGAACGAAAACTACTCTCACCCCGCCATGCCGGAAGGCGCGCAAGCCGGGATTCTCAAGGGCATGTACCGGTTTCGCCAGGGTGAAGGCGATGGGCCACGGGTACAACTGCTGGGCTGCGGGGCGATTCTGCGCGAGGTCATCGCCGCCGCCGACCTCCTGCGCGAGGACTGGGGCGTGACCGCCGATATCTGGTCGACGCCCGGCATCAACGAACTGGCCCGCGAAGGCCAGGACGCGGCGCGCTGGAATCTGCTGCACCCGACCGAACCGCCGCGCCGGAGCTACGTCGAGACCTGTCTGGACGATCATCCCGGCCCGGTGGTCGCCGCCACCGACTACATGAAGCTCTACGCCGAGCAACTGCGGGCGTTCATTCCTCGGCGCTATTACGTCCTGGGCACCGACGGCTTCGGCCGCAGCGATACTCGCGTCAAGCTGCGCCAGCATTTCGAGGTGGACCGACACTATATCGTCGTTACGGCGCTCAAGGCGCTGGCCGAAGAGGGCGCCGTGCCCGCCACCCAAGCGCGGGACGCCATCGGGAAATACGGCATCGATGCCGACAAGCCCAATCCAATCACCGTCTGACACCGGCCCAGGGGAGAATTCCGCGTGAGCATCATCAAAGAAATTCACGTGCCGGACATCGGCGATTTCAAAAATGTGGACATCATCGAGGTCATGGTCGCGGCGGGCGACATTATCGATGTGGAAACCCCGCTGATCATTCTGGAAACCGACAAGGCATCCATGGAAGTGCCCTCGCCGCTGGCCGGCGTGGTCCGGGAGGTCAGGGTCAAGCCCGGCGACAAAGTTTCCCAGGGTGGCCTGATCCTGTATCTGGAAGTGAGCGAGAGCGTGGCGGCGGCGGAACATCTGGAACCCTCCAGCGGCGGAGCGGCTTCGCCAGCGCCCGACGCCGGTCAAATACGCGAAGTGCGGGTGCCGGACATCGGTGATTTCAAGAACATCCCGGTCATCGAAATCCTGGTCACTCCCGGCGACCGGGTGGAAATCGACACCCCGCTGATCACCCTGGAAAGCGACAAGGCCAGCATGGAAGTGCCTTCGCCGCTGGCTGGCACGATCCAGGCGGTCGAGATCAAGGTTGGCGATACCGTCTCGGCCGGCGACCTGCTTCTCTTGCTGGTCACCAGCGCGACCGATTCAGCCGCCAAACCGCAGTTGCCCGATACCTTGAGCGCTGTCGCGCTGGGACCGCGCGCGCCCAAGCCGGAAGGGATGCCGCCAGCGCCGCCGGTGTCAAAAATGCCGGCTCCTCCGACTCCGTCGGTTGCTCTGGCTGGGGACGCGCCCGCCGCCAGCTTCGCCAAGGTTCACGCCAGCCCCTCGATACGGCGCTTCGCCCGCGAATTGGGGGTGGATTTGACTCGGCTGGCCAAAGGTTCCGGTCCCAAGGGTCGGATTCTCAAGAACGACGTGCAAAATTTCGTCAAGCAGGTGATGACCGGCGCTCTGGCGGGGGCGCCGGCGGCCGCCGGCGGCGTCTCGGGCGGCGGGGTGTTGAATCTGTTGCCCTGGCCGACGACCGACTTCACCAAGTTCGGCCCGGTGGAAAGCAAGCCGCTGTCGCGCATCAAGAAGCTGTCGGGCGCCAACCTGTCGCGCAACTGGGTGATGATCCCCGCCGTGACTTACCACGAGGACGCCGACATCACCGATCTGGAAGCCTTCCGCGTTCTGATCAACAAAGAGGGTGAAAAGAGCGGCGGGACCAAGCTCACCATGCTGGCCTTCCTGATCAAGGCGTGCGTTCGGGCGCTGCAACAGTTCCCGGATTTCAATACCTCGCTCGATGGCGAAAACCTGATCTACAAGCAGTACTACCACATCGCCTTCGCCGCCGACACGCCGAACGGGCTGGTGGTGCCGGTGGTGAAGGACGCCAACCAGAAGGGCATCTTCGACATCGCCGCGGAAACCGGCGAACTGGCCAAAAAGGCGCGCGACGGCAAACTCGGCCCGGCTGAGATGCAGGGCGCCTGCTTCACCATCTCTTCGGTCGGCGGCATCGGCGGTACCTACTTCTCACCGATTATCAATGCGCCGGAGGTCGCGATCCTGGGCGTCAGCAAGTCGGTGATGAAGCCGGTGTGGGACGGCAAGCAGTTCGCCCCGCGCCTGATTCTGCCGCTGTCGCTGACCGCCGACCATCGGGTGATCGACGGCGCCCAGGCGACCCGCTTCAACGCCTATCTCGCCCAACTTCTCGCCGACTTCCGGCGCGTGATGTTGTAAGGAAATCCCCATGAGTCAAATCATTGAAGTAAAGGTGCCCGACATCGGCGACTTCAAGGGCGTGGAGGTCATCGACGTGTTGGTCAAGCCGGGGGACACCCTCGCCCCGGAAGATCCCCTGATCGTGCTGGAAAGCGACAAGGCATCGATGGAGGTGCCCTCCCCGGCCGCCGGCGTGGTCAAGGAGGTGAAAGATCAAGGTCGGCGACAAGGTGTCGGAGGGCGACCTGGTGTTACTGCTGGAGGCGACGGGACAGCAACCCTCACCCCCGGCCCCTCTCCCGAAGGGCGAGGGGAGCAAGGCGCCCCCGCCACCGGCTTCGACGCCGACCGTTGCATCCGCCGCCGGTTCCTATTC
The DNA here is from genome assembly GCA_963719395.1 of uncultured Gammaproteobacteria bacterium. GTDB lineage: Bacteria > Pseudomonadota > Gammaproteobacteria > Competibacterales > Competibacteraceae > Contendibacter. Next base: position 58,016 of record CAVRCC010000045.1, on the reverse strand, counting down.
CGGCTCGGTAGATCTGGAATGCGAAATGCTGGTGCTGGGTGCCGGTCCGGGCGGTTACAGCGCCGCTTTTCGCGCCGCCGATTTGGGCCTGAAAACCGTGCTGGTAGAGCGCTACTCCACCTTGGGCGGCGTCTGCCTCAACGTCGGTTGTATCCCATCCAAGGCTTTGTTGCATGTGGCCGCCGTCATGGACGAGGTGGCGCATTTCGCCGACCTCGGCGTGGTCTTTGGCAAACCGGCCGTCGATCTGGACAAGCTGCGCGCCCACAAAGGCAAAATCGTGGGCAAACTCACCGGCGGTCTCACCGGGATGGCCAAGGCGCGCAAGGTGGAAACCGTGCGCGGTTATGGCAACTTCCTCGATCCCAACCATCTGGAGGTCGAACTCACCACCGGCGACGGGCAGGACAAGACCGGCGAGAAGAAGATCATCCGCTTCCAGAAGTGCATCATCGCCGCCGGCAGTCAGGCGGTGCATCTGCCCTTCATCCCCGACGACCCGCGCATCGTCGATTCCACCGGCGCGCTGGAACTGCGCTTCATTCCCAAGCGCCTGTTGGTGATCGGCGGCGGCATCATCGGTCTGGAGATGGCCACGGTCTATTCGACCCTGGGCGCGCGCATCGAAGTGGTGGAGATGCTCGACGCGATAATGCAAGGACCGGATCGGGACTTGGTCAAGGTGTGGGAGAAAATGAACGCCGGCCGTTTCGACAAGATCATGCTCAAGACCAAGACGGTCGCGGTCGAAGCCAAACCGGAAGGACTGCTGGTGACGTTCGAGGGCGACAACGCCCCGGCCGAACCGCAGCTTTACGACATGATTTTGCAATCGGCGGGCCGCTCGCCCAACGGCAAGAAGATCGGCGCGGAGAAGGCGGGCGTGGCGGTCACCGACCGGGGTTTCATCCCGGTGGACAAACAGATGCGCACCAACGTCTCGCACATCTTCGCCATCGGCGACATCATCGGCCAGCCGATGCTGGCGCACAAGGCCGTGCATGAGGCTCACGTGGCTGCGGAAGTCGCCGCCGGGCAAAAGAGTTTCTTCGATGCCAAGGTGATTCCCGAGCGTGGCCTACACCGACCCGGAAGTGGCCTGGGTGGGCCTGACCGAAGCGGAGGCGAAGCAGCAGGGCGTCAAGGTCGGCGTGGGCAAATTCCCTTGGGCCGCGTCCGGCCGCGCCATCGCCAACGGCCGCGACGAGGGCTTTACCAAGCTGATCTTCGACGAGGAAACCCACCGCATCGTCGGCGGCGGCATCGTCGGCACCCATGCCGGCGATTTGATCAGCGAAGTCGTGCTCGCCATCGAGATGGGCGCGGACGCCGCCGACATCGGCCTGACCATCCATCCGCATCCGACCCTGGGTGAATCGGTTGGCATGGCGGCGGAAGTGTTCGAGGGGACCATCACCGACCTCTATATTCCACGCAAGAAGAAGTAGATGGAGAGGCCCCATCCACCTTCACCGGGGATGGGGGCTTGCCCCGTCCCCAGCCATGGAGTTTCGCTTGAGAATCTGGATCGACGCGGACGCCTGCCCGGGCCCGGTCAAGGTGATTGTATTCCGCGCCTCCCAACGGGTCGGGGTGCCGGTGATCCTGGTGGCCAACCGGCGCTTGCAGACACCGCCTTCCCCCCTGATCACGGCGGTACACGTCAACCAGGGTTTTGACGAAGCCGATCACTACATCGTGCAACAAGCCACCGCCAGCGATCTCGTCATTACCGCCGATATTCCGCTGGCGGCGCGGCTGGTGGCGCAAGGCATACCGGCGCTCAACCCGCGCGGCGAGTTGTACACGACCGACAACATCCAGGAGCGGCTGGCCTTGCGCAACCTCAAGGAGGAATTACGGGCGACGGGCAGCGTGACTGGCGGTCCCGCGCCTTACCACGACCGCGACAAACAAGCCTTCGCCAACCACTTGGACCGCTGGCTGGCGCGCCACCGCAGCCGCTGACGCCGTCTTCGTGGGGCGGGTCCGCGTAGAAACGTCGGGTTATGAGCGGAACAACCGCGAATACTGCGTCTCGTGCAACGCCCCGGTCAGCGCAGTTGTGAGTTTATAACGGAGACCTGTTGCCGTGGAGAGAATGCAAATCCTGATTTTACCGAGCGGCGATTCAGACCGATGCCTCAATCGCCACGTTGGCAAAGTCGAGTAAATCCCGCGTGTGGCTTTCAATCACCTTCACCATGATGCCTAAATCCAGTTTGCGATATTCATGCACCAGGATATTGCGGAAACCGACCATTGCCTGAAGGGCGCGCGTCATGGGTTCACCAATCAGCCCCGCGCGCCGCAACAACTCAAAGCTGTCCCGGCTGTCCTGAGGCAAACCCAATTTTCTGTTCTTGATCAAGTGGTTGGCGATATCAATGGACAACTCGCAAGCCCGTTGCAGATTCATGGCGATGGCGTCCTGCTTGAGAAAATCCTGCTCGAACGGCAGTCCGCGATCCAGAGCGTAATACGTGTTGATTTGCTCGATGCAGCGCTCGATACTGACTTTCTTGTTGAGCACGACTTCATTCATACCTGGTAAAATCTCCCGCTGCGCAATCCTTCAGCCAATACTTCGCTCCGCTCCTGATTCAGCTTCTGGTAAAACGAGAGCGTCAGCATCTCGAATTCATCCGCCGCATACTCGTCGCCGCAATAAATCCGACGATCCGCCATGATAATTTCTTTCTGAAAGACCGTGGACACTTGGCGCAGGTTGATCAAATCCACCATCTTTCCAAGCAGGCGCTCCAGGTCGAACCATAGCGGACTCAGCGCCAGCGAACCGGTTTCCCAAGCTTTTACCGGCGGCAGCAACAGGGCAATGTCCACATCGCTGTTCGGCCACTCATGCTCCGTATCGTAGGAGCCAAAGAGATAAATGGCTTGGACATCAGGATGATATTTCAACGTGGCTTCGATGATCGGACTGTAATCTCCCATCGCCTGATCACTCTCACTCACGACCGGAACAACCGCGAATACTGCGTCTCGTGCAACGCCCCGGCCAGCGCCAGCCCCGGCGCGGCGGCGCCGATGTCCTCATCCGGCAGGGTCAGACCGTGTGCCACCGCCCCGGCGATGACTGGGCCGGCAGCGACCAGTAGTCGCTGGCTGGCGGTCTGGCCCAGGGGAATCAGCCGGGTGGCGGCGATCACCTGGTTCTCGGTCCAGGCCCAGGCATAGCCGGTGGCGGCTTCCGGCAGCGGGATATCCCACCGCGCCGCCGCCAGACCGAACAGGGTGGCGAAACAGACGCGCGGGGCATTCCGCCACGGCGCCGCTTCGCCGAGACCGAGGTCGGCCAGCAGCCGGGCCAGCGCCGTGCCGAGATGCTGGTCCTCCCGCTGCAACTCCGCCGCCTCGCGCGAGGCGAACAGCCGGGCGTTCCAGCGCCGCGCGGCATCCAAGTCAACGTCCCGCCAGGCTCGATACAGTCGAGCAAAAACGGGAATATCCAACCGTCGCAGATTGTGGTCGAGCAGACCGAGAATCCAGTCGCCCGCGCTGGTTTCATCCCGCACCCAGCCTCGCTCCACCGCGTATTCCAATCCCTGCGAATAGGCATAAGCGCCGACCGGCAGGGTCGGGCTACACAGTTGCAACAGGCGCGGCAGGACAGTGGGACTAATGCTCGTGTCCCTGGCGGTCACCGCCGCCGAAGGCGCCAGCTTCCGGCTCGAACGGCGCCTGCTCGCCGATCACGGTCAGCCCCAGTTCCCGCACCATGCCATCCAACACATGATCGTGCAGGTAACGCAGCCAGCCGGAACCGAGTTGCAGCGCAACGTGGCGGTTACCGAGATGGTAGGCGGCGCGCGCCAGCAGCAGCGGATCGTCGGTACGAGCGGTGGAAACCGCTTCCGGGGCAGCGCGTACCTCGACCACCAACCCGCCCGTGGCGCGCAGCCGGTCGCCGTGACGTAATACCGTGCCGCGCGGTAGAAACAGTCCAACATCTTCACCGCTGTCCAGTCGCGTCCGCAGCCGGCTTTTCTGGCGCAGATCGAAGGGTAAGGTCAGCGTCGCCTGGACGGGTAAGTCCTCGCTCAGGCGCTCGACGATTTGTAACTCAACGGGTTCGGTAGGGTTCATGAGCAGTCTCAGAACAGGAAATATCGTTGTGCCAGCGGTAGCACCGTGGCCGGTTCGCAGGTCAGCAACATACCGTCCGCCCGCACTTCGTAGGTTTGCGGGTCCACGTCAATTTTAGGCTGATAATCGTTGTGGATCAGGTCGTGCTTGCCGATGGCGCGGGTGTCCCGCACCGCCGCCAGCATCCGTCGCAGACCCAGCGAATCCAGCACGCCGCTATTCAACGCCGCCTTGGAAACGAAGGTCAGACAGGTGGCCGCCAGCGCCCCGCCGAAGGCGCCAAACATCGGCCGGTAATGGACCGGCTGCGGCGTCGGAATCGAGGCGTTAGCGTCACCCATCGGCGCGGCGACGATGAAGCCGCCCTTGACGATCAGCGATGGCTTGACCCCGAAGAACGCCGGCCGCCACAGGACGATGTCGGCCAGCTTGCCGACCTCCAGCGAGCCGACCAGATGGCTGATGCCGTGGGTGATGGCGGGATTGATGGTGTACTTGGCGACATAGCGCTTGACCCGGAAGTTGTCGGCGCTATTGCTCCCCTCTCCTCCCTCACCCCCGGCCCCGCTCCCTCCGGGAGAGGGGTGCAAATGGCCACGTTGCACCTTCATTTTGTGCGCGGTTTGCCAGGTGCGGGTGATGACCTCGCCGACCCGGCCCATCGCCTGGGAGTCGGAGGAGATCATCGAGAACGCGCCCAGATCGTGCAGGATGTCCTCGGCGGCGATGGTCTCGCGGCGGATGCGCGAGTCGGCGAAGGCCACATCCTCGGGGATGCCGGGGTCGAGGTGGTGGCACACCATCAGCATGTCGAGGTGTTCGTCCACGGTGTTGACCGTGTACGGTCGGGTGGGATTGGTGGATGAGGGCAGTACGTTCGGCTCGCCACAGGCGCGGATAATGTCTGGCGCATGGCCACCGCCGGCGCCTTCGGTGTGATAGGTGTGAATCGCCCGGCCCTTGAAAGCGGCCAGGGTATCCTCGACAAAGCCGGATTCGTTCAAAGTATCGGTGTGAATCGCCACCTGCACGTCGTAGCGTTCGGCGACTTCCAGGCAGTTGTCGATGGCGGCCGGCGTGGTGCCCCAATCCTCGTGCAGTTTCAACCCCATCGCCCCGGCTTCGATCTGCTCCTCCAGCGCCGCCGGGCGGCTGGCGTTGCCCTTGCCGAGAAAACCGAGGTTCATCGGCAACCCTTCGGCCGCTTGCAGCATCCGCCGCAAATTCCAGGGACCGGGGGTGCACGTCGTTGCATTGGTTCCCGTGGCCGGGCCGGTGCCGCCGCCGAGCATGGTGGTCACGCCCGACATCAGCGCCTCTTCGACCTGCTGCGGGCAGATGAAATGGATGTGGCTGTCGATGCCGCCGGCGGTGGCGATCAATCCCTCGCCGGCGATGGCTTCGGTGCCGGGACCGATGATGATGGTCACTCCTGGCTGCACGTCGGGGTTGCCGGCCTTGCCGATGCCGCTGATCCGGCCGTCCTTAATGCCGATATCGGCCTTGACGATGCCCCAGTGATCGACGATCAGCGCATTGGTGATGACGGTGTCCACCGCGCCCTCGGCCTGGGTCCGCTGCGACTGGCCCATGCCGTCGCGGATCACCTTGCCGCCGCCGAATTTGACTTCCTCGCCGTAAAGGGCGTGGTCGCGCTCGACTTCGATCCACAGTTCGGTATCGCCCAGCCGAACCCGGTCGCCCGTGGTGGGGCCGTACATGTCCGCGTAGGCGCGGCGGTCGATGCGGCTCATGGCGTGGCCTCCAGCGGTCCCATGATCGCAGCGCGGAAACCGTACACGTCCCGCGAGCCGGCGTACTCGACCAGTTCCACCTCGCGTTCCTGGCCCGGCTCGAAACGCACGGCGGTGCCAGCGGGAATGTCGAGCCGACAACCGCGCGCCAGCGTCCGGTCGAAGCGCAGGGCGGGGTTGGTTTCGGCAAAATGGTAATGCGAGCCGACCTGGATCGGGCGGTCGCCGGTGTTGGCTACGGTCAGCCGCACGGTACGGCGGCCAGCGTTGAGTTCGAGGTCACCGTCGGCGGTGACGATTTCGCCGGGAATCATCGGCAATCTCCTCAAGGAATCGGGTCGTGCACGGTGACCAGTTTGGTGCCGTCCGGGAAAGTGGCCTCGATCTGCACCTCGGGGATCAGCTCGGGAATGCCGTCCATGACCTCGTCGCGGGTCAGCAGGGTGCGGCCGTAGCTCATCAAGTCGGCCACGCTGCGGCCTTCCCGCGCGCCTTCCAGCAGGGCGCAGGAAATGTAGGCGACGGCTTCGGGGTAATTGAGTTTTAGGCCCTTGGCCTTGCGCCGTTCCGCCAACAGGCCGGCGGTGAACAGCAGCAGCTTGTCTTTTTCGCGGGGCAATAGCTCCATGAGCGTTCTCGCAGTGGTGATCAGGTGTTCCAGAACCGGGAGGAACAGGGCGGACGACCGAATAGCGCCGGCCTCAGCAAACCCCATGCCAGGGTGAAAAACTGTCGGGCGCGCGTCGCCGATGGCCCCAGGTAACGACAGACGAGCACGCCGGCCAGTTGGCTGACGGTCGCCAGTTCCCTCTCTCCCGCTTGCGGGAGAGGGATCAGGGGTGAGGACATTTTCAGTGTCTCCCACCTGGCGCGGATGGCATCGACCCCATCCGGCGGCGAACCCGCGCAAACCAATGTGGCGCAAACCGGTTGGCCGCGCAAGCCCCAATGGGCGTCGAGGATAGCATCGCCGCCGGCGTAGCGGCCCTGTTCCAGATAAAGCGGCTCGCCGTCCTGCCAGAGTTCGAAATCCTGCCGGTACTCGCCAACGGTGAAGGTTTCGCCCGCCGCTGGCCGGCCCAGACAGAAGATTTCCCAACCCAGAAAACGGGCGTCGCCCTGGAGTTCCACCCGGGTGAGCGCGCGAACGCGAGCGCCGTTGTAGAGGATATTCTCCTGCGGCAGCCATTCCAGCGCGGCGCCGGCGGCGACGCTCAGATGCTGGATTTGGCGGGCGCAAGGACCGGCGCTGCGGTAGAACTTTCCGGCCGCCGGGGTCGTGATGAGCGCCTGGGCGTCGGTATCCAGCGCGGCATCAATGCGCAGTTCGTCGCCGCCGACCACGCCGCCAGGAGGATGCAGGAGGGCGACGTGACAAACGCTGGGGTCCTCCGGATAGAACGGCCGTTGCACTTGCAGCGGGCCTTGATGCGAACATTGCCCCAAAATAGTGCGATTGTTCCGGCGTTGGAACCCGAGGCGCAGGCGGGCCTGCCAGCCGGTGGGCGATTCAGTCACCATCATGAATGGGTGGTGTTCCAGATAGGGATCAGGAATCCGGCCTCCAATCGATCAAACGCGCGGTGCCGAGAGGCTGCAATCCGACGGAAATCGTCGTTGGTATTTAAAGAAGAGGAGTTAGGGGCAATGAGCTATTTTTCAAGCACTTAGGCCGCCAGAGACGTATAAAAACGCCTCTCGGAAGGAACTCCTGAAACCCTTTGGAACTAGGTGACAACGGGAAGCTAAAGCGCGGAGGCGATTTCCGCCTGCATGGCTTCAACGACGGCGACCGGATCTTTCGCGTTGCGAATCGGGCGTCCCACCACCACATAATCCGCACCGCCGCGAACGGCTTCGTAGGCGGAAGCGATGCGTTTCTGGTCGTCCTCCTGAACGACATCGTTCGTACCCGGCCGAATGCCCGGAGTCACGATCAAAAATTTGTCGCCCAAGCCATCCCGTAGCCTCGGGACTTCCAGCCCTGATGAAACCACGCCATCGCAACCAAGATCGAGCGCTTTCCTCGCCCGGTGATAAACCAACTCCTCGACCGTTCCGGTAAAGCCCATCGCCCGCATGTCGGATTCGTCGAAGCTGGTCAGAACCGTCACGGCCAGAATCTTGGCGCCGTCCCGTTCCTGCACCGCCGCGCGCAAGATGGGGTCGTTGCCATGAACGGTGATGAACGTGGCTCCTTTATTCTTCAGTTCCCGGACCGCCAGGGCGACGGTTTCGGGTATGTCGAAAAATTTCAGATCGACCATAACCTTATGGCCGCGAGCCAAAATTAGGTCGATCACGGGAAACCCGCCCGCCAAAAACAGTTGCAAGCCGACTTTATAAAAGCGAACCCGATCGCCCAGGCGATCCAGCCACCGCTCCGCTTCGTCTTTGGAACTCACATCCAACGCGAAGATGATGCGCTCGTTCAGGGGGATATCTTTTGCCATCTCAAACTCTTTGGGATCGGTGTCGCGCTGGGCTAAGACGAGCCAGTCATCGCCGCAAGCGCTTGAAAACATGGCGCCCCGAACAGGAATTGAACCTGTGACCTCACCCTTAGGAGGGGTGCGCTCTATCCAACTGAGCTATCGGGGCCAAGAAAGGGAGGGTGTTCCAGCGAAAGCCAAGCTACCCGTAACCGGGTTTATGGGTATGCGGATCGGAGGTAAGAATAGCCGATCAGGCTTCACCCGAACAAGGGGATAACTCTGGGCTGCGTTGGATCGCACGAAAGGTCAGGTTGATCCGCGAGCCTACCGGCTGGCGAGTCTTGGGAACGTGGTGTCGCCAATAATGCTGGGTCGCGCCGCCCAGCACCAGCACATCACCGTCCTCCAGCCGCAGATCGACCCGCAGGCGCCGTTTCTTGTGTTGCATCAGAAACCGGCGCGCGGCGCCGAAGCTAACGGAAGCGATCACCGGATTACGGCCGAGTTCGGGCTCGTCGTCGCTGTGCCAGCCCATGCTGTCCTGGCCATCGCGATACAGATTGAGCAGCACGCTGTTGAAACAGGCCGCCGCCAATTGCTCCACCCGTTCCCGCACCATCCGCAGCGTCGGAGTCCACGGCGCCGGTTCCAACCGCAGGCCGGAGTAACTATAAACGGCGTCGGAATCGCCGTACCAGGCGCTCAGCCGAGGGGAAGTGATCGCGCGGCCGTACAGGGTGATGACATGCTGTCGCCAAGGCGTTTCCCGCTGTAACACGGCGAACCAACGGGCGCTGTCCACCGGCGCGAAGGCCTGTCGATAGAGCACGCCCTCGCCATCCGGCAGTTCCAGCCGTTCGCCGGCCTCGCGGACGACGGTCGAGTCGGTCGGAGTCGCGAGCGCCGGACCATCGAATTCGCTCATGCCAGCCTCCCAGCGCTCCGTTCCGGCGACAGCCAATCCAACTCAAATTCCCGCCGGCTGCCATTCGCCCAGGTTATTTCCACCATGCGGGCACGGCCCGCGCTGTCCGCCATCAGCACGGTCGAGGACCGGGTTCCATAATTGGGCGCGGTGATGAAAATCGGCGACAACCAGCGCTCCCATTCCAGCGATATCCCCGTATTGGGCAGTTCAACGTCCGGCGCGGGCGTGCGATCCGTCAACAGATGCAGGAGTACGTCCGGCGTTGGACCGGGTCCGCGTTCCAACCCTTGCCGCAGGGCGCGCCGAGCGCGCTCCAACTTCGGCCAAGGCGTATCCAGTAGATGATTGCTGAGACCGTACAACCCCGGCGTCAACGCCTGGAGCCCCTCGGTACGGTTGGAGTAGTAATACAGTCCTTCCGCATCGCCCAGCAGCAGGTTGAACCCATTGTAAATCCCGGCGCGCGGGATCAGCCGATCGAGATAGGCGCGGGCCGGTTCGGCGCCTTGCAAATAATCACCGACCAGATGGCCGCGCGAGGGTGCGTCCGGCAACACGTTATTCGGATCGCGGTAGTTGGTGAGGGCGGCGAAACGACCGGCGCGGGTGATGCCCAGCCAGGTGCCGCCTTCCTTAAGATCGCGGCCAGCCAGCACCTGGGGGTTATCATCCCAGAACGCCAGCGGCGCGGTGGGCCGGTCGTGGAACTCGTCCCGATTGGCCGCGACCAGCAATTCATAGCCGGGATGAACCCGGTAAGCAATTAGAATCAGGCACATAACGGTTCGGTTTCGAGAGAAACAAAGCCCGCGTTCAGGCATTCGAATCGTAGAGCTTGAGAATACCGAGGACTACCGCCATCCGGATCAGTTGCGACAGGGTGTCGGCTCGCATTTTCTGCATGACCCTGGCGCGATGAACTTCCACGGTCTTGCGGCTCAGATTCAGCATTTCGGCAATTTCCCGGTTGGACAGGCCTTCCACGACCCGTCGCAGGACGTCCTGTTCGCGCGCGGTCAGGGTGTCGAACCGGCGGAGCAAATCTTGATGTTGCACCCGGGTGCGCCGCCGCGCCATGTCCACGGTCAGCGCGTGGTGAACGCCATCGAGCAGGATCTGATCGTTGAACGGCTTTTCGATAAAATCCAACGCGCCCTGCTTCAGGGCGGTCACCGCCATGGCGACATCCGCGTGGCCGGTGATGATGATGACCGGCACGTCGATCCCCTGCTCGCGCAGGCTCTGTTGGATGCCCAGGTCGTTGCGTCCTGGAATCCGCACATCCACCAGCAGACAACCCGGCCGGTTAGGCCGATAGGCGGCTAAAAACGCTTCGGCATCGGCGCAAGCCAGCGTCTCCAAACCCACGGATTCCAACAGGCTCTGGAGCGCATCGCGGAGTACGGGATCATCCTCCAGAATGTAGACCATCGAGATCGGGGGTGGATTCACGGGCAAAGGAACCTGGAAGAAAAGAGCGGTGGAATCCCGGTTTTGTCCCATGGCAGTCATCGCTAGTCTAAAATGAATATGAAAACGGAATCGGCCGTGCGTTGAGGCTCGCCGCCATCGTCTCGATCTCCCCACAAACTGTTTTTCATCTTCGAGGAAGATGACCATGACTGCAACCGTTCATTCCGAAGACGCTCTCGTGCTGCGCCAGAACGAAGCGGGCGTCGCCACGCTGACGCTGAATCGCCCGAAGCAGTACAACGCGCTGTCGCAAGCCATGCTGGCCGCGCTGCAAAACGCACTGGACGCCGTCGCGGTCGATTCGACGATCCGGGTGGTGGTGATCGCTGGGGCGGGTCCAGCCTTCTGTGCCGGCCACGATCTCAAGGAAATGCGCGCCCATGCCGATCCGGCCTTTCACCAGGCGCTGTTCGCCCAGTGCGGGCAGGTGATGCTCACCATCAATCGCCTGCCGCAACCGGTCATCGCCCGGGTCCATGGCATCGCCACCGCCGCCGGTTGCCAACTGGTCGCGGCCTGCGATCTGGCGGTCGCCGCCGAGAACGCCCGTTTCGCCACTTCCGGGATCAACGTCGGCCTGTTCTGCGCCACCCCCGGCGTGGCGCTGAGCCGCAATCTGGGCCGCAAGCAGGCCTTGGAATTGTTGCTGACCGGCGATTTCATCGACGCTTCGACCGCCCTGCACCAGGGCCTGGTGAATCGGGTTGCGCCGCTGGATCAACTGGACAGCGCCGTCTGGCGCCTGGCCGATTCGATTTGCAATAAATCGCCGCTGGCCATTGCCATGGGCAAGGAGCTGTTCTACCAGCAGTTGGAGATGGGCGTGGAGGCGGCCTATACCCGCGCCAGCCAGGTCATGGCCTGCAACATGAACAGCGAAGATGCCCGGGAAGGGATCGATGCTTTCATCGCCAAGCGCAAGCCGGAATGGCAAGGCCGCTGAACCGGTGACCTGCTCGAACCACTTTCCGTATTTCACATAAAAATTACCGAGGACGACATTGCATGAGCGCCACCACGAATCTCTACGAGATGGGCCTGGACCGGAACGCGGCCAATTTCGTGCCGCTGACCCCGCTGACCTTCATCGAGCGCGCCGCATCGGTTTATCCCGACCACCTCGCCGTGGTGCATGGTCCAACCCGGCGCAACTGGGCGGAGACCTACGCCCGCTGTCGGCGGCTGGCCTCGGCGCTGCAACAGCGCGGTATCGGTCTGGGCGATACGGTGGCGGCGATGCTGCCGAATATCCCGGAAATGTTTGAATTGCACTTCGGCGTACCGATGAGCGGGGCGGTGCTGAATACCCTGAACATCCGGCTGGATGCCGAAGCCATCGCTTTCATGCTCGAACACGGCGAGGCCAAGGTTCTGTTCACCGACCGCGAATTTTCCGAGACGGTCAGCAAGGCCCTGCGGCTGATCCAGATTCGGAAGCGGCCGTTGGTGATCGATGTGGACGATCCGCAGTTTGTCGGCGGCGAGAAGCAGGGAACGCTGGATTATGAAGCACTGCTGGCCGGGGGCGATCCAGAATTCCCCTGGCAAACACCCGCCGACGAGTGGCAAGCCATTTCCCTGAACTACACCTCCGGCACCACCGGCAACCCCAAAGGCGTGGTCTACCACCATCGCGGCGCCTACCTGAACGCGATCAGCAACGTGCTGGTGTGGAACATGGGCCTGCACCCGGTCTATCTGTGGACTCTGCCGATGTTCCACTGCAACGGCTGGTGCTTCCCGTGGAGCATCGCCGCCGCAGTGGGCACCAACGTTTGCCTGCGCCAGGTCCGCGCCGACATGATCTTTGATCTGATCAAGCAGGAGAAGGTCAACTACTTCTGCGGGGCGCCAATCGTGCTGAACACCCTCAAGAACGCCCCGGACGCGATGAAGGCTGGCATCAACCACCCGGTCAAGACGATGACCGCCGGAGCGGCGCCGCCGGCGGCGGTCATTGAGGGCATGGAGCGGATGAACTTCGATGTCACCCACACCTATGGCTTGACTGAGACCTACGGACCGGCGGTGGTGTGCGCCTGGCACGACCACTGGAACGAACTGAGCCTGCCGGAACGGGCGGCGCTCAAATCCCGGCAGGGCGTGCGCTACCCGATGTTGGAAGGGCTGATGGTGGCCAACGCCCAGACTCTGGAGCCAGTGCCGCAGGACGGTGAGACCATCGGCGAGATCTTCATGCGCGGCAACAACGTGATGAAGGGCTATCTGAAGAATCCCGGCGCCAGCGAAGAAGCATTCGGAGGCGGCTGGTTCCATACCGGCGATCTGGCGGTCTGGCACGAGGACGGCTACATCGACATCAAGGACCGCTCCAAGGACATCATCATTTCCGGCGGCGAGAACATTTCCACCATCGAGGTCGAGGATGTGCTGTACCGGCATCCGGCGATCATGGAAGTGGCGGTAGTGGCGCGGCCCGACGAGAAGTGGGGCGAGACCCCGTGCGCCTTTGTGACCGTCAAGCCGGGCATGGAACACGTCACGGAAGAGGAGATCATCGAGTTTTGCCGCAACCAGTTGGCGCGGTTCAAGGTGCCCAAGACCGTGGTGTTCGGACCCCTGCCCAAGACTTCGACCGGCAAAATGCAGAAGTTCATCCTGCGCGAGCGGGCCAAGCAGCTGTAAGGCGCTTTCCGGAACTCATCCTGCCCCCCGCGCGGGGATCGGACGCCGCCGTTTCGCCCGGTGTGGAGGATCGTTCGCTTGGTATAGGTATCGAGTCGATACCATATTGACTCGATACCAAAGACCGCAAGCCTTCCAGACCTTCGCCCGCCTTCCCCTTGGTTAATTTCCGAAAGATCATCATGCGGGCGAGGGGACCGAACGCTTACTTTCGATGTACTTCATTCGGGCCGATCACCCGCTGATTTCTTCCACTTCAAATCCCACGATATTCCGCTCGACGCGGCTGAATTCCACGCCAATCAGCGCGATGGGCTGGCCGGGCATCCGATATTTTTCAGCGTAGCGCCGATCCTTGATCTGCTGCAAGGCCCGCCCCTCTGGCGCGAGTTCCACGACTTTGAATTCAAACAGATAAACGCGCCCCTCGAACCGTACCGTCATGTCGATTCGGCCCTGATTCGTGGCGTCTTCCAGGGTGATGTCCAAACCCAACGCGGCAAAATAACTGTAGAACACGCTGGCGTAATAGCCTTCGTATCCGGCAATCGGATTGTTGTCGTACCACTGGTGCGGGATGCTGGCGAAAAACGCCTGGAACAGGTCCTTGAGTCCCGATAAATCATGGCGCTGGAGCAGACGATACAAGGTTTTCCGGTTCCGCACTTCCGCTTGAGGATTCGCGGTCCACGCCCGCAACAGGCTGCCATAAGTGCTCTGATAAACCTCGTGGTTGGGGAAGCGCAACTGATAGAAAATATTGCCACCCAGATTTTCCTCGCGGGCGATGGTCAGATAACCGGTTTGAAAGAGCAGCGCTACGGTCGGAATATCGTCGACATCAAAGGTGGCCAGCAATTCGGCGTCCGACTCCAACTGCCCCAGGGTAGGCAACCATATGCGCCAACTTAGGGATTAAAAGATTGAAAAATATATAAAATAATAGCAGGCTTGAGGTTTCTTCACCCACCTTGCCATCGGAGGACCGATCACGATGAGCCTGCCCTTTGGTCATGCTGAGACGACATTTGAAAGCTTCTTACAAGAGTTGCCGGAGGACTATTGGGAACTGGCCATCGAGTTCAAGGCCTTTACCCGGTCGCGCAAGATCAAGACGCCGGCGCAACTGATGCAAGTCGTGATGTGCTACTGCGGCCTCGATGAGGTGCTGCGGGAGACGGCAGGGAACTTCACGTTGTTAGAGGAGCGGATCAGCGATACAGCGATCCATAACCGCCTGAAGGCGTGCGTGCCGTGGGTGAAGGCGCTGTTGAGCCGGATGATGGGGGCGGCGGCGCAGCCGCTGCTCGAGGGCCACCTCCGCTTTCTCATTATCGATGGTTCGACCGTGCAAGGGCCGGGAGCGAAGGGCCCGTGGTATCGGCTGCATCTGGCCATCGACATGGTCAAACTCCACTTGCTACATGGGGTGGTGACGGATGCGCACGAGGGCGAGCGCCTGGGCCACTATCCGTTACAAGACGGCGACGTGGTGGTGGTGGATCGCGGCTACAACCAGACCCAGATGTGGATCGACCAGGCGGATCGGGGCGTCGGCCTGGTGGTGCGCTATAACCCGCATGGCCTCCATCTTTATGATGCGGCGGGGCAGAAGATCGATCTCGAGGCGACGTTAAAAGCGACGGTGGAGACCGAGCGGTGCCTGCCGGTGCGGGTGCGCAACCAAAACCAGGAATTCATCGAAGGTCACCTGCATGCCTGCCGGCTGCCGCCGGCGCAAGCGGCGGAGGCCCGGCGCCGGGCCCGGGCCGAGGCGAAGAAGGCGGGTCGCCAAATCCGGCCCCGGACGTTGGCGTTGGCCGAGTGGGTGTTGATCTTCACCACCGTGCCGCCGGCCGTCCTGCCCACGGCGACGGTCATGGCCCTCTATCGGGTGAGGTGGCAAGTGGAGCTCGCGATCAAGCGATTGAAAAGTATCCTGAATATTGACAGGCTCCGCGCCCGCAAGGACGGCCGGTTGGCCGACTTGTACCTGCACGGCAAATTGCTTTATGCCTGGGTGGTCGAGAAACGGGCGCGCCGGCGATGCGGCGACGACTGGAATCGTCTCGATCACCCGCGGCGCGCCACCCCGTGGCGGATCTGGAAACTCCTGCACCAGGAACTGACCGTTGCCATCCGGGGAGTGAACCAGTGGAACCTGAACCGCTGGGCGGCCTGTCTCGACGTGATGCAGGAACGGCCACGCCGACGGTCACTGCAAACCCTGCCGGATCGAGTCAGCCACCTGATCGCCTACTGCCAAGCTAATGGCATTAGTAACATATAATAAGCACCGATAAGTTGGCGAATATGGGGTAGGCAACCAGGTTTTACGCTCGGTCAATACGTTAATCAGAAAGGAAGGCGTACCGGTTTCAAACCACCAGGGGCGGAACTGGCGCTTGGCGAACAGCAGCAACAGGTCGAAGGGATTGTAAACAGCCTCACCCAGCCAGTTATAACCATTATACCATTGCTTACAGGTTAAGGATTTTGAGAAGCTGTCAAGCCCCTTTTAGATCAGGAATTGACTGATGGAGACCCTGACGATGGCCCCCATTGCTGCGCAGGTAACGCCGATGGAACCCCCATCGACGGCCCCGAAGCCGGATGAGGCGAAGCCGAAGAAACGCAGCACGGTCCGTCATACCCGTGCTATCCAGCGTGATCGGACCAAACGGCCGCTCAGTGCGCCGCCGGCGGAAGCGGTGGTGGCGCGACTGACCGAGATCGTCCAGCCGGCGGCCTTGGCCCAAGTCAGTTATTTTTACGGCCTGGGGTTGCGCGCCCGCATCTTGACCTTGCCGGTGATGGTCGCGTTGGTCCTGAGCTTGTTGTGGCGGCAGATCGGCAGCATTAACGAACTGGTGCGGGTGGTCCATACCGAGGCGGTGTTGTGGGTGCCGCCGCTGCGCAAGCTGACGCAACAAGCCTTGGCGCAACGCTTGCGGACGTTGCCGGCGGCCTTGTTCGGCCGGGTGTTGCAGACGATTCTGCCGGTGGTGCAGGGCCGCTGGCAGGCGCGGCAGCGCCCCTTGCCACCGGCGGTGGCCTGGGCCCAGGCGCACTTTACGGCGGTCGTGATTGCCGATGGGTCGACCCTGGACGGGCTGCTGCGCAAGATCGGCCTGCTGCAGGACGCGCTGAAGGCCCCCTTGGCCGGTCGGATGATGGCCTTGCTCGATTTGGCCTCGCGCTTGCCGCGGCGGGTGTGGTACGACGCGGACCCGAACGGTCATGATGCCCGCTTTTGGGATCGCCTGGTGGCGGGGATTCCGACCGGGGCGCTGGTCCTCTTCGACCTGGGGTTTACCGATTTTGCGCGGTGGGCGACCCTCACCGCGCAGGGGGTGACGTGGCTGACTCGGGCGAAAAAGAACCTGAAATATGAGGTGGTCAAAGTCCTGGTGCATACCTCGACCGTTCAGGATCGGATCGTCTGGATCGGCGAGGGCGCGACGCGCCAACAGGTCCGACTGATTGAGGTCCAGGCGCACGGCACGATCTATCGCTATCTGACCAATGCCCTGGAACTGACCCGCCTGCCGACCGTCCAGGCGGTCGCGCTGTATCCCCAGCGCTGGCGGGTGGAAGACGCCTTCGCCATCGTCAAGCGGTTGTTAGGACTTGCCTATTTCTACTGCGGCGCCGAAAACGCCATCGAAATGCAGTTGTGGGCCACCTGGCTGTTGTACGCGGTGTTGATCGACTTGACCGACGCGGTCGCCGAAGCCTTGGCTTGTCCGTTCGCCAACGTCTCGCCCGAAATGGTCTACCGCAGTCTGTATTTCGTGACCCACGCGGTCACCGAAGATCCGACCACCGACCCGGTCCGCTATTTGGCCAGCCACACCCGCGAGTTGGGCATCATTAAACGACCCCGCACAAAAGCGCCGCATGAACGTCCTCCAACACCCCCAGTTTACCCCTTGACAATCAACCAAATGGCTTAACCTGTAAGCAATACCATTATACCAGCGACGAATCTCCTCCCGATCCAGCTCTTCCAACTCGGGCGCGAACACAGTGTCCACATCTCCGTCGGTATAGCCGCAAACCGCCGAGTAGTCGGCGTCCAGAGTGATGTCATTAAGATTATTCAACCCGGAAAACAGGCTGACCTTGCTGAACTTGGAGACGCCGGTCAGAAACACCAAACGCAAGTGGGCGTCGGCGTCCTTGATGACCGAATACAGGTTTCTCAATCCCTCGCGCATCGCCAGGGCGGTTTCACGGTCGGTGAGATTGTCCAGGATCGGTTTGTCGTATTCATCGACCAGCACCACCACGCGCTGACCCGTTTGCTCACAGGCGCCCCGGATCAACTGGCTGAAACGTCCCGACAGGCTGGGATGAGTGCAGACCACCTGCAAACGCCGTTGCTGGTCCTCCAGGATTTCCGAAATCTTTTCATCCAGTTCCGCCCGGCTTTGCAGGATGCCCCCGGCAAAACTGATCGAGATGACTGGATGGCGAATAGTCCAGTCCCAGCGGTCGTGAATGAACAGCCCCTGAAATAAAAGCTCATTACCCTCGAACAGTTCCTTCAGCGTGTCGAGAAACAGGCTCTTGCCGAAGCGGCGCGGACGGGAGAGGAAATAATACTTGCCGCTCTCAATCAGGCGATGAGCGAATGGTGTCTTGTCCACATAGTAATAGCCTTCGCCGGCGATCTGAGCGAAGGTTTGGATGCCAATCGGCAGTTTGCGGCGGCTGGGTGGCATCAGTAAGGCTCCAGGGTAGAGGTGTGTCATATTACCCCCTTTATTACCCTATTTTAGGGGAAATTACCCCTTCTCCTCGTCGAGCTTGATCCACTTCGCGCCCGGTCCACGACCAACGCACGCCACGAGTTGACCCCGCCACACGTTCAGTAGCCGCTTAATCATGTCGCGGCTCACGCCGGGGCAGGCCTGTTCCAGTTGCGCCAGGGTAAATTCCCGCGGCAGGCGTTGGATGGCCTTCAGTACCTGTTCGGTCTTCGAGCCGCGTGGAGCTTGCATATCGCCGACGCCCTCCACCAGTTCCCGATAGGCACTTTTGAGGATAAACAGGATGTAGTTGATGTAAGGCCAGGGGTCGTGGCGACTTTCGCGCCAGCCCTGCGAGCTTTGCTCCAGGTTTTCCGGATTCCGCTCCTAATCCCGGCGCCGCAGAACATAAAAGGCGTAGCCGCAATCCGCCGCGAAGCGGGCCATCAACGTCATTTCCGTTTCCGTCAAATCAGCCACGACCTGGGCGTCCGCGTCTCCCGCATGGGCTGCCCGAAAGGCTGGCAGGCGCTCCTTCAGCGGATCGTAATACTCCTGCCAGGCCGACCACGGCAATGGAAAGTGGTCGACCACTTGCCAACCCCGTTCGCCCGCCGCCGCCAGATTGGCCTCCATGGCGCGCAGGGCCGGATATTCCGCATCAAAAAAAGCCTTCAATTCCGCTGGCCGATCCGACCGGAACCAGGACAGTTCGGAAACCGCCAAATACCCTCCGGGCTTGACCCACGACCGCCACTGCGTTAACCCCGCGTCGAAGCCCATGATATAAACCGCCCCTTCGCTCCAGATCAGATCGAAACGAGCTTCCCGGAACGGCAAGGCTCGCATGTCGCCCTGACACACCTGCACGCGCAAAGACCAGCCCCGGTCGGTCGCGGCCCGGCGCAGCGACCGGAGAAACACCAGGGATCGGTCAAGCGCCGTGACGCGCCCGGTCGTGGCTGCCGCCAGCGTCAGGGTCTGCGCGCCGGATCCACAACCGATATCCAGAATCTCCGGGGCGGTCGGCAATCCCGCGCAGAGTGCCAGCGCCCGCCGGGTGGATGCGGCATCGCCCGGACCCTGACGCGGCAAGCCATCGTGCAACGCGATCAACAGTTCGATCAGCCGCTTTTCATCCACGTCCATAGCCTCTGTCAATGCTCTCCATGAATCAATTCCAGATTGCTGGGAACGGTTAAACTTTGCCGGACTGGGAATCCGCGATCATCCCCAACCGTAACGTCGCTACCGGCAAATACAGCGTCAGCGTCCGATCTTGACAGGGAATAAATCCCAACTGGTGATAATACGCTTTGGCTCGTTCGTGCTTGGCGTCCACCACTGCCGCATAAATACCGATTTGCTCCGAAAGCGCGACGATCAGCTTGAACGCATGAGCCAATAACGCCTGTCCAACGCCCTGCTGTTGCCAGGCCCGGTCTACCGCCAGCCGCCCCAGTCGCGCCACTGGAATCGGATAACGCGGCAATTTCAAGGCAGCGTCCAGTTCGGAAAAAGCGATGCTGCCGGCGCTGAGGCTGTAAAAACCCACCACCGTCTGGCCGGCCTCTGGCAAGGCGACGTAGCTGCAATTGAGACCACGGGTTTGCTGCTGTCGGGCGTACTGGCGGATAAACCGATTCAGCGCTTCATCGCCACAGTCGAAATTGTCCCGGGAGTGGCTCTGATTGAGGGGTTCAATCCGCCAGGTCATTGGCGCAACAACTGACGAAGCGCTTCGGTAGGAGCAGGCGGCTGTTCCAATGCCGCCAAAAAGGCATCGCGGTCGCGGACCGACAAGATCAACAACTGGTGTTCGTGGAGAACCCGCCTGGCGGCCTCACAGGCGCTTTGCAATACAAAAGCGCTTAAGGTCGTCCCCATCGTTTCCGCTGCTTGTTCGATAAGGTTCTTGGCGACCGGCGTAGTACGCAGATTGATCCGAGAGGTGGCAAGATCGGACATGGTGAAATACTCGGGGTGATCCATGAAACTCAATATTACTGTACAGTAAAATGATGTACAGATCAAAGGGACCTGACGTCCCCACCACTCGGAGACACCCTGGACCAACAAAAAAATCCCTTCCCCAGTTGGGAAAGGGATTCGTTAAACCGTTTGACTGGTCCCACCCACTCCGCGGCGCAAAACCACGGAGCGAGTGAAAACCAGGCTGTTTAATGCGGCCCGACCGCCCGCCGCACTTCTTCCAGCGAGTTCGGATCGTCCAGGGTGGACAGGTCGCCCGGATCGCGGCCTTCGGCCAGCGCCTGGATCGAACGCCGCAGCAGCTTGCCGGAACGGGTCTTCGGCAGCGAGGAGACAAAGTGGACGTTGTGGGGCTTGGCCACCGCGCCGAGCAGTTCCTGAACCTTGGCGATGATTTCCTTCTCCAACCGCTCGGCGGCGCCCGGCGCATCGAGCTGAGTCGGATCCTTCAACCGGCAGAAGCCGATCGGCACCTGACCCTTAACCTTGTCGGCCAGACCGACCACCGCCACCTCGGCGACCGCCGAGTGAGCCTGAATCGCCTCCTCGATCTCGCGGGTGCCCAGCCGGTGGCCGGCGACGTTGATCACGTCGTCGGTGCGGCCCAGGATGAAGAAGTAGCCATCCTCGTCGCGGACCGCCCAGTCGGAAGAGGTGTACAGCATCTCCTTGAAGCTAGTGAAATAGCTCTGGACGAAGCGCTTGTCGTCGCCCCACACCGTGCTCAGGCAACCCGGCGGCAACGGCGGCTCCACCACCAGCACGCCCTTCTCACCGCGCGGCACTTCCTCGCCGGTGCCTTCGCTGATGACGCGGATGTTGTAGCCGTAAACCGGAAATCCGGGCGAGCCGAAGCGGTTGGGCTTGAGATCCACGCCCGGCAGATAGGACAGCATCGGCCAGCCGGTCTCGGTCTGCCAGTAATGGTCGACCACCGGAATTTGCAGAGCGTCGGTGATCCAGCGCGAGGTCGGTTCGTCCAGTGGTTCGCCGGCCAGGAACAGATAGCGCAGGCACGACACGTCGTGCATCTTCATGTACTTCTGGTCCTGCGACTTCAGGACGCGAACCGCGGTCGGCGACGAGAACATCGACCGCACGTTGTAATCCTTCACGATCTTCCACCAGATGCCCGGATCCGGCCGGATCGGCAAACCCTCGTACAGAATCGTCGGCGAACCGTTGATCAACTGACCGTAGGCGATGTAGGAGTGGCCCACCACCCAGCCGATGTCGGAAGTGGCGAACATGGTCTCGCCGGGATTGATGGAGTAGAGATGCTTCATGGTCGAGGCCAGCGCCACCGTATAGCCGCCGGTGTCGCGCTGCACGCCCTTGGGAATGCCGGTGGTGCCGGAGGTGTACAGGATATAGCTCGGCTCGTTCGACTCCAACCAGGTGACCGGCACTTCGGCATCCATGTGCTGGGCGCGCAAGGTGGCGTAATCCAGATCGCGGCCCTCGGCGATCGCCATGCCCTTGTCCAGACCGCGGTTGCAGATCACGACATTTTCGGCGGAAACTTGGCCAGGCTGCACGACTCGTCCACCAGGTGCTTGTAGGGCACCGCCTTGCCGCCGCGCATGCCGGCGTCGGAGGTGATCATCAGCTTGGGCTTGGCGTCGTCGATGCGCACCGCCAGGTTGTAGGCCGCGAACCCGCCGAACACCACGGAATGAATCGCACCGAGCCGGACGCAAGCCAACATCGCAAACAGCGCCTCGGCGATCATCGGCATGTAGATGATCACCCGGTCGCCCTTCCCACGCCCAGCGACTGCAGCACCGCCGCGAACCGGTTCACCTCGCGGTACAGTTCGGCGTAGGTATAAATCTTGGTTTCGTCGGTTTCCGTCGAGATGTAGATCAGCGCCCGTTGATCGGCGCGGTCGGCCAAATGCCGGTCCACGGCGTTGTAGCAGAGATTGGTTTCGCCACCGACGAACCACTTGCAAAACGGCGGTTTGCTGTAGTCTCGGATTTTCTGCGGCGGCTTGTGCCAATAGATCATCTTGGCCTGTTCGCCCCAGAAACTTTCCGGGTCATTGATGGACCAGCTATGGAATTCTTCGTAATTCATGCGTGAGTGCCCTCCAGTTCAGTGGCTTGGAAACGCGACGTTATGATTATCGCCGGAATTATAGTGTAGTCGCTCGCTCGGAAATTTCCTGCCCGCCGCCCCCGGATCCACGGGGACGGCGCGCGGATTCTTACTTGACCTTGAGCAGGTCTTCGACGCTGGCGCGCTCCTCGCGCAGCTCTTGCTCGGTCGCCTTCATCTTCTCGCGGCTGAATTCGTCGACCGGCAGGCCCTGCACGATCTGGTAGTCGCCGTTCTTGCAAACGCACGGATACGAGTAGATCACGCCTTCGCCGATGCCATAGGAGCCGTCGGACGGCACCGACATGCTGACCCAGTCGCCGTCCGGAGTGCCCAGCGCCCAGTCGCGCATGTGGTCGATGGCCGAGGAGGCGGCGGAGGCGGCGGAGGACGCGCCGCGGGCCTTGATGATCGCGGCGCCGCGCTGCTGCACGTCGGGGATGAAGGTATTGCGGTACCAGCTCTGATCGACCAGCCCAGTCGCCGGCTTGCCCTTGACGGTGCACTGGCTGATGTCGGGATACTGGGTCGAGGAGTGGTTGCCCCAGATCGTCATCTTCTTGATGTCGTTGACGTGGCAACCGGTCTTCTCGGCCAACTGGCTCAGGGCGCGGTTGTGGTCCAGCCGGGTCATGGCGTGGAACTGGCGGCGGTTCAGATCGGGCGCGCTGGACGCGGCGATCAGGGAGTTGGTGTTGGCCGGGTTGCCGACCACCAGCACCCGCACGTCGCGGGCGGCGTGATCGTTCAGCGCCTTGCCCTGCGGCCCGAAGATGGCGCCGTTGGCGGTCAACAGATCCTTGCGCTCCATGCCCGGGCCGCGCGGCCGGGCGCCGACCAGCATGGCGAAGTTGGCATCCTTGAACGCCACTTCCAGCTTGTCGGTAGCGACCACGCCCGCCAACAGCGGGAAGGCGCAGTCGTTCAGTTCCATCACCACGCCCTGCAGCGCCTGCAGCGCTGGGGTGATTTCCAACAGTTGCAGGATCACCGGCTGATCGGGACCCAACATGCTGCCCGAGGCGATCCGGAAGGCCATGGCATAGCCGATGTTGCCGGCGGCGCCGGTGATGACAACGCGGACGGGTGATTTCATGCGTGTGCTCCTTTGACGTTAGCAATAATGCCAGTGTGGCTAAAAACGCTCCGAGGCCGCGATCGAACTGCGTTCCCGGAGCTGGGTACGACGATGGTGGACATGAGGTGGTTAAAACCTGCCAAGCCGACGGGCAAAACCGCGGCGATGTTCTTTTATAATGAGACGTCGACCGACCTCGGCGGCGTCCGGCTTTAAACTTTAAAAATAGTAACGTAGATTGCCGCGTTTTGAAACGAATGCCGGTTTCCCAGGAGGATTCCTGTCACCATGAGCAATTCTTTCACCCAAGGCGCGGGCTATGTGCTGACCGGCTTGCGCTGGCTGCCCAAGGCTGGCCTGCGCGGTTTCGTGGCGATGCCGCTGCTGATCAACACCCTCTTGTTCGGCGGTGGGATTTGGTTGGGCGCGAGCCAGCTCGAACGCCTCGACCGGGCGGTGCAAGGCTGGTTGCCGGAGTGGCTGGCCTGGCTGCACTGGCTGTTGTGGCTGCTGTTCGTCCTGACTGCGCTGGTCGTGATTTTCTATACCTTCAGCCTGGTGGCCAACGTCATCGCCGCGCCATTCAATAGCCTGCTGGCGGAACGGGTCGCAAAGTTGGTCAACCCCGACGGTCGCGTCCAGCAACCGCCCCCCGAACCGTCGTGGCGGGAACTGTTGTTCAGTCCGCTGGCGGAGTTAGGCAAGCTTCTGTATTTCGTGGCCTGGGCCATTCCCCTGGTGGTGTTATCGTTCGTACCGGCAGTCAACGTAGCCGCGCCGGTGTTATGGGCGGTCTCCACGTCCTGGATGCTGGCGCTGGAGTACGCCGACTATCCGCTCGGCAACCGGGGGTTGGACCTCCGGGCGCAGCGCCGGCTGCTGCGCCGACACTGGCCGCTCACGCTGGGCTTCGGCGGCATGACCCTGCTGCTCACCCTGATCCCCGGACTCAATTTCCTGGCCATGCCGGCGGCGGTGATCGGGGCCACGCTGATGTGGAACAAGACATTGCCAGGCCCGGAACGAGCGCCGTGAAGGATGAGCGGGGTCCGATCATGCGCCTGCTATACACCGGCCTGCTGTATCTGGCGTTACCGCTGGCGCTGCTGCGGCTGTACTGGCGCGGCCGGCGGGATGCGGGACACCGCCGGCGCTGGCGCGAGCGGCTCGGCGTTGTCCCGCCGTTGCCCCAGCCCGGCTGTTTGTGGATTCACGCCGTGTCGGTGGGCGAAACCCGGGCTGCCCTGCCGCTGATCCGGGCGCTGCTGGAACGGTATCCCGAGCTGCCGTTGCTGGTGACCACCACCACCCTGACTGGCTCCCGCCAGGTGCGGGAGGCGCTGGAGGATCGGGTTCATCACGCCTACGCGCCTTATGATTTACCCGGCGCGGTGCGGCGGTTCCTGCAACGGACCCGGCCCCGGCTGGCGGTGATCATGGAAACCGAGTTGTGGCCCAATCTATTGCGCCAGTGCGCGGCTGCCGACATCCCGGTGCTAATCGCCAACGCCCGCTTGTCGGAACGCTCGGCGCGCGGCTATGGCCGGATTCGTGGGCTGACCGCGCCCATGTTGCGCGACATCACCCTGATCGCGGCCCAGGCCGAGGCCGACGCCGAGCGCTTCCGCACCCTGGGCGCGCCCCGAGTCCAGGTCGTCGGTAATCTCAAATACGACCTGACCCTGCCAGACGATCTGCTGGAGCGGGGACGGCAACTGCGACGGGAACTGCTGGGCGAAAACCGGCCGGTCTGGATCGCCGCCAGCACTCATGCCGGCGAGGATGAGCCGGTTCTGGATGCGTTCGCAACATTGCGCGCCCGTTGGCCGGAGCTGTTGTTACTCCTCGTACCGCGTCACCCGGAGCGCTTCGACGGGGTGGCCGCGTTGTGCCAACAGCGGGGTTTCAACATCGTCCGGCGCGGCGAACAGCGGCCCTGCGCGCCGGATACCGCCGTGTTCCTCGGCGACAGCATGGGCGAACTGCTGCGGTTCTACGCCGCCGCCGATCTGGCCTTCGTCGGCGGCAGTCTGATCGCCACTGGCGGCCATAACGTGCTGGAGCCGGCGCTGCTCGGCCTGCCGGTGCTATTCGGCCCGCACATGTTCAACTTTACCGAGGCCGGCGAGCGCTTGATCGAGGCGGGCGCGGCCTGGCAGGTCGCGGATGCCGGCGCACTGGCCGTTGCGGTAGATCGGTTGTTGGCTGATTCCGAGTTGCGTCAACGCGCCGGCCAGCACGGCCGGGCGGTGGTGAAACGGCATCGCGGAGCGCTGGCGGCGCTGTTGGCCCGCATCGAAGCGCTGCTCGATCGGCAAGCGGTCTGAAAACCAACCCGTCATAGCTCCTGCCAGCGCCAGCGACGGGCGCGGATCGTCCAACCGTCAGCGATAACCGCAAAGGTAGCGCGACGGCCGGTCCGCCCTCACCGCTTGCGCCGCAACAGCACGTAAATCGCCCCCGTTCCGCCATCCACCGGCCGGGCCGAGCAGAACGCCAGCACCTCGTCGCGCTGGCGCAGCCAATGGTTAATCTTTTGTTTCAAGACTGGCCCCCGGTGGCGGGAACCGTTACCCTTGCCGTGAATGATCCGCACGCAGCTCAGGCTGCCGCGGCGGGCGTGGTGGAGAAAATCGACCAGCGCCTCCTTGGCGACAGCGACCGTCATCCCGTGCAGGTCCAGCGCCGCCCCCACCTGAAACTGGCCGCGTCGCAGCTTGCGCAGCACCGCCTGCTGCACCCCTTCTCGGCGGTAGTACAATTCCTCGCCGGTATCCAGATCCGCCGGTTCGAAATAGGCCGACACCATGTCGGCCAACACCTGCCGCTCGTCGGCCTCGGTGAAGCGGGGAATCGGCGCGGGACGGAGTGGAATCGGATCGATCCGGTCGCAACCCAGTCGTTGGACCGGACCGACGGCTTGACGAAACAGAACCCGGTCTTGTGGATCGAGCATGAACGGCTTGGTCATGGGCGCCTCGGTGAGAACGTGGGGGGCGTCCGGCCAGGACGGAATGGTGGATAGTTTAACGCCGCCGCATCTGTTACAGCCAGCGGGCGGGCGGCTGGGGAGAACAACGTCAACAACATGCGCATTCTGATCAGCAACGACGATGGTTATCAGGCGCCCGGCTTGCTGCGTCTGGTCGCCGCCCTGAGCGAACTGGCGGAGATCACGGTGGTCGCCCCCGACCGCGACCGCAGCGGCGCCAGCAACTCGCTGAGCCTCAAGAACCCGCTCTATGTCACCCAACACGACAACGGTTTCTACAGCGTCGAGGGCACTCCCACCGACTGCGTCCACCTCGCCATCACCGGCCTGCTGGAACAAGAACCGGACATGGTGGTATCCGGCATCAACAACGGCGCCAACCTGGGCGACGATGTGATCTATTCCGGCACGGTGGCGGCGGCGATGGAAGGCCGCTTCCTCGGCTTGCCCGCCATCGCGATTTCCCAAGCCGCGCTTCGGCCCCAACATTTCGACACCGCCGCCCGCGTCGCGGTTTGGCTGGTGCGGCGGGTGCGGGAAAAACCGCTGCCGCCCGACACCATCCTCAACGTCAACGTCCCCGATCTGCCTTGGGAGCTACTGGCCGGTTTCCAGGCCACCCGGCTCGGCCACCGCCACAAATCCGAACCGGTCATTCAGAGCACCGACCCGCGCGGCCGGCCGATTTACTGGGTGGGACCGTCCGGTCCCGAACAGGATGCCGGCCCCGGCACCGATTTCCACGCCGTGCGCGCCGGTTATGTTTCCGTCACGCCGCTGCAAGTGGATTTGACCCGCCATGGCGCGCTCGACCCTCTGACGGAGTGGCTACGCCATGAGTAACCTTGGCAAGTCGGTAGAATGGTTTTATGCAGTACTGAATAGACACGATGCCAGTGGACGAACGGGCTAGAAAAAGCTTATCATCATCAGATGCTTGGAATACCGATCAAGGAGCAGGTTATTCGGTGATTCCCAGCGCCGGCGCAAACGTGCGGTTGGACCCCTCCTGCGAGCCCTCCCAAAACGCGCGCTCTGACTGACAAAATAAACCAAAGACGCGGGCGTTGGCCCGAGCGTCAACACGAAAACCCACCAAGCGAAACCATGAGGAGGTCATCAATGTCCCGACGGGTTGCCGTCTGTCTGGAAGTGGTGGTGTGCGAGGACGAACTGCGCATGGACGATCCGCTGCTGGACGAAGACAAGCTGGAGGAGGTCGAGGACGAAGTGGTCGTGCAAGAGGTGCTGGAACCGGTGGAAGCATCCTGGCCAGCGCCCCTCGCGACCAGCCGGGAATTTACCCCGGAGGAATTGGACGCCACCCGCATGTACCTGAGCGAAATCGGCTTTTCTCCGCTGCTGACCGCCCAGGAAGAAGTCTACTACGCGCGACGGACCCTCCAGGGCGACGCCAGCGCTCGCAACCGCATGGTCGAGAGCAATCTTCGCCTGGTGGTGAAGATCGCGCGCCGCTACATGAACCGGGGCCTGAGCCTGCTCGATTTGATCGAGGAAGGCAATCTGGGGTTGATTCACGCGGTCGAGAAATTCGACCCGGAACGCGGTTTCCGGTTTTCGACCTACGCGACCTGGTGGATTCGCCAAACCATCGAGCGGGCGTTGATGAACCAGACCCGCATCATCCGGCTGCCGATCCACATCATCAAGGAAATCAACGGCTACCTGCGAACCGCCCGGCAACTGGCGCAGACGCTGGACCACGAGCCCACCGCCGAGGACATCGCCCAGGCGATGGGCAAGTCGGTGACCGAGGTGAAGCGGATGCTGCAACTCAACGAGCGGGTGGCCTCGGTGGACACCCCGATCGGCAAGGACGAGGACCGGTCGCTGCTGGACGCCATTCCCGACGACAACAATCCCGATCCGTCGCAATGGTTGCAGGACTCCGACCTCAACGAAAAGCTGGAACTGTGGCTCGGCCAGTTGAACGACAAGCAGCGCATCGTGGTGGAACGGCGGTTTGGCCTGGGCGGCCGGGACAAGGCCACCCTGGAACAGGTCGGTAACGAAATCGGCGTGACCCGCGAGCGGGTGCGGCAGATTCAGATCGACGCCCTGCGCCGGCTGCGCAACATCCTGGAAAACGAAGGATTTGCTCAGGATTTTCTGTAGGCGGGACCAGAGTTTCCCCCTCCTTGGGCAAGGAGGGGTGGCGCGAAACGCCGAGGTAGCTGGCGCATTGGGATCAGGGGTGAGGGCGTCGGGCAAGGACCCGGCGCGCTCAATCCGCCATCAACAATAGCGCCGCCGCGACCCGGCGGCCTTCCAGCATGATGATGTTGTAGGTACGACAGGCGGCGGCGGTGTCCATGACATCGACTCCCACGCCGCGCGCCAGCAGGGATCGAAGCAAAGGCGGGCGCGGAAACCGCTGGCGGCTACCGGTGCCCAGCAGCACGATCTCCGGTTCCAGGCTGGCGATCGCCTCGAAATGGGCTTCCACCAGATCGCCAAAGGTCTGCGGCGGCCAGTCAGTCACCAACTGTTCGGGAGTGACGATCAGGCTTCGGCGATATTCCTGTTGCCTGACCCTGACCCAGTCCGGGCCGTAGCTGGTGATGGAATAATGGTTCAGATCGCTGTCAAGACTGAAACGCATGGCAATCCCTCAAACGAACGGCGGCGAGCGCGGACGAACGCATCCAGTATGATGCCCCCCTTCAGAGTCGGCAACGCCCGCAATGTTCCAAGCCACCGCGGGTCGGTTTTGCCCTCGCAACGCTATCACCACCGGGAGAATGCGCGATGACCGAAATCGCCCCCCACACCATCCACGCCCTGGAACTCGGGCACATGGGTAATTTTATCTATGTGATCCACGATCGCGCCACCGGCCGCGCGGCGGTGGTGGACCCGGCCTGGGACGTGCCGAGCATTCTGGCCCTGACCGAACGGCGCGGGTTGCGCATCACCGACATCCTGCTCACCCACAGCCATTTCGACCACATCAACGGGGTCGAGGCGCTGCTGAATGCCAGCGACGCCCAGTTGCATCTGCTGCGGGCCGAAGCGGCGTTCTGGAACCGCTACACCAATCTGCCGACCCTGCACGATGGCGGCGACCGCATCCTGTTGGGCGAGACCGAAATCGAAGTCCTGCACACGCCTGGCCATACTCCCGGTTCGGCCTGCTACCGGCTGGGCGACCAGGTGCTGACCGGCGATACTCTGTTCGTGTTCGGCTGCGGGCGGTGCGACCTGCGCGGCGGCGACCCGGAGCGGATGTACCAGAGCCTGCGCCAGTTGGGCGAACGGTTGCCGGGCGGCACGATCGTCCGCCCCGGCCACAATTACGGCATCACCCCAACCTCGACCATGCTCGAACAGCTCGCCGGCAACCCGTTCCTGTACTTCGACAACTGTCCGGGCTTCGTCCAATACCGGATGCATCTGCACGACCGCGAGGAGCCGTACCGGCCAGAATCACGGGCGCACTCGCACCCACACTAAGCGATTCCCGCAGCCGGGCCGATCCGAAGCGATGTTCCAGTTTGCGCCCATCGGCGTCATCCGTTCCTGTTTCCGCGAGAAATTCGGCATTCCCCGCCAGCCGGGGCTGGTCCCCGCCGCGCGGGCGACGCTGGAACTGCTGCCGCCGTACAACCAACCGGCGGCGGTGCGCGGGCTGGAGGATTTTTCGCACCTGTGGCTGATCTTCGCGTTCCACGGCGTCCCGGCGGGGCGCTGGCAGCCGACGGTGCGGCCGCCGCGCCTGGGCGGCAACCGGCGGCTCGGCGTGTTCGCCACCCGCTCCACCTTCCGGCCCAATCCCATCGGCCTGTCGGCGGTGACGCTGGACCACATCACGGTTCGCCCGGGACAGGTGGCGTTGCATCTGGCGGGCGTGGATCTGTTGGACGGCACCCCGGTGCTGGACATCAAACCCTACCTGCCTTATGCCGACCGCATCGGGGACGCCACCGGCGGCTTTGCCCCCGAGGCGCCGGCGTTGTTATCGGCGGTGGACTTCAGTGCGGCGGCAACCGGGTTCTGCGCGGCGTGGCCGTGGGGCGATTTGCGGGAGCTGATCGTCCAGATTCTGCGCCAGGATCCCCGCCCGGCCTACGAACGCGCCGATCCCACTCCACAACTCCATGGCATGAAGCTATACAACTTGGACGTGCGCTGGGAAATCCGGGGCGAGGTGGCGTATGTGACGGAGATCGTGGAGCGCGAACCGCGCGCGGTCCCGCCGAGCGAGGTTCGATCCTGAAAGGCGGTCAGGTCAGAACTTCATCTCCTCGAAGAACTTTTTGACCCCATCCAGCCAACTGCCCTGCTGGGGGGTGTGGCGCTTGCCGCCGGCTTCCATGGTTTCAGCGAACTGCTGCAACAATTCCTTCTGTTCCCGGGTCAGATTGACCGGGGTTTCAACAACGGTCCGGCACAGCAGATCGCCGGTCGGGCCGCCGCGCACCGGCTTGACGCCCTTGCCACGGATCCGGAACAGCTTGCCGGTCTGGGTCTCGGGCGGAATCTTCAGGCTCAGCCGCCCGTCCAGGGTCGGCACCTCCAAATCGCCGCCCAACGCCGCAGTGGTGAAGCCGATTGGCACCTCGCAATACAGATCGCTGTCCTCGCGGGTGAAGATCGGATGCGGCTTGACCTGGATCTGTACGTACAAATCCCCCGGCGGACCTCCGCCCTCCCCGGCCTCGCCCTCCCCAGACAGCCGAATCCGGTCGCCGTTGTCCACCCCCGCCGGCACCTTGACCGACAGCGTCTTCTGCTCCTCCACCCGGCCGCTGCCCCGACAGGTCTCGCAGGGTTCGGGAATGACCGTGCCCCGCCCCTGACAGCGCGGACAGGTCTGCTGGATCGAGAAAAAGCCCTGCTGCATCCGCACCTGGCCGACGCCGCGACAGGTGGGGCACGTGGTCGGCTTGGTGCCCGGCTTGGCGCCGGTGCCGACGCAAGTGGCGCAGGTTACCAGGGTCGGCACCCGAATTTTGGCGGTGGTGCCGAATACCGCTTCCTCCAGCGTCAGATCCAGGGTATAGCGCAGGTCGGCACCCCGATACTTGCCACCGCCGCCACCGCGCATCCCGCCAAAGATGTCGCGGAATACCCCGCCGAAGATGTCGCCCAGATCGGCCGCGCCGCCATAACCGCCGCCGCCCGCCGAATTTTCTACCCCGGCGTGACCGAACTGATCGTAAGCGGCCCGCTTGCGCGAATCGCTCAACACCTCGTAAGCCTCCTTGGCTTCCTTGAACTTCTCTTCGGCCACGTGATCGCCGGGGTTGCGATCCGGGTGGTGCTTCATCGCCAGCCGCCGGTAAGCCTGCTTGATTTCGGCCTCGCTGGCATTGCGGGCCACGGTGAGAATTTCGTAATAATCGCGTTTGGACATGGTCTTACGTTGCGGGCGCCTGCCGAGTTGTGCTGATCCAAAACCAAAAATCCGGGAACGCTTTCGCATTCCCGGATTCACAGTTTAACGCAACCGAAGCGCTTACTTCTTCACTTCCTCGAATTCGGCGTCCACCACGCCGTCATCGGCGGGTTTGTGGCCGCCGCCCGGACCGTGCGGACCGCCGGGACCGCCCTCCGGTCCGCCGCCGGTCTGGGCATAAACCCGCTCGGCCAGCTTGCCGGACAGTTCCGCCAGCGTCCGGGTCTTGGCCTCGATGGCGCCCTTGTTGTCGGTCTTGGTGGTGGTGCGCAGATCGCTGATCGCCGCCTCGATGGCCGACCGTTCGCCGCCCTCCACCTTGTCGCCCAAATCCCGCAAGGTCTTCTCGGAGGCGTGGATCAGGTTCTCGGCCTGATTGCGGGCGTTCACCAGTTCGTGGAACTTCTTGTCCTCCTCGGCGTGCGCCTCGGCATCGCCGATCATCCGCTTGATCTCGGCCTCGGACAGACCGGAGGACGCCTTGATCACGATCCGGTTCTCCTTGCCGGTGGCCTTGTCCTTGGCAGAGACGTGCAGGATGCCGTTGGCGTCGATGTCGAAGGTCACCTCGATCTGCGGCACGCCGCGCGGCGCCGGCGGAATATCCTGCAAGTCGAACTTGCCCAGCGACTTGTTGGCCGAGGCCATCTCGCGCTCGCCCTGCAACACATGCACCGTCACCGCCGTCTGACTGTCGTCGGCGGTCGAGAACACCTGCTGCGCCTTGGTCGGAATGGTGGTGTTTTTCTCGATCAGCTTGGTCATCACCCCGCCCAGCGTTTCGATGCCGAGCGACAAGGGCGTCACGTCGAGCAGCAGCACGTCCTTGACCTGCCCGCCCAGCACGCCGCCCTGAATCGCGGCGCCGACGGCCACCGCCTCGTCGGGGTTCACGTCCTTACGGGGTTCCCGACCGAAGAACTCGCGCACCTTGTCCTGCACCTTGGGCATCCGGGTCTGGCCGCCGACCAGCAGCACGTCGTCGATCTGGCCGATGCCCAGCCCGGCATCCTTCAGCGCGATCCGGCACGGACCGATGGTTTTTTCGATCAAATCCTCCACCAGCGATTCCAGCTTGGCGCGGGTCAGCTTGAGGTTCAGGTGCTTCGGCCCGCTGGCGTCCGCCGTCATGTACGGTAAATTGATGTCGCTCTGCTGGCTGGAAGACAGCTCGATCTTGGCTTTTTCCGCTGCTTCCTTCAGTCGTTGCAGCGCCAGCGGATCGTTGGCCAGATTGATGCCGGACTCGCGCTGGAACTGCTCGATCAGGTGGTCGATGATCCGCTTGTCGAAGTCCTCGCCGCCCAGGAAAGTATCGCCGTTGGTCGAGAGCACCTCGAACTGTTTTTCGCCGTCCACCTCGGCGATCTCGATGATCGAGATGTCGAAGGTACCGCCACCCAGATCGTAGACCGCGATCTTGCGGTCCTTGGTGCTGGACTTGTCCATGCCGAAGGCCAGCGCCGCCGCCGTCGGTTCGTTGATGATGCGCTTGACTTCCAGGCCGGCGATGCGGCCGGCGTCCTTGGTGGCCTGGCGCTGGCTGTCGTTGAAGTAGGCCGGCACCGTGATCACCGCCTCGGTGATCGGGTGGCCGAGATAGTCCTCGGCGGTCTTCTTCATCTTCATCAGCACCCGCGCGGAGATTTCCGGCGGCGCCATCTTCTTGCCGCGCGCCTCGACCCAGGCATCGCCATTGTCGTTCTTGACGATCTTGTAGGGCACGAGGTCGATGTCCTTTTGCACCTCCGGCTCGCCGAAGCGGCGACCGATCAGCCGTTTGACCGCAAACAAGGTGTTCTGCGGGTTGGTGACCGCCTGGCGCTTGGCCGGCTGGCCGACGGTGATTTCACCGTCCTCCATAAAGGCGACGATGGAGGGCGTGGTCCGGTCGCCTTCACTGTTTTCAATGACTCGGGGCTTGCCACCCTCCATGATCGCCACGCAGGAGTTGGTGGTGCCCAGGTCGATGCCGATAATTTTGCTCATTGCCACACTCTCCATTCAGGGAATTCGGTTTTTAATCTTTGCCTGCCGCTGAATGTGGGGGCGGTCGGGCGGATTTTCAATAGTGTCGCGGCCCGAGGGGTCGCAATCATTTAGAGCCCATGCGAAAGCCCCCCTCGCCCTCTGGGAGAGGGGCCGGGGGTGAGGGCTTTCGTTCGAGCGGTTAGCTCCCTCACCCTAACCCTCTCCCACAGGGAGAGGGAAGGAGGAAGGGTCGCGTCGGATTCAACTGGCCGGCTTGGGCGGGGCCTGGGCGACGATCACCTTGGCGGGACGAATCAGCCGGTCATTGAGCAGATACCCTTTCTGCATCACCTGCGCCACGGTATTCGGCTCGACCCGGTCGGTCGGCAGCATCGCCATGGCCTCGTGCTCGTTCGGATTGAATTTGGCGCCGAATGCATTGATTTCGCGGACGCCGAATTTCTCCATCGCCGCCGCCAGTTGCTTGAGCGTCAGTTCGACCCCTTCCCGCAACTTAGCCACGTCCACGGCGTCATTGCTGGTCGCCGCCAGCCCCAGTTCCAGGCTGTCGCGTACCGGCAGCAGTTCGCTGAAAAACCGCTCCAGGGCGAATTTGTGGGCGTTCTGCACGTCGCGCTCGGCGCGCTTGCGCAGGTTTTCCATCTCGGCGTGGGCGCCCAGATACAGCTTCCAGTGTTCGTCGGCCTTGGCCAGCGCCTGGTCCAGTTCGCGTTGCACCGCTTCGAACTCCGCGTGGTCGACCGGAAGAACATCCTCCACCTCCACCTCCACCTCCACCTCCGCGGCCGGCGCGGCTGCGGTTTCCGCGAAAGGATGGGTGGCCTCGGCGGCCTCCGATTGAGCGCGGGGCTCCAGCGTGGGGTCTGCTTGGGTCATAATCGTTCTCCGTCACCGATAAAATTGGTTCGGGCGGACGGGGGCCGCCCCTGATTTGTGGAGAGTTGGGGTTCAATCGCGGAAATTCAAGGCCTCAGGACGAAGGACTCGAATCCTTGTCAAGCAGGTTTCGCGGACCGGCCGGCACGCCGCGCAGATGCACCTCCCGCTGAGGAAAGGGAATCTCGATCTGGTTCTCCGCGCAGCGCCTTGCAGAATCTGGTAGTGCAACTCGTGGGTCAGCGGCAGACGATTGGCCAGTTCCCGCACGAACACCCGCACCTCGAATTCCAGCGCGCTGTCGCCGAACTTCAGGAACAGCACCGCCGGGGCCGGCTCCTTGAGTACCAGCGAGTGGGAAGTCGCCACCGCCAACAGCACCTCATGGACCCGCAACGGATCGCTGTCGTAACCGACCCCCACCGGAATCACGATCCGGGTGATGGGATCGTTCCGGGCCCAGTTGATCAGCGAACCGGTGATGAAGGTATTGTTGGGGACGATGATTTCCTTGCGATCCCAGTCGGTGATCGTGGTGGCGCGGATGTTGATGCGCGATATCGTGCCGTTCAAGTTGTCGAGCGTCACGGTATCGCCCACCCGGATCGGCCGTTCCAGCAGCAGAATCAGCCCGGAAAAGAAATTGCTAAAAATTTCCTTCAGGCCGAATCCCAAGCCCACGCCAAGGGCGGCGACCAGCCACTGCACCTGCTCCCAGCCGACGCCGATAATGTCCAACGCCGTCACCAGCCCGACGGCGGTAATCAGATAGAGGCTGATCGTGATGATCGCGTTGCGATTGCCGGGGTCCACCTCCAGCCGCTGCAACACCACCAGTTCCAACACCCCAGGCAGATTGCGGGCCAGGAAGCCGATCAACAGCAACAACGCCCCAGCCAGCCACGATGCTCCCCAAGGTGATGTCCGCGACCTGCGGGCCCGTGGTGGTCCGCACCGTTTGATGCCAAAGAGTGATCTCGTTGAGGATGGAAAAGGCCGGAATCAGACCGCCCCAAATTTGCCACAGGCCAAAACCGAGCCCCACCAGATACCATCAGGCTCATCAGGCTGCGGGTCTGCTCGCTGATGGTGGTCAGATCCAGGTCCGGCAGGCTGAGAATTTCCGGCCCGCCTTCCCCGGACGCGGGCGTGGCGTCCTTGCTGGCGCGGGCCGCCAATTGAGCTTCGCGCTTGGCGATCGCGAGTTGCCAGGCCAGGCGACGCCGGCTGATGTTCAGCCAGCGGATGAACAGGTTAACCAACAGCACCGCGCCCAGCAGCAGCCAGGCTCGTCAACACCATTCGTCCGCGCAACTGTAGCGCGGTGTAGTAGTAACCGGACAACGCCAGCAGAATCATCAGCACATAAGCCCCCACGATCAGGGGATACCAAAGATAACGCAGCCGCCAGGCCGCGCCCACGCGACCCGCCGCCAGACCCGCGAGCAACGGCTGGCGGGGATCCAGCACCCGCCACAGCAAGACGGTCAGCGCCAGCGAGCTGATGCAAAAGACCAACCGTCCCAGGGTATCGCCGTACAACGTATCGGGTTGCGTTTCGCAAAGCTTGACGATGATCGCACCCAACGGTCCGATCCACAGAAACCAGATGAGATGGCGGCGCAGAAACCGGCAACCGGCTTCACTCCAACCAAAATGCGCCATCGCCAACCCCTTGGGGACGGCAAAGCTGACGCAGGAAGGTAATATTCACGGTCAAGAACGCGCCAGCGACGAAGCCCTGGCTCAGCCCGCGCGAGAAGTCGGCGTCGGTGGCGGCGCCGCTCAACAACCCGGCTAGCCCAGCCATCAACCACGGCCAGGGTAAGGCCAACAACGGGTCATCCCCAAGGCGCGCACGCTGAGCCGAAAGCTGTCGTGGCGGACATCGCCGATGGCGTCCACCCCCTCTCCCAAACGCTTGATCAGCGAGCGGCGGTAGTACAGCAAGCCCAGCAGCATCAGAACACCGAGGGCCACCGGCACGGACTGATCCCGCGCGCGGTGTATCAGGTCTTGCCAAACCCCCTGCCAATGCGCCGGCTTGGTCAGCCAGTCCAGCGCCAGGTCGAGTCCCTTCAGCCATTCGGCGTTGAGTCGCGGGCTGGTGCGAATCCACAGCAGATACCGGTCGAGCAGCATCCCGTATAATTCGGCCTGGTCGCTCAATTTGCGTTGGGCTTCGTCCAGCGCCACCAGTTCGGTGGTGAGGTTGCCGTAGCCGCCGCTGAGTTTTTCCAGCAGTTGCTGGCGTTCGACCAGCAACGGCCGCAGCTCCGCGATCACTGCCTGCCGTTGTGCATCCGACCATTCCGGGTCGAAATGGGCGGCGAGTTCCTTGAGGTTATCGTCGACAGCCCGGGCGCGACGTAACAGTTCCTCGGTCTGGAATTGCTCCAGGCGGGCCTGGATGATGCTTTGCTGGCGCTCGCTGGCGCTACGCTGGTACTGGCGGACATCCGGCAGGTTGCGCCGTTCATCCAACAGAATCGGCCCGATGGCGTCGCTGAATCCGGCGATACCAAGCTGTTGCCGGATTCCCCGCATCCGTTCCGTCAATTGCGCCAGACGCTCGTTGACCCACGCCTGGCGGGCGCCGGTTTCGTCGCTTTTCTGGACCAGTTCCGCCAGCCGGCGACTGATGGCGGCGTTTTCGGCGGCGGCGGCCTGGATCACGGCCGGTTTGGCAGCGGCCTCCTGCGTGGCCTGGTCGGTCTGCTGCACCACCACGGCGGCTTCGTCGCGGCGGCGGGCGTTCAGCAGGCTTTGCAGTTGCTGCGTCCGGGTCTGGGCTTGGGCCACCTCCTGCACCGCCACCGCCCGCTGAGCATTCAACAGGGCGTAACGGACATCGTAACTCAGCCGTTCCTGCTCCAGCATGGCGATCTGCTGGTTCAACGCCTGCCGTTGGGTGGTCAACGCCAGTTGTCGCGCCTGGGCCAGTAGCAGGGTGGTGGTAGTCGGCATGGCCGCTTGCAACTTGCTTTCCAATTCGGCGGCTTGCTGCTTGAGGCTGTTCAGTTCGTTCGGGACATTCTTGGGGCGCGCCTGCTGCACCGTTAGTTGCTGGTCCAGGTCGGCCAGGCGCTTCTGGGCATCGCTCAGGCTGGCCTGAGTTTGCGCCAGTTGCTGAGACAATTCTTCGGTGGACAGTTTTGGTGACGGTTCGGGCAGCGGCTCGCTGGTCAGGCTTTGTTGCAGGCGGGCGGTTTCCAGCGAGGCCGACTGTTGGAGTTGCTGATAGTAGGCCATAGTGTCGGCGTAGTTTTTCGCCGCCTGCAACTGACTCATCGCCTGTTGGTACCACTCCTGCGCCTGGGTGCGCTCGCTCTCGGGCAAATCGCGGAGGGTAGCGAGAGCGGCGAGCTTGGCCTGCACCTGCTCGATCGTGGGTCCGGTTGTCGCTGACGCAACCGTTTCCGGCGCGGGCGACGGCGTCGGACCGGGGCGAGGAGCGGCATTGCCAGCCTGGAGACCGAACAGCAGCAGGACTGCCAGCACGATATAACGCAGCCAGGTGCTATTCATCGGCGAACTTTCAGGACTCTTCAGAACCGCCGCCCAGCGCTTCCAGCGCGCTCCTCGCCATCACCGCGTAGACCGGCTCCAACGCCTCCAGCGGAGACGAATCGCCGCGCCACAAGGGAAACGGTCCCAGCCGACGCAACAGGGCGGCGGATTGGGTCGGCGCGATCAGGGGGGCCAGCGCTTCTGGTAGCGGCGGCAGCGTCCAGAACCGTCCCGGGTCCTCGCTCAAGGGTTCCGGTTCCGCCGGCGGCCAACCCTCGTCGTCGCTCACCGCCTCGCCCAACTGCCCCAGCAGCGCCTCCCGCTCCATCCCGCGCAACCGGAACATCAGGAAGGGATCGTTATCGAACGCCTCGCCCAACAGGTAATAGACGGCGGCGATGTGCTTGCAGGGGTTGGAATAGTCCGGGCACGAACATTCCGTCTTCAAGTCGCCGTGGACCTTGGGAAACAGCGACAACCCTTCGGCCTGAAACACCTCCTCGATGTCGGCGGGCATTTCCCCGGCCAGCAGCTTGGCGCCGAAACGCACCTCCTCCGCCATCGCTTCGGTCAATTTCCGCCAATCCGCCGCGCTCAGCGGTTTCAGTTTGATGCTCACCTGATAGGGCCGGGGCCGCGAGCCTTGCACCTTGGCCTTGACCTCGCCGGGGGCGATCTGGATGTCCAACACCTGGCCCTGGCGGGCGTAGCTGCGTCCACGTCCCAGCCGGGCGCCGATGTCGAAGCTCTCCAGCACCGCGATCCAGCGCTTGGCCCACCAACGGCTGGCGAATGCCCCGCGCTGGCTCTGCGCCTTGATGCCGCCACTGACCCGGCGCGGCCGGCTGACGGGATAGTAGTTGTCGTAGTAACCCATGTTCAATCCTCCACCGCTTCGGCGCGCAGCCGGAACAGGTTTTTCAACTCATCGGTGGACAATTCGGTGATCCAGCTCTCGCCGCTGCCCACGATCTTTTCGGCCAGGGATTGCTTGCGCTCGATCAACTCGTCGATGCGCTCCTCCACGGTGCCCAGGCAGATAAACTTGTGCACCTCCACCTGCCGGCTTTGGCCGATGCGGAAGGCGCGATCGGTGGCCTGATTCTCCACCGCCGGATTCCACCAGCGGTCGAAATGGAACACGTGGTTGGCGCGGGTGAGATTCAAGCCGGTGCCGCCGGCCTTGATGGACAGAATGAACACCGACGGCCCGCCGGCTTCGTTCTGGAACCGCTCCACCATCCGGTCGCGCTGGGTTTTGGACAAACCGCCGTACAGGAACAGGACTTCCCGCGCCAACTGTTCTTGCAGATACTTCTGCAACAAATGCCCCATCTCGGCGAACTGGGTGAAGATCAGGGTCCGTTCGTTCGCTTCCTGGATTTCCTCCAGCATCTCCGTCAGTCGCGCCAGCTTGCCGGACCGTCCCGGCACCGGCGAATGGTCGGCCAGGAACTGCGCCGGATGGTTGCACACCTGCTTGAGCCGCAACAGCGTGCTCAGAATCAAGCCCCGGCGACTCATCCCTTCGGCGCCCGCCAGCACGGCTTCCGCCTGTTGCACCACGGCGGCGTACAAGGTCGCCTGTTCCTTGGTCAACGTGCAATAGACCTTCATCTCCAGCTTGTCCGGCAAATCCTGGATGATGGCGCGATCGGTCTTGAGCCGGCGCAGGATGAAAGGCCCGGTCATCCGCTGCAAGCGCTCCACGGCGTTCGCGTCGCGCTGCACCTGCACGGGCAGGAAAAATTCCCGCTTGAACCGAGCGGCGTTGCCGAGGAAACCGGGATTGAGAAAATCCTGAATCGACCAGAGATCGCCGACGTTGTTTTCCACCGGCGTGCCGGTGAGCGCGATGCGCCGCTCGGCGCGCAAGGCCCGCGCCGCCTTGGCCTGCTTGGTTTCGGCGTTCTTGATATTCTGGGCTTCGTCCAGGATCACCGCCGCCCATTCCACGCCTTGCAGCGAGGATAAATCCCGGTGCAGCAGCCCGTAGCTGGACAGCACCATGGCGCAGGTTTGCGCTTGCGCCGCGAACGCCTCGCCCTTGTCGCGCCCGGTCCCGTGATGGACCATGACCGGCAGTTGCGGGGTGAAGCGCGTGGCTTCCTTGCGCCAGTTGCCCACCACCGAGGTCGGGCAGATCAGCAGCGCCGGCCGCGACTCGCCCGCCTCCCGCATCCGCTGTAACAACGCCAGGGTTTGCACCGTCTTGCCCAAGCCCATGTCGTCCGCCAGACAGGCCCCCAAGCCCCAACGGGTGAGAAACTCCAGCCAGGCATAGCCGCGCGTCTGATAGGGCCGGAGCGTGGCGGTCAATCCCGGCGGCGGGGGCAAGGGCGCGATACGATCACCCTGAGCCAGACCCGCCAGCAGTTCGCCCAGCGGACCGTCGGCGTTGACGTCGCTCACTTCCAATCCCGCAACGGCGTCGGCGCCGAGCGCCAGCCGCAACAAATCGCGACCGGCGAACGCCGCCCCACCCCGCTTCTGCAGGTCTAACGCCGCCTGGATTTCGGCGGCGGACAGTTGCACCCATTGACCGCGCACCCGGACCAGCGGCGCCTTGAGCTTGGCCAGCGCCAG
This sequence comes from uncultured Gammaproteobacteria bacterium, assembly GCA_963719395.1. GTDB lineage: Bacteria > Pseudomonadota > Gammaproteobacteria > Competibacterales > Competibacteraceae > Contendibacter. The sequence goes on along the minus strand of CAVRCC010000045.1, from coordinate 17,374 downwards.
CAGTTCCTCGGGCGTCAGGCCGGCCTCGCCGAGCACGATTTCCCACTCGACATCCAGCACCCGGTCCAGGGTCATGCCGGCCTTGGACTCGAAGCGGGTCTTGGCCTGAGCGCGCGCCGCCAGCTTGGCGCGGCGCTTGCCGGTCCAACTGGCCGGCAGCATGACGCCGAAGCCGTTCTGTTCCAGCAGGGCCGCTTCCTCGGCGAGAAAGCGGAACGCGCCCTCGGTATCCAGTTCATAACCGACCGGCGCCGACTCGTTTAAGCTGGCTTCGACGGCCGGACACAGGGACGCGGCCTGCCCCAGGGATGCCAGCAACCCTTCCCGCGCCTGCGGACCCAGGGTCTTCAAACCCTCGCTGGTCCCCCGGTTCGGTTTCCACACCGCCGCGGCGGAAACGAGCAGGCTGGGGTCCTCCCGGGCCTGAAGCAGGTAGTGGACCCGCCACTCCGTCCCGGTGTCGGGGAAAAACAGCGCGCCCGTGTCTTTCTCGTCGAGCGCCGGCTCCTCCAGTCGAAAACACAAGCGATAGGGCGCGTTGACCAGTCGCAGCAGCGGTCGTTGCCAATCGCGAATCTGTTTTGATAGTTGCCGCAGTTCCGCTTTGTCGCCTTCCAGCGCGCCATCCGGCTGCCGCAACGCCTGAATCCATTGCCCGTGCATGCTGGCCGAAGCCGTTCCGGCGCGCTTGGCGGCTGGGAACGCGGTCGACTGCCGGACCAAGTGATCGACGATCCAGGCCAGGAATTCCCGCAGCACGTCGCGGGGGGCCGAATCGGGGAGCGCGCGATGATCGGAACCGATGGCGCGAGCGGCGGACGGCATGGCCCGGGCCAATCGCTCCAGACGAGCACCGTCCTCGCCCAGAAAGACCGGGGTCCAGCAGGCCCGGTAGGCGCCGCGCCGCTCGATCAGATCGGGCAACACCTGTTCGCGATGGACCAGAGCGCCGGCCAGGCGTAGCGCCTCGCTCCAGTAGCGCAACTCGTCGCCCACGACCACGCCCGGCGCCAGCGCGGGGCGATTCCGAACCGTCGCGAGGAGGTTGACGGCATCGACAGCGCTCAGGGCCAGGGTGGGAAGGGTCCAGGCAGCCAGGGTGGGCGCCTTGCGCGACTTGGGCGGTTCGGCCACCAGCGGCGAGGATGGCAGTGGCGCGCCGCCTTGCGTGGGCAACCAGAGCATCCGTTCCTCGACCGCCGCCTTGCCAGCCAGCAAGGTCAGATAGGCCTGGGCGAGCGCGTCGCGCAGTTGGGCCACTTCGGTGCGATACGGATAGGCGCCGGCGGTGGTTCCCGTGGCGGAGGGAGCCGATTCGCCCCACAGATGCAGGCAATCTTTATAAAACGCGGCGTGGAGAACCAGCATCGAATAGTATCCTTCGAACGATGGGAGTGATGTTGGCGGTCATTTTATGCAAATTTCAGCGACTCCGCGCGCAGGGGATTGATTCCTTGAGTCCATCGCGGGCAACATTCGCGGCTGCACGCGGCGCTGGATGGCGCCTTCATGCCGGCCGGCAATCACCGGTTTCGTCATTAGCTCCCAAAATCACGAGGAAAACTTCATGCGATTGATTCTGTTGGGCGCTCCGGGCACCGGTAAGGGCACCGTGGCCAAGCTGTTGACGCAATTGGAGGCTCGGTGCAGATCTCCACCGGCGACATCCTGCGCGGCGCGGTGCAAGCCGGCACAGAACTGGGTAAAAAAGCGGGCCTTGATCATCATTCCGGCCAGGCATGAGCCGAAAACCTTATGCAATGGAACATAAATTGCTGATTAATATATGATATTCAATTTTATATCCCCTGCTTATCGCAAGGTATTGGCCGGAATGATGATCAAGGCCAAAAAGCGGAAGCTTTCATGAAAGCCGGCGACCTGGTGCCGGACGACCTGATCCTGGGCATCATGGAAAAACGCCTGCGGGAACCAGATTGCGCCAGGGGATTTCTGCTGGACGGCTTCCCCCGCACCCAGGGCAATCGCATTTAAATTTTTGACATTTGCATCAATTAAGTAGCAGTCTTTCCAGTTCTCCACATAAAAGATGCGTGAGATAATCGGTGCTCCACCCGGCCTTGAGTCGCTTGTTTTTAATGCCTAAGCGGGTATCGTCATTCCGCAATACATTGAGGGCGATGTGTCGGAGAACCGCCATATTTTCTGGAGCGTGTCCGGTTCGAATCCGTGATTCATCTTCGCGAAAGCCAATATCGAGGACCCAATGTACGGAGTTTTCGATCCCCCAGTGTTGCCGGACGGCTTTCGCAAACAGGGTGACATCCTTTTCCAGACTGGAAATAACAAATCGTCGCTCGATGGTGGTTTTACCCCCGACCGTTCGCTCGGATTCGACCAGGCCGATCAGCGACAGATTTTTCCAAGGTGCCGTCGATGGAAGCTCGGAAATTTCATCGGTGATCCAGTAACGGCGAACCTCGAGGCGCCCGTGGCTCTGGGTTTGCGTTTCCACATAATGAATCGCGGCGTTTTGGAAATGATTCGTTTCCGCATCCAAGAAAAAATCGTGGACTTCCTGAAAGAGATGGCCGTGATTCGCTTTCAGGGTCAAGACGTAATCGGCCTGTTGGTTGATAATCAACTCGGCGATGTTTTTCTGGCACCCCATCGCATCGATGGTGACAATGCATCCTGACAAATCAAGCACTTGGAGCAGTTCGGGAATAGCGGTGATTTCGTTGGATTTGGCATCGGTTTTGCGTTGGCCCAAGATTAACGCGTTGTCCGACGCCCACGCGCTGACCATGTGAATCGCCGATCGGCCGTTTTTTTTATCATGCGACCGCCGCAAAGTTTTCCCATCAACGGCCACGATTTCGCCTGGGGTTTTGAACCGGAGCTGGCTGACCCACCGCAGGAAACCGGCTTCGAATTCGTCGGGGGACAGCAAGGAAAAGACCCGGCCAAACGTATCGTGAGACGGAATCCCGTTCGGCAGGGACAGAAATTCTTTCAACCAATCGTATTTGGTCCGACCAAACGATTCAATGCTCACCCAGTCATCGGCTCCGCACACCACGGCGCAGAGCGCGATGACCACAATATCGATTAAAAGATGCCGTTTCCTTCGATCAAGACGGGGATCGGTCAACCGCGAAAAGCTGGTTAAAAGCATGGGTGTGGGTTTGGGTTTGGCCGTGAGAGGGACTGATGATTTTTGAGCGTGCTGTAGCGCTTTAACCAGCAGCTTGAACTCACATTGCGGGGGTAATTTTAATTGAGTAGGCGACTGAACTTTAGGGCGGAGAACCATGCGGCTTAACCTCGTTAAGCTATGCAAAAACGGCCTTGATCATCATTCCGGCCAGGCATGAGCCGAAAACCTTATGCAATGGAACATAAATTGCTGATTAATATATGATATTCAATTTTATATCCCCTGCTTATCGCAAGGTATTGGCCGGAATGATGATCAAGGCCGCAAAAACGACTGAGAGATTTTCAGTGGATGCTATTCCCTCGAAAAGGTCGTGCAAATCATCCAGAAAACCAAAGATAAGTTAAAATACCAACTAATTGATTCTATTTAACTTTTTTATGCGATTGCCCTGCCCCCGCACCATCCCCCAGGCCGAGGCCCTCAAGACGATGCTGGCCAAACTGGGCATCCAACTCGACGTGGTGGCGAACATCGAAGTACCCCGCGAGGAGATTCTCAACCGGCTGACGACCCGCCGCACCTGCGTCAACACTCAGTGCCAGGCGATCTACAACGTCCGGAGCCAGCCACCCCAGGTCGAGGGCATCTGCGACCGATGCGGCAGCCCGGTGGTGCAGCGCGACGACGAGACCGCGGCAGCCATCAGCCATCGTCTCGACATCTACAACGAGAAGACCGCCCCGCTCGTGAACTTCTACCGCCAGGAAGGCTTGCTGCTGACCATCACCGCCCCCACCAGCGAGGGCGTGGTCGACGCCATCAAAACCCGGGGCGCGGGCTGAGCGCCGATAACCCGACACGCCCATGCCCCCATCTCCCGCTTCACCGTTCACTACCCTGCTGGCCGCGTTCGCCGCCGATCTCACGGCCAAATTCACCGTGCCGTTGCATTTCAACCCGGAAGATCAGTTGAAAGCGCCGATCATCGCCCTGGTGCGCGGTGCGGCGGATCAGCTCGGTCTGACGGTGGAGGCACTGACCGAAGTGCAGGACCGCGAACGCGCGGGCCGGCCGGATGTAGGGGTGGTTACGCAGTCATTATTGACCGGTTACGTGGAGTTGAAAGCCCCGGGTAAGGGCGCGGACCCGACCAAATTCAGAGCGAACGACAAAACCCAGTGGGAAAAATTCCGCGACTTGCCGAACCTACTCTACACCGATGGCAATCAGTGGGCCTTGTATCGCGGCGGCGAGCGGGTCGGGCGGTTAATCCGGCTGTCGGGCGATGTGACCACGGATGGCGCAAAAGCGGTCAGCGAAACCGACGCGGCGGCGGTGTTCGAGTTGCTGCGGGATTTTCTGCTCTGGCAACCGACCGCCCCGGCCACGCCGCGCGCCTTGGCCGAGATGCTGGCACCGCTGTGTCGCCTGCTGCGCGCCGAAGTGCTGGCTGCCGTGCAGAACTCCGAATCCAACTTGGCGGCACTGGCGGTAGACTGGCGGCATTATCTGTTCCCCGACGCCGACGACGCTCAGTTCGCCGATGCCTACGCGCAGACCCTGACCTATGCGCTGCTGCTGGCCCGCTGGTCGGGCGCGGCCGAATTGTCCACGGCACAGGCCACTCAGACCCTGCGTCCCCAGCATGGACTGCTGGCCGAAGCGCTGAAAATCCTGGCTGATCCCCAGGCGCGGGCGGAGATTGAAACCCCGGTCAACGTGCTGGAACGGGTGATCGGCGCGGTGGACCAGGCGGCGCTGGCCGGCAAGATTTCCGGCGATCCGTGGCTGTATTTCTACGAGGATTTTCTGGCGGTCTACGACCCGAAAATGCGCAAGGATCGCGGCGTCTACTACACGCCAGTTCCGGTGGTGCGGGCGCAAGTCGCGCTGATTGGGGAATTGCTGGAAAGCCGGTTCGACGCGGAATTTTCCTTCGTCGATCCGAAGGTGGTCACGCTCGATCCCGCCGCCGGCACCGGCACCTACATTCTCGCCGCGCTGGATCACGCGCTGGAACGAGTCGCGGCGACCCAGGGACCGGGCATGCGGGCGCAAGCGGCGACGGTCGGGGCGCGCAATCTCCATGCGTTCGAGATTCTGGTCGGGCCGTATGCGGTGGCGCATTTGCGGCTGAGTCAACGGGTGTTGGCGGAAGGCGGGACGTTGCCAGCGGATGGCGCGCACGTCTATCTGACCGACACCCTGGAGCCGCCCAACGCCGCGCCGCCCGGCCATCTGCCGCTGGCCTACAAGGCGCTGGGCGAGGAGCACCGGCGGGCGCAGAAGGTGAAGGCGGAAACGGCGGTGCTGGTGTGTCTGGGCAATCCGCCCTATGACCGGCAAGTGCTGGACGCCGGGGACAGCGGGCAAACCCGCAAGGGCGGCTGGATTCGCTACGGCGACGCCCACCGCGACGGTGCGGGCATCCTCCAGGATTTCATCGCGCCGCTGAACGTGCTGGGGTTGGGGCTGCACGCCAAGAATCTCTACAACGATTACGTCTACTTCTGGCGCTGGGCCTTGTGGAAGGTGTTCGAGAGCAAAGGCGGGCCGGGCATCGTCGGCTTCATCACCGCCTCGTCCTATCTGGCTGGACCGGGTTTCGCGGCCATGCGCCAGTGGATGCGCCGAACCTTCGACGAACTGTGGATCATCGACCTCGAAGGCGACAACCTGGGGGCGCGCAAAACCGACAACGTGTTCGCCATTCAAACCCCGGTCGCCATTGCGATTGGGGCGCGCTACGGCGAACCGCGACCGGATACGCCAGCCACCGTGCGCTACACCCGCATCGAAGGAACCCAGGCGACCAAGCTGGAGCGCTTGAGTCAGGTGCAATGCTTCGCCGATGTGCCCTGGAAAAGCTGTCCGACGGATTGGACCGCACCGTTGTTGCCGCTGACCGGCAGCCCGTATTTTGACTGGCCGTTGGTGACGGACCTGTTTCCGTGGCAGGAAAACGGCGTGCAGTTCAAACGCAGTTGGCCGATTGGCGAAACCGTCGAGGTGCTGGAACAACGCTGGCGGGGGCTGCTGGCTGTGAAAGACCGCAAGGCCGCGTTTCGGGAAACACCCGACCGCAAAGTAACGGGCAGTTATCCCAGTTTGGGTGACAAAGCTACCCGCCTATCGCTGCTGGCCAGTCTGGAACCGACCGCGCCAATGCCCGAACTCAGCCGCTATGCCTTCCGCAGTTTCGACCGGCGCTTTGCGATTCTCGATAACCGCCTGGGCGACCGGATGCGACCCGCTCTGCATCGCACTTATGGCGACCGGCAGATCTTTATGTGCGGACTGTGGACCAAAATCCTCGGTAAAGGCCTCGCCGCTGTCGCCGCAGCCTTAATTCCCGACATGGACCATTTCTGCAATCGTGGCGCGAAGGATGTCATCCCGCTCTGGCGCGATGCCGCCGCCACGCAACCAAATATCACGCGCGGCCTGCTGGAGTTTCTGAGCGGGCGGTACGGTCAGCCGGTCGGCGCCGAAGATGTGTTCGCCTACACTTATGCACTGCTGGCGACGCCGGACTACGTCAAGACCTTCTGGGACGAGCTGGTCTTGCCCGGCCCGCGTCTGCCTCTCACCCAAGACCCAGCGTTGTTCGCCGAATGCGCGGCGCTGGGCCGGCGCTTGATCTGGCTGCACACCTACGGCGAGCGATTCATCCCGCCCGGCGAAAAGCCGGGCCGCGTTCCACCCGGCGTCACTCTTTGCCAAGTGGGCACGCCCGCCAGCCCGACGGATTATCCCGACCGCTTCAACTACGATCCTGCGACTCAGGAACTCCAGATCGGCAAGGGCCGGTTCGCGCCGGTGCGGCGGGAAGTGTGGAACTTCAGCATTTCCGGGTTCGAGGTGGTGAAATCCTGGCTGGCCTACCGGATGCGCGACCGCTCCGGGAAGAAATCCTCGCCGCTGGACGACCTCCGCCCGGAACGCTGGGAGTTCGACGGGGAGTTGCTGAACCTGCTGTGGGTGCTGGATCACACCGTGGACATGCAGCCGGCGCTGGCGGCTCTGCTGCAAAAAGTGCTGGCGGGCGCGTTGTTTACGGCGGCGGAACTGCCTCAGCCGGATGAAGCGCAACGACGGGCGTGGATGGAAGAGACGGTTAAAACAGGACTATTCGGGGATTAACGTATGGAAAATTTTTCTATACCATACTCAAATGACCACGAAACACCGCTTCCGCAACAACAAATACCGCTTGCAGGTGCGAGAAGACGACCATCTGCCCCCGCACGTCCATTTGGTGGGCGGTAGCATCGACGTGCGGATTGATCTGGACGCGGAGTTGACGGTGTATGGCGCATGGTCCAAGTCCCTGCGTGATGAAGTCCTGGCCTGGGTCTCCGCCCATCAAGACCTGTTAATGGAGGAATGGAAAAAATGGCATCCATGAAACGTCCCCGCCTCAAGACAGCTCGCGCCTTGGCGGACTATCGGTTATGGCTTGAGTTTGTGGACGGCAGCGTTTTCGAGGTCGACAAGCAGGAGGCGGTCTTCACCAAACCGGGTCTAGCGCCGTTGCGCGAGGCATCGGCGTTTGCCGGGGCCGTCGTTGCGGACAGCGGCTGGACCGTGGAATGGCCGGCGTTCGACATCCAGATCGGCGCGGATACGCTTTGGCTCGATGCGCTGGCGCAAAACAGCCGGGACGAGGCTCAGCGGGAATTTCTACGCTGGCGTCTCCGGCATGGTTTGTCGCTGGCCGCAGCCGGAGAAGCGCTGGGTCTGACAGCACGCACGGTAAGCGCCTATGGCGCCGGCGCCCGTCCCGTGCCGAAAACCGTCCTGCTCGCGTGCAAAGGCTGGGAAACCGTGTTCACTTCAAATGTCTTGGGATAACCAAATTCTGCTCTTCGCGGCGGCGCACCGGTCGGAGAGGCTGGATGATTTCTTTCGCAGCGTCACCTGGCTGGGATCGCTGTACGTACTCACACCTCTCGCGGTCCTGATCGCCGCCGTTCTGCTGTATATTCAGAAGTGGTGGGAAACCCTGTTACTGGTGATTGGCTTCGGTGGTGCGGCGCTGCTCGTCCACCTCGCCAAGGCCCTGCTGGCTTGCCCCCGACCCACTCTAATAGAACCACTGATCGCCCTGCCCGCCGACAGCTCGTTTCCGAGCGCCCACACCGCGCAAATCGTCGCTTTCGCGCTGTGCCTGGTTTTCATCATCCGTCGAATCTGGCCGGAATGGCAGTTCACCACGGTGGCGCTCGCTTTAATACTGGTCACCGTTGTAGCCGCTTCCCGCGTCTATTTGCAGGTACATTTTCCATCAGATGTACTAGAGTGCTGACCGGTTTGAAAATATTTCATCGTGGCTCAATATGGATTCCAGACTGTTGAGGACGGCTCGTCCCAACGGAGGTCAGGAGCTACACTGGACGGGTTATGAACCACCGCGACTGAAGGCCCCCGACGATGATCAACCTTCAAAATCTACTGGATGATGTCAAGTGCTATGAAACCATTCGTCAGTTGCGTTGGCCCGAGGGGGTCCGCTGCCCCCACTGTGGCGCGGCGGAGATCACCAAACAGGGCCGGGATACGACCCAAGCGGCGCGGCAGAAATATCATTGTCAGGGCTGCCTGCGCTACTTCGATGATCTGACGGAGACGGTGTTGGCGGGGCATCATCAACCGCTGCGGGTTTGGATTTTGTGTCTGTATTTCATGGGATTAAACTTATCTAACGCCCAGATCGCCCAAGAGTTGGGCTTGAACCCGGACGATGTGCAGCGGATGACCGAGCAACTGCGGGAAGGAATCGTCGCCCGCCAGCCCGAACCGGTTCTGTCGGGGGACGTGGAATGCGACGAAGTCTACGTCGTGGCCGGTCATAAAGGGTTTCCGGACGCGGTGAAAAAACAAGGCCGGCGGGGCCGGCGGCGGCGACTGAAGGGCGCCCGCGGCCGGGGAACTTTAGAGAAGGAAAAGCCGCCGATTTTCGGGATGATCCAGCGCGGCGGCGCCGTGGTGATTCGGAGGGTGGAGAATGTCCAGCAAGCGACGATTCGTCCCCTCATCCAAACGTTCATTGCACCGGGCACGCGGGTCCATACCGATGAATACACCATCTATAACCCGTTGAAGGACTGGGGCTTTGATCATCATACCGTGTGTCATAGCCGGGGTGAATACGCCCGTGACGAGGACGGGGATGGCTTCTACGAAATTCATGTCAACACGATGGAGGGCTTTTGGTCTTTGCTCCGTTCCTGGTTGCGACCGCATCGCGGCCTCTCGCAGGAGAAATTGCCGTTGTACTTGGGCTTCTTTCAGTTCGTGCATAACGTTCGCATGCGGGGTAAAGGCCTGCTTAGCCCCCTCTTAACCTCGCTGGTCGCATAACGCACCGAACTGACTGGAATCCATATTGAGCCAAATCCTTTAGCACGATGACATACGGCTTGTTGGAGAGACGATGAGGAACAAATTCCTCGGCACCGGCGAAACCGGCTATCACCCTCTGCGCAAGGTCAATGTCGTTCTTTCGGGACTGCGGTTCGCGGTCCTCTACGATTTCAGCGCCGCCTACAAGATGGTGTCGTCCGTGATCATTCTCGCGCTGGCACTGATCTTCCAGCAGTGGGTGAATTTTGAGATGATCCTGCTGGCCACCGGGCTGGTCCTGATGGCGGAATTGTTCAACAACGCCATCGAGGCCGTGTGCGACTTCCTGGAAACCCGCGAAAACGACAAGATTCGCGCCATCAAGGACATCGCCGCCGCCGTCGGTATCAGCACCGTGGTCTGGTTGACTGTGGTGATTTCCGACGTGATCCGTATCGTGGCGCTCTGTCGGAGCGTTCATCCGGCTGAACCGTCGCACGTCCGCACCGCCGATCCGGGGGCGTTCGCGGGCGTTATAATCCCCGCTCCCACAACAACAACCAACAACAGGGTATGACGAGCGTTATGACACGACGGGAACTCTTGCTGCGATTGCTGGGGCTGGCCGCCTGCGGGGTATTGCCGGCTTCCCTGGTACACGCCGCCACAACCGAGGGCGGTTCCCCAACCAATGGCCAGCCCTTCAGCCCGGACTGGCTGCGGAAAACCGCGCAACGCCTGGCGCGGGAACCCTATATCCCCCCCACCGACACCCGGCCGCCATGGCTGGCGGCTATGGATTACGACGATTATCAGGCCCTCAACAACTTCCGCGCCGAACACAGTCTGTGGGGTGGCGGCGAATTGCCGTTCCAGGCGCGGTTTTTCCATCTGGGGCTGTATTTCCACCATCCCGTCGAGATCTACGAAGTTGCCGACGGCATCGCCCAGCCCGTTGCCTTCTCGCCGGATTTGTTCAAATACGGCCCGCGCGTCAAGGATCGGATACCGGAACCGGTGGGCGATCTCGGCTTCGCCGGGTTCCGGATCAACAGTCGCGCCGACTGGGATCGGGACATGTTGGCCTTCCTTGGCGCCAGCTACTTCCGCGCGGTCGGCGCCAGCAAGCAGTACGGCCTGTCCGCCCGGGGCCTGGCCATCGATACCGGCATGGACCGCCCGGAGGAATTTCCCGCCTTCCGTGCGTTCTGGCTGGAGCGGCCCGCGCCGAACGCCACCGTCTTGACCCTCCACGCCCTGCTCGAAGGCCCCAGCATCGCCGGCGCCTACCGCTTCGTCGTGACCCCCAGCGACACCACCACCCTGCAGGTCGAGGCCCGCCTGTTCCCGCGCCGACCCATCGAGCGGCTGGGCATCGCGCCGATGACCTCAATGTTCCAGTGCGGCGAGAACGACCGACGCATCGCCGACAATAGTGTTCGGCACACTTATTGGATAGACAAAATGATGTCTCGATGTTCATCAGTCATTGGATGAAGTAATAAATTTTTAATACAGATTAACCAGTGAATAGAAATTTTCCACAATTTTTTCAATTTAGATCCAAGAAAAGAAACCAAACTATATTCTACTGGCAATCGAGAACTTCCTGTTTTCCGTAAATGATCTTCTTTCTTTGAAGAGGAATCTTTTAAAACTCGCAGGGCTTCTTTTTGGCTTTCTTGCTCTTTAACAAGCGTTTGCTTAAAAGAGTTGTCCATAAATAATTTTACCATTTTAAATCAATGTGTTATGATAAACGTTGATTTTATGTTTCTCTCTAATTCAATAACTTAGAATCGAAAACTTTTGGCATCAAGCGTTATCGGCGCTGATTTTGGAGAAAAACACTGATGACTCCACCTTCCATAAATGTTTCAGAAGTCTTGAACGATGATCGCCAATTAAGATCTTTAATTGGTCTAGGTCGTGAGGAGTTCGAAAAACTTTTGAACGAGTTTACCTCTTGTCTGAAAGAAGATCAGCGTAAAAATTGTAAAGGAAAGCCCAAAAAACATCGCCAAAGAAAAAAAGGAGGCGGACGTAAATCGACGCTCGGTTCACCAGAAAATCAGTTACTTTTTATCTTGTTCTATCTCAAAAATTATCCGACTTATGATGTGCTAGCTTTTACTTTTAACCTCAGTCGCGGGTGCGCGTTTGAGTCCGTCCAGCGGCTCTTGCCCATCTTAAAACAAACGCAAATAAATTTGAAAGTTTTACCCAAACGCACGACGGACGATCCCCAAGAACTCTTGCAACTTGTTGAAAGTGTTGACCATATTTTGATCGATGCCACGGAAAGACCCATCCAACGTCCCCAAAAACCCGCCCGACAAAAAAAGCATTTCAGTGGAAAAAAAGGCTTTCATACCGTCAAGAACACGACGGTCTCGGATACGGATAAACGCATCTTGATTCTGGATGAAACCGTCCCGGGAAGTCAGCATGATTACTCTTTATTTAAACAAGAGTTCGACCCGAAAATCGATGGGTTCGGCTCGACCGAAGCCTCGACTGATCTGGGCTATCAAGGCATCAAGACCGATTATTTATCGCCCGAAAACATTCATATTCCTCATAAAAAACCCCGCAAGTCGAAAAAGAATCCCGATCCGCAGTTAACGCGTCAGCAAAAGCGCGACAATCGTCGGATCGGACGGGTTCGTGTCCTCGTGGAACATGCGATCGGCGGCATGAAGGTTTTTCGGGTATTAACCCTTCGGCTGAGAAACCATCTGAAGCATTTAGCCGATGACTTTATTTTTGCGACTGCTGGCCTCTGGAACCTCAAAAATTCATTTGTTGTTCAATAGGTTGGCGGGCTTTATTGATGAACAACTCTAAAGTAAATTAAAAGAACGTAAACAATTAAATCTCTTTGTAACGGATTCTGTTGATGAGCTGGAGGTGGGTTGAAAGCCGTCTCCGAGTACGAGATGCTGAGGGTTAGCACGACCCAACCCGACCTCTCAACACCCAGAGACCGCCATGACGACTGTCATCGATCACCCGAGGCGAGGATACCGAACGATTCGGCTGGCGTTGGCTGAAGCCGACTACGCGCGGTTTATGAGCGATGGTGAGTTTGCCCGAGCGCAACTGGATCAGATGCATAGCCAGCATCCGGAGCTGTTTCCCGAGGCTTGGGGCCGGGGGTATGCGTGGTGTGGCTTTACGGAACCCTCGCGCAAGCAAGCCGGGCTGCGGTGTCGGCGGGTTCGGCTCACGGCCGATGAGGGGGTGTTTACGGTGGCGCCGGCGTGGGTGATGCCCTACCTGACGGCGTCGGTGGCGGAGGTGGAAAAGGCCGTGTTGTTGATGCGTTTTCATGTCCCCTGCTGGGCGCTGGCCCAGGTTTTCGGGCGCGACGCGATGTTTTGGTATCGGCTGGAGCAGAGCCTGGGGCGGTTCAGCGTGGTCGGCACGACGGTCAAGGCGCCGGAACGCCTACCCCAGGACCTGGTGGCCGATGAGAAACACAGCCGTTTGGACGGAGAAAAAATCTACATCGCCACGACGGCGGGTGAGGGGTGCATTCTGGGGGCGTCGGTCGCCGACTCGGCCTCGGAGACGGCCTTGCGGCAAGCCTATGGCGTGTTTGCCGAGGAAGCCCGAGCCGTGGCTGCGGACTATACGCCCGCGACGGTCAACACCGACGGCTGGGCCGCCACCCAAGGGGCCTGGAAGCGCTGGTTTCCCGGCATTACGATCATCCTGTGTTTCTTGCACGCGTTTCTCAAAATCCGCGATCGGGCCACCCCAGCGCTGGCCGAGGGCTTCGCGCAGGTGAGCCAGAAAGTCTGGGGGGCCTATCGAGCGCCGGGCAAGGCGGCCTTTGCCCAGCGCCTGCGCCGGCTGCGGGAATGGGCCGAGCGCACGCTCCCGGATTCCCCTATGAAACGCCATACGCTGGACCTGTGTGCCAAGCGCGCGCAGTTCAGCCGCAGCTACGATCATGCGCGAGCCCATCGCACCAGCAACCTCGTCGATCGGTTGATGAAGTTTCTCGATCGAGCCTGCTTTAACGCGCAGTACTTCCACGGCACGTTGGCCTCCGCCGAATTACGCGTGCGCGCGCTGGCCTTGTTGTGGAACTTCTGCCCCTCGTCGCCGCGTACCGTGAAGAAATATCACGGCCAGCGATGTCCCGCCGAACGGCTCAACGGTAAACGGTACGCGGACAACTGGTTGGAGAACTTGCTCGTCTCAGGCTCCATGAACGGCTTCAGACGCTATCAACAGAATCCGTTATAAAGAGAATTAAATAAATGTAAAATTGAATTTAGGGGTATTCCTTTGGCTCCAGTGGCCACTATATCTTGTAGTTCTTGGGTTTCGGCCCTCTTACGTGTTTTACCAATGCGGTGTACGGAACTGGCTCAATGGCTACGGCTTGCTGAATCAGCCGGTAGAAAAGTTTGCCGCGATATCGCGATGTCCTGCGGTTGAACCGAAACGTGTATTCATCGAGGTAATAGTCCAGATGCGCGTGACTGACCGCACCCTGATGAGTACCCAGTAGCCATCGCTGGAGGAGAGCGGCCACGCGGTTGCAGCGAGGCAGCAGATTATCACCGACCTCCGCGTTCTTTCGCACAATCTCACGCACGTAACCCAAATGATCCAGGTTATTGTACCCACCCAATAGTGTTCGGCACACTTATTGGATAGACAAAATGATGTCTCGATGTTCATCAGTCATTGGATGAAGTAATAAATTTTTAATACAGATTAACCAGTGAATAGAAATTTTCCACAATTTTTTCAATTTAGATCCAAGCAAAGAAACCAAACTATATTCTACTGGCAATCGAGAACTTCCTGTTTTCCGTAAATGATCTTCTTTCTTTGAAGAGGAATCTTTTAAAACTCGCAGGGCTTCTTTTTGGCTTTCTTGCTCTTTAACAAGCGTTTGCTTAAAGTAAATTAATTCTACTTTGTCAGATTACCGAACCGACCTACTCGTTAAGCTGCTGCCTACGGTAGGCGGAGTTGGTTGCGCTTTGGCGTTTGCGATGGCGGAGTTCCATCTGTCGGAGGACCTCGGCCAAGGTGATATCCCGGCGGGGCAGGAAGTGGTTCAGCAAGGCTCGGATATCGGTGCCACTCAACAACGGTCGGGTCTGCTGATGGAGCAGCCGTTCCTCCAAGGTAAACAGCATCGCCATCATCACCAGGGCCATGTGATGGTGCCAGCCGCGCCACCCCCGGACTTGGTAATCCCCCAGCCCCACGTCCTGTTTGCCCTGCTGCAAGGCGCGCTCGATCCAATAGCGCTGCCCTTGCATGAAGGCCAGCCGGGGGGCCGGCGTGCTGGCCGGGGCGTTGCTGAGGCTGTACTTGATCTCGGTCGGGGTGTCCACTTCCCGACGAACGATCAGATGCCACAGCCGCGCCTGGGGTTCGTCGCCATCCCACAGCCAGACCCGGCGATGCAGGATCTCCACCTGCAACCGGCCTTTGGCGCCGTCGCGCAAAGTCACTCGCTGCCAGGCCTCGGCGGGTTGCTGTTGCGCCCACCGGTCGACCCGGATCGCCGGCGTTTGCGCCTGGCGGCGGGTCGGGGGACGACCGTGCGGCCTCGCCGGCGGGGGGATGACCGGCCGAGGATCGTCCAGGTAGATCCGCTGGTCTTTGTGAACATCCCCGACGAAGCGCTCGCCGCGGTCGTCGAGCGTCCGCAGCAACGCCGGATCGCTGCCATACAGACCATCGAAGCCCACCCAGGCAAAGCCGATCCCCTGCTGGCGAGCGTGGGCGATCATCTCCAGAGCCAAGTCGTGCTTGCGCTGGAACCCGCAGTGCGAGGCCGGTATCCCCGCCGCCTGACCGCGTTTCGGGTCTTGGGTCCACGCTTCCGGGAGGAAGAGTCGTTCATCGATCAGCGTGGCTTTCGTCCCGCAGCCCAGCGCCGCAAACACCCCGACCTGACAATTCTCCACCTTGCCCAACTGGCCGCACCATTGCCGCCCCACCCCCACCGAATGCCGCCCTTTCTTCGGGAACCCGCTCTCGTCGATGATCAAACTGCTGTCGGCTTGCCCCCCCAACAGCCGGTTGGCGTCCTGCGCCACCTGGTCCAGCACCGCCCGTTCCGCCCACGCCGACTCGCTCACCATGTGCTGGAGCGCTTGATGATCGGCCTCCGGGATGACTTCCTCCATCCGTTCCATATTCTTGGTCTCCGCCTGGAGCAACCCGCGGAGGTAATGCCATGCGGCGGTTTCTACCGTTCGGGTCTGCCGGCGGAAATGACCACCAAACCGATCACAAAAGCGAACAAACCGCTGGCCAATTCCCGCCAGCAGGCCCCCGTCGTCGTTAGCAGTAACTTTTTTTTAATGACTTGTTGATCTGTACCAATCATGTTTCACCTTGAGCTGCCTTGTATCTTGATATAATTTACACTATTCTTGACCATTAATATAAAAATCAATCAGATAAATCTGACAAAGTAGAACTACTTTGTCAGATTACCGAACCGACCTACTCGTTAAGCTGCTGCCTACGGTAGGCGGAGTTGGTTGCGCTTTGGCGTTTGCGATGGCGGAGTTCCATCTGTCGGAGGACCTCGGCCAAGGTGATATCCCGGCGGGGCAGGAAGTGGTTCAGCAAGGCTCGGATATCGGTGCCACTCAACAACGGTCGGGTCTGCTGATGGAGCAGCCGTTCCTCCAAGGTAAACAGCATCGCCATCATCACCAGGGCCATGTGATGGTGCCAGCCGCGCCACCCCCGGACTTGGTAATCCCCCAGCCCCACGTCCTGTTTGCCCTGCTGCAAGGCGCGCTCGATCCAATAGCGCTGCCCTTGCATGAAGGCCAGCCGGGGGGCCGGCGTGC
Organism: uncultured Gammaproteobacteria bacterium; assembly: GCA_963719395.1. Classification (GTDB taxonomy): domain Bacteria; phylum Pseudomonadota; class Gammaproteobacteria; order Competibacterales; family Competibacteraceae; genus Contendibacter. The sequence goes on along the minus strand of CAVRCC010000045.1, from coordinate 1,060 downwards.
TGGCCGGGGCGTTGCTGAGGCTGTACTTGATCTTGGTCGGGGTGTCCACTTCCCGACGAACGATCAGATGCCACAGCCGCGCCTGGGGTTCGTCGCCATCCCACAGCCAGACCCGGCGATGCAGGATCTCCACCTGCAACCGGCCTTTGGCGCCGTCGCGCAAAGTCACTCGCTGCCAGGCCTCGGCGGGTTGCTGTTGCGCCCACCGGTCGACCCGGATCGCCGGCGTTTGCGCCTGGCGGCGGGTCGGGGGACGACCGTGCGGCCTCGCCGGCGGGGGGATGACCGGCCGAGGATCGTCCAGGTAGATCCGCTGGTCTTTGTGAACATCCCCGACGAAGCGCTCGCCGCGGTCGTCGAGCGTCCGCAGCAACGCCGGATCGCTGCCATACAGACCATCGAAGCCCACCCAGGCAAAGCCGATCCCCTGCTGGCGAGCGTGGGCGATCATCTCCAGAGCCAAGTCGTGCTTGCGCTGGAACCCGCAGTGCGAGGCCGGTATCCCCGCCGCCTGACCGCGTTTCGGGTCTTGGGTCCACGCTTCCGGGAGGAAGAATCGTTCATCGATCAGCGTGGCTTTCGTCCCGCAGCCCAGCGCCGCAAACACCCCGACCTGACAATTCTCCACCTTGCCCAACTGGCCGCACCATTGCCGCCCCACCCCCACCGAATGCCGCCCTTTCTTCGGGAACCCGCTCTCGTCGATGATCAAACTGCTGTCGGCTTGCCCCCCCAACAGCCGGTTGGCGTCCTGCGCCACCTGGTCCAGCACCGCCCGTTCCGCCCACGCCGACTCGCTCACCATGTGCTGGAGCGCTTGATGATCGGCCTCCGGGATGACTTCCTCCATCCGTTCCATATTCTTGGTCTCCGCCTGGAGCAACCCGCGGAGGTAATGCCATGCGGCGGTTTCTACCGTTCGGGTCTGCCGGCGGAAATGACCACCAAACCGATCACAAAAGCGAACAAACCGCTGGCCAATTCCCGCCAGCAGGCCCCCGTCGTCGTTAGCAGTAACTTTTTTTTAATGACTTGTTGATCTGTACCAATCATGTTTCAC